>CAMLRX010000055.1 GCA_946482545.1 uncultured Flavihumibacter sp. | reverse complement strand
TCCACACTGTCGCAATTGGTGTATACCATTACCGGTATCACTTTCCCTTCCCTGCCCGGCCAGTTCCAGTGCGGGAAAATATGCGCCATAGGTGCATCGGTCCACTGGCTTTGATAAAAATAATAGGCGTCTTTGGGAAAGCCACAGAGGTCAATTACCCCGGAGCTGGAATTTTTTGATGGCCATCTTGCTTCGCCGAGGTAATCAATGCCGGTCCACATAAAATCTCCGATCACATAATCGTGGGCGGAAGTAAATTTCCAAAGTTGCTCGGCGCGGAGCAGACCGGGTAAATTAACCGGCCTGATAACGGTTGAATCCACACCACCCCTTACTCCGCCAAAATATTGTCCTCTAACGCCGGACACCGACACGTTTTCCGTTCCAATCATTTTCCATTCGGGATGATCGAGTTTGTCGATGCTGTAAAAAAGCTCGCGCCGGTCGCGCCACCTGTCCACATAGTTGTAGCCTACAATATCAAGCATGTTCAGAAAGGTAAGTGTGGCCGGTGCAGGTTCAGCAGCGATTTGGTCGTTGCCGGTGGTTACCGGGCGCGTGGGATCTTCACGGTGCAGGGTTTCAATCAGCGCACGCAATATTTCATATCCTTTCTCCTGTTTTTGTTCCCCTATTTCATTGCCCGCGCTCCACATCACAACAGAGGGGTGGTTCCTGTCGCGGTGAATAAAATTGACGAGGTCCTTCTGGGACCATTCATCGAAATAGTTGCTGTAACCCCATTTCACTTTACCGGCTTTCCATTCGTCAAAAACTTCGTTTTGTACCAGGAACCCCATACTGTCGCAGAGGTCAAGGAATTCCGGAGCCATCGGATTGTGAGAGGTGCGGATGGCGTTGCAACCCATTTCTTTCAGCACCTGGAATCGTCTGACCCAAACACCTAGAGGCACCGCGGCGCCTACACTTCCTCCATCGTGGTGCAAACAAACGCCGTTCATCTTAACGCGCTCGCCATTCAGCAGGAAACCCCTCTTGGCATCATAGGCTATATGGCGGATTCCGAAACTGGTGGTGGTTCTGTCCAGTAGTTTTGTCCCCACCCGTATTTCGGTATGCAGTTTATAAAGCGTGGGCGCCTTTACAGACCAAAGGGAGGGTTTTGTTACGGTCATCTGAAGATTCACTGTGCCCTTGCCTGTGGCCGGTGTTTCCATACGGGCCACTTCTTTTCCTGTGTTGTCGGTTATAATTGCACGCAATAGGGTTCCTGCCGGTGCTCTGGCAGCCTGTTCGATGGTAGTTTGAACGGCAACAACAGCCGAATTGGAATCTACCTTAGGCGTAGTAATATAGGTACCCCATTGTTTGATATGAACGGGATCTGCGGTAGTGATCCATACATGGCGGTAGATGCCCGATCCTGAATACCAGCGCGTATTGGGCTGCCTTGAATTATCCACCCTTACCGCGATCACGTTTTCTCCCGCCTTCAGGTGCGGGGTAAGATCATACCAGAAACTCATATAGCCATTGGGGTAATGTCCCAGGTGGTGTCCGTTAAGCCATACATCACTGTTCTGGTAAACACCTTCAAACTCAATGGAAACGGACTTCGACAAAAGGTTCCTGGGTAAGGTAAAACGTTTTCTGTACCATCCTACGCCGGTAGGAAGATAACCTCCGCCACCGCCTGTAGGCGCGTCCTTATCAAACGCATGTTCAATGCTCCAATCGTGTGGCAGGTCCAGTACCCTCCACCTGCCATCGTTAAACCCGGGCTTTTCGGCGCCAACCGTATCTTCACGGGAAAACTTCCAGTCTGTATCAATCAGTTTACGCTCACGCCCGTTCGATTGAGCCAGGCATTTGCCTGCAACCAACAGAGAAGTACATATCAGTGCGCACAAAGCAAGATTTTTCATCTGTATCATATTAAAAAGCAATCGATCGTTAACGGTTACCGGGTTAATTTAACGGAACAACCTTGGTGCAAAATCAAGCAGGTGTAGCTTCCAGGCATACATCGTATGTCCACCTTCCGTTTTGGCCACTGTAGATTTTACATTGTATTTGTCGAATACCGCTACTGTGAGGTCATTGTTTTTATCGGCGATGTCTGAACTGCCGCCTGTCATGAAAGAAAAGTACTGCAACGACTTACGGAGTTGGGGCGCCGCTTCCTTTACCAGCTTTTCATACCGTTCATAGTTTCCGGCCACATGGGAATGCCAGCCTGAACCCCAAACACCGGCATACCGGAACAAAGACGGATAAGCCAGTAGTGTTTCCAGTGTTTCCAGCCCTCCCATCGACAATCCCGCCATTGCGCGGTTTTCCGGATTTTTATGCACCCTGAAATTGGCTTCCACGAAAGGAATGATATCATTTCCCATGTCTTTGGCGAACAGTGGAACCGGAATACTGCCGTCAGGCATCACCACCACCATGGGTACCATTTTTCCTTCATGGAACAGATTGTCCAGTATCCAACCGGCTTTCCCCTGGCCCGGCCAGTTGGTATCGTTGTCTCCGCCGCCATGCACCAGGTAAAGCACCGGAAGTTTTTCAGTACCTGCAAAATAACCTGGTGGCGTCCACACGAACATACGCCGGATGGATGCCGTTGATTTTGATTCGTAGTGCATGATAGACATAGCACCGTGGGGCACTTTTTTTTGCTGCCAGAACAAGGTATCTCTTCCCGGAACGAGTTCCACGATTGGCCGGAAATCGGCCGTCATGGGATTTTTAGGATCATTCACTTTAACGCCATCCACCATAAAAAAATAACGGTAAGCGCTGGGAAATATTCCCGGACCTGTGCGCATGGTCCATACGCCGTTATTATCCCGCTCTGTTTTGGCGGCTTTCAGGTCGCCACCTAAAGTAACTGACTTTGCGTTCGGCGCATAAAACCTGAAAACGGCGCTACTGTCCGTATTCACCTCCACGGGAATATAAGCGGAATCGGGCCTGAACGATGCGGGTGTCTGAGCGAATGTACACTTCAGGCTAAATAACATTATTGTACTAAAGAGGATGCGCTTCATGGTATTGTTTTCCGTTTAGAGGGTTGAGAGGAAATTCCTCATCACATCAGTGGTACGGATCAACTCATCGTGGTGCAGGTTATGCGCTCCGCCATCTATGTGCACGATTTTTCCCTTTTGCATCACTTTAACCGCTTCTTCATTTGCTTTTTTTACTTCAGGGGAAGCGTCCGCCTTCAAGATAATAGCGGGCACCTGTATTTTAGCCAAGGCATCGCGTGTGCTCATGGTACCGGTCATCGCCTGTCCGGCCTCAGTAGTGTACGGGCCATGGTACTGCTTCTTTGAAAGCGCCCAGTAGTAAACATCTCTTTCGTGCCATTTGGGAAACTGTCGCCTGCCGGTGGCCACCAGGTCTTCAAAACGGTAGTTATTTTGTGCCACCAGTACTTCAGGTGTGGCAAACATGCTGAAGGACAGCCTGTCGGGTGCAGTTGGCTTGTTTATTTGGGTGGTAACAGGCGGACGGTTCCGTGCTGCTGAATCTCTTCCGGCACCGGCGGGCCTGCCACCAGGAAAGCCTCCCAATCCCGGATCAAGCAGGATAATGGCGCTGGCCACTTCGGGAAATTCCGCCCCCACTCTCATTACAGTGGCGGCTCCCATGGAGTGTCCTACCAGGATCGGTTTCTCCCATTTCATGAACTGCACGAAGGAAACCAGGTCTTTGATGAGGGTTTGTCCGTTATCTGATGTGGTCATGGGATCGGAAAGACCATGTCCGCGGGCATCCAGCATATAAATATCGTAGTCGTTCTGGAATTGCTCGGCCAGTGTTGTCCAGCAGAGTCCGTTGTCGGTCACGCCATGCACCATCACCATCACGGGTTTCCCTTGCGCTGGTTTGGCATGGTAATAATGAAGTCTTGCTCCATTCGCATAGGCATATCCGTCACCCCATCCATTGGGGAGATTAATCAGTTGGGCGGTAGCGGCCAGCGGCAACATAAGCACCACCAGCAGAAAAAAACGAAAAAAAGCCCTGCTTTTACAGGCGATAGCAGATGGGATGATTTGGTTCATAGTTTGTTCTTTACTTAACAAGGGTTGTTTTTATTTCTTTGTGGCTGATGGAATGAATGTTTGGCTGATCTCGTCATACACGGCGAGCAATTCGTTCGGTTGTCCGTTGTTGTCAAAAATTTTCTCCCAGGTGTTCAGGGGTTCCCAGATGCAGGTTCCCTTTCCCCGGCCATTGGAAAGGTTAAAGCCGATGTTGTTGACTTCTTTTTTCTTGTGTGAATATTCTACAATAATCACATCCTTCTTGTAACGGTTGGCCATATCGTTGGCATTGTATTCAAGGTCGTCCAGTGTGCAGTGCCATTTGGGGTAATAGGAAAGGCCAATCACATCAAAGGGCACAGCTCTCAGCAACATGTTATCATAGAAGAAGCGGCTCTCATCGTTCTGTCCGCCGAGGGCCACATGAAGCATGATCGTGGAACCGGGGTCCACCACCTTAACGCCGTTGATGCCTGCATAAATAAGCTGGGCGAGACTATCCAGGTTACCGATATTGCCTTCCGGCCAGATCATGCCGTGGTTGATCTCGTTGCCCACCTGCACCATATCGGGGAGTGTACCCTGCTTTTTCAAAGCGTCCATTACGTCCTTTGTGTAGTCGTACACGGCACGTGTGAGCTCAGGAAAGTTTTTTCCCTTCCATGCTGATGGTTTGAATTGCTTTCCGGGGTCGGCCCAGGTATCACTGTAATGAAAATCGAGGAGGAATTTCATTCCTGCTGCTTTGATGCGTTTGGCCATTTTCAGGGTATTGTCGAGGTCACAGAAACCGCGACGCGGGGAATAACCGCTGTCAGCGGCGGGGTTATTAAATATGCGCAACCTGATGTAGTTGAACCCATGATCTTTTAAAATATCGAGTACGTCCTTCGCCTGTCCTTTGTCGGAGAATTTCATACCACGGGATTCCAGTTGTGGCAGGAAAGAAATATCTGCGCCGATCATTTTATCGGCGGGCCTGCCTGTTCCTTTGGCGATAGGGAAATTGTGCTGTATGGCAGTAACGGGTGTAGGCGTACCGGGGTGAACGGTGATGATATCGGTGGCGCCGGTCTGAAGCCCATCTGCTTTCGCTTCAAAACGGATGGTACCGGCTGTTTTACCCGCCTGCAGAATCACCTGCGCTTTACCGTTAAAAAGGCTGCGCTTCCATTCTTCACCATTCAGGTACTTGTCGGGCTCATGGCTGCTGGGGTCGCCATTGCCTACACCGATAATCTTCGCATCGCCTTTCAGCACGAAACGGATAAGGTGCTGCGCGTCGGGCACTTCCCTGCCCTGCCTGTCCACCACGCTCAGGTTAATCACGGCGGCATCTTTTCCATCACCAAGCATGGTGGTTTTGTAAGGCGATACTACAATTTCGTATGCATCACCTGTTGTTTCCACCTTTCGTGTAATCTTGCGTCCCTTCTTATAGGCTATGGCTTCAAGTGTTCCGGGTTCATAGTTTACGGTCCATTTCAGGTGCGACTGCCGGGGCATTTCTTTTTTCCCTAGCGACTTTCCATTCAGGAAAAGTTCTACATCATCGGCATTGGAGTTCACCCATACTTCCACGGGCTTTCCTTCTTTTCCCTTCCAGTTCCAGTGTGGTGCAATATGGAGCACATCTTTATCGGTCCACCAGCTTTGATAATAGTAATAAATATTTTTAGGGAACCCGCACATGTCCATGATCCCGAAATGCGATGAAATATTAGGCCATTTGTAGGGTGTGGGTTCACCGCGGTAATCGAATCCGGTCCATATAAATCCGCCGAGCCACGCGTTGTTGTCTGCCGCAAGCTTCCACCATGTTTCGGCCGTGCTGGCCCACCATGGCGCTGTAATATCCTGGTCGGGCACATAGGCCCGTATGGAATCTTTTTCATAGATGCCGCGTGTGGTTACCGTGCTGCCCATTTCGGTTCCGATGATGGGTTGCTGCGGGTGATCGCGGTGGTAATCGGCTACCGCGAACTGGCGGTAATTGAAACCGCGGACTGGAATAACCTCGTTCACGCCAGGGAACACGTTTGCCATGTCCGCCGCGTAGGTGCTCACACGGGTAGGATCGAGTTCGCGTTGTTTGGCCAGCAGCGTCCGCGCGATCGCACGGCCCGTGGCATTACCCTGGATCCATCCTTCTTCATTGCCGATGGACCACATGAAAACGGAGGCCCTGCTCCTGTCTCTTTTCAGGAGCCTTTCGAACTGGTCGATGTATTCCGGGGAGCTGTTGAGCAGGCGGTGTTCGTCCATTACGAGTAAACCCAGACTGTCGCAGGCATCGAGTATTTCCGGTGCGGGTGCGTTATGGCTGCTGCGGTAGGCGTTGCTGCCCCATGCCTTTAACAGGTTCACCCGGTAAAACTGCATGTAATCGGGCAGTGCGGATCCTAATCCCGCATGGTCCTGGTGGTTGTTGGTGCCTTTTATCTTTATGTGTTTGCCGTTGAGGAAAACCCCGTTCGGCTTTACTTCTATGGTGCGTATACCAAAGCGCTGCGCCACGCTGTCAACAACCTTTCCTCCATATTTCACCACCGAAACCACCCGGTACAGGTAAGGATTTTCAAGGGACCATAAGGTTGGGTTTTTAACCTCCAGCACCTGCTTTACCGTTTTTTTGTCATTAACGGTAAGGCTCACACGCTGATCTGGTGCGCTTATAAGTTTCCGTCCGGCACGATCCGCAACGAAAGAAGATACAGTTACCTCCGCAGCAGCGAGCAGGTCGTTTTGCAGTTCCGTTTCAACCGTAACCGCGGCGCTGCCGGCTTTTACGGCAGCGTAAGCAAACATGCCACCATGCGCAATGTGAACGGGATGGTACTGGTTCAGCCATACATGCCGGTATATCCCTGCGCCTTCATAAAACCAGCCCTCATACTGCGTTGCGTCCACCCGCACCACCAATATGTTTGATTTGCCATATTGCACATAATCCGTAACGTCATAAGCCACACCAACATAACCGCTCTTATTGTTGCCCAGGTAAAAGCCGTTGAGCCAGAAGCTGGCGTCCCGGAATATCCCGTCGAATTGTAACTGAAAACGCTGGCCTGAATCTTTTTTTGCAACCGAAAACTGCTTCCGGTACCACCCGATGCTGGTTTCCGGAAAAAGTCCGCCCACGGGTTTATAACCGTGTGCCATCACATCAAAATTCGGAGAGTTGACAAATGGCAGTTCCACGGCCCAATCGTGCGGGATGTCCAGTTTGCGCCACGCTGAATCTTTGAAACGCGGGTCTATGGCCGTGTTGGCCGCGGCGCCACTTTTCGAAAAAATATTGGCGATACCGTAGTTGAAATCTTTCGCCGGGTCGGCAGCATGACCAAAATGAAAACGCCAGTCTTCATCCAGGCTGATGCGTTTGCGTAAAGACCCTGTCTGCGCCACGCCGGATGTGTGCATACAGAGCAGTGAAATACAAAGGAAGAAAAGGGAAAATTTACATGTTCTCATGTCCTGTCTTTATTTTTTTATCCAAACTGATTCGATTTCCAACGACAAGGGCGTCTGATCCGCGAGTTGATCTTTCCCCCCGATTATAACCTGTATTCTTTCTACCTCGGGTAAAGAAAGCGTGTGTGCGCCAACCGGTGAGAACCATAAAGGCAATATGCCGGGATTGGCTTTGGGCAGCAGCAGCATGGCGTCCTGCCTTAACTTGCTCACGGGTATTTCAATATCCTGCGTGGCTACCGGGAATGTAATTGTGGTGGCGAAAGGAATCGCATCTTTTGTAATGAGTAATACTTTTGCCGTAACCGGTTTTCCGCCGCCGCTTCCTGCCCTTATTACAAGGGTCTTCATATCTGATGCTTCTTGTCCCAATGCAGCCACCTGTTCGCCCAGGTACGCTTCAAATCCGATCACCTGGCCTTTGTTTATTTCCTGTACGGCCATTCGGTAAACAATACTTCCGGGGATAGCTCCGGGAACAAGCCTTGTGTCCATTGGATTTCTGGAAGATGTATAGGTGAGTAGTTGCCTGTCGGTAGCCGCGTTGAAAACCAGCCAGCCTTTATCCGAAGGGCGAACCGGCAGTTCATACGATGCGCCCGCTACATAATCCCAGGCACGCGGATTACCTGTTACTGCGCCGGGATACGCATGATATTCGCCATTTTTGCGGAATAGAATACGGTAGCTGAGTACGCCGGGTGTCATATTTTCCGCAGGGACCTGTACTTCATAGCTGTTGCCTGTTGTGCGTTGGAACAACAATGGCCGTCCGCCAAACCTGCCTGGTCCTGCAAGCTGGAGGGTAATGGTATCACCGGCACCTGCACCGGCAGCCTGTAAGCTTAACCTGAGCGGCTTACCTGCCACCGCCTGCACAGGAGGAACAAACCAGATAGCCGGAGCTTGTATTGTTTGTGGCGGGGCCACAAATTCGTTGAGTTTCAGGTACCCCATAACCGAGGATGCATTCCATTTAGACGCATCTTTCTGCTGGCGTACCACCAGGTAAGTGCCTGGCCGGATATTAAAGTGTCCGTCGTTTACCGCTGGTTTCAGCGTATTGCCATCGTTCAGTGGAACGATTGAAAACTCATTGCCGAGGTCGGGCAGGCGCAGCGCCATTTCGCGGGTATTCCATTCAATGCGCGTCACTTCTCTTTTTGGTGAGGCACGCCCGAACGGATCGTTGATATGAATTGCATCAGGCATTACTTCAAGGCGCCAGATGCCTTCTTCCAGTTTATCGAGGAAATAGGCACCGCTGCCGTCATAGTTGACCACCTGAGAGCTTCCCACGCCAGCCACATGCTTCAGGCGGTCAGCAGTAACGGGAACCGATACAGTATTATTGGTATAGTAGAATTCTTCTTCACTGTTCATTTCGCTGAGGTTGTTTTTATAACTCACGCGAAAAACACCAAAAGAACTGTCGGCGGGATAACCCGCTGCCGGATACCCCCTTGGGATTACCTTAAAAACCTTCGAGGCAATAAGCAGACTTACGGCCTTACCTGGTGAATAAGCCAGGTTCAGGTAGTGTGTCTGGTATTCTGTATTGTTGTCTGCAGTAGCCAATGGATCCCAGGCGAATTGCGTGGCCCATTGAAAACCCGCGCTGCGGAAACTGCGTGCCATTGTGGGCAGCATATTCGACTGAAATACATCCGCCGGATCAAATTCGTAAATGAGCAACGCCTTGTTTCGGTATGCGGGAATCGTATCGAAAGGGATGGTGTAACGGCTCACATGTGGCAGAAAGTTCCCTTTGATTTCCCGGTTCGCCACCAAGCCAGTGGGATACCATTGAAAAGTAACACCCGCTACATTGGAGGATGATATGGGCACGGCTGCGGACAGGTTCTGGCTGATGTTGTAAAATAAAGGTTTCGTAAAACCGGTGCTTTTAATAGCATCCACCATGCCATTGATGTAAGGCATGATGCCTTCTTTTTGACCATGGTTGGGTTCGTTGTTGATTTCCACGGCAATTACATCAGGATCAAGCTGGAAAGTATTTTTGGTATAAGGGTTAACGTGGTTAAATAGTTGTTTTACAAAATTCTGCTGCGCCCTGATAGCGCTGTCGTTTACATTCGCCATTCTTTTGCCCCATTTCCTGGAGAATCCCGGTGTTTTATCATCTGGTGCGGGATAACCATTTCCCCAGTACGCAATGGGCGTGATCACCATTTTTATGCCCCTTTTTTTCAGCGCCGCTACCATGTAATCAAATAAATCGAGGTGAACGTTTTCAATGAGATTACCCGCGGAATCTGAAATCTCGGTATCAAACATGTGAATACGGAACGCATTCACGCCAAGCCGCGCAAAATGATAGATGTCTTTATCGATTTCTTTTTTATGATCAAGTCCGAGCGCTTTTACGGATTTATAGCCGTATGCAAAGGGCAGTGAATAGTTCACGCCAAAAAGGGCGACTTCTCCATTTCCCTTCGTGTAGCGCATCACTCCTTTTTTATCTACATAAACAGGATTCTTGCCAATAGACTTCTGACCAGCGGCAGGCGCACAAAACAGTGTGAACAATATTGCCAGTAAAAAAAGGGATTTACGCTGCATCTTCAATGTGGTTTCGGCTGAGTGGTTTAACCGGAAGTAGCAAAACCCTGGAATATCACGCATCGCTCACCTTCACGCAGGAACCTCCGGTTAATAATCGGTAAATTTTGTGTGTACCTGATTTACCGGATCGCAAGCGTTTTCAAGCGATCCGGTAAACATCGTCAGGTATAAAACTATTGCATTATTGCGGATAACCGGGGTTCTGGGTTACTTTACCCTGGCCAGCATTAAGTATATACTGGGGAATGGGGAAATAGCCATTGCCTTCTGCCGGAAGCGGAGTTTTGCCGGCAGCAGTGAGGTATTCGTTCCATTTTCCAAAACGCATCAGGTCTATCCGGCGGAATCCTTCGAAATAAAGCTCCCATGCACGTTCCTGAAGAATGGCGGTATTGAATGCCTCTTTCGATGCTTTGCTTGCCGGGGGAAGGTCGCCAATACCTGCGCGACGGCGTACGGTGTTTACAAATTCCGCGGCTTCATTGGTTACTCCTGCATGTCCGTTAATGGCTTCAGCCATCATCAGCAATACATCTGCATAGCGTAATACGGGAATATCGTTGCCCTGGTAAGCTGTGGCATCATCGTCAGGATATTTTGCACAAACCGGTCCAAGCAGGTTGCTCCTTGTTATTGTTTGTCCTGTTGGCGTGCCATTGTTCCGTACTGCATTGTAAGAGGTAATCAGCAATTCTCTTCGTTTATCGTTGGGATCAAACGAATCGTAGAAAGCCCAGGTGGGGGTGAAGGGCGCATTGGCCGACCAGCCGCCGGAGCGGGTACCATTGGCCGCCAGGTTACCCGGATAATTGGCCGGATAAATATAAAATCCCCAGGGGTTGAAGTTGGCGCGTGCGCCCGTACCATCACCTGCAGGATCCACGGATACAGCCCAGATGGTTTCGGTATTTTTTTCCGTAGCCACGCGGAAAAGATCTTTATAGTTCACTATAAGACTATAATTCATGGCAAGCAGTTCCCTTCCTGCGGCTTCTGCTGCCTGGAAATTTTTATCGAACAGGTGCAACCGCATCAGTACGCCCAAAGCAATGCCTTTGTTGAAGCGCCCGTATTCAGCCGGTGTGGGTGGGAGGTTATCGGCTGCAAAACGCAGGTCCTCAGCAGCCGCTTTTACAAAAGCATCCTTATCAGGCCGCGTCAGGTCGGCTTCAGCCTCTGTGCCTATTTTAGCAGGATCCAATATTACCGGAACGGGTCCGTAATAGGTATGCAGGTAATACATCAGCCAACCCCGCGCCATGCGCGCCTCCGCAATAAGCAGGGATTTTTTCGCATCGGATAGAACAGTGGCTTTTTGCAGATCATCAATAATCTTGGTGATGCGGGTAATAAACCTTGTTTTATGAAAGTGCCCATCTGTGCCGTGGTTGAGCCTGGGTGAAAAATTCGCCTCACTCATTTCTCTCCAGTGGCCGCCCCAATCAAGAAATTTATTAAACAGATCCGATGGGAGATCATTCACAAAAATATTGCTCCACTCCGCGCCATGCCAGAGGAATTGGTTGCCGCCATCCCCGTAAGACCATTTAGAACCGAATGGCTTGTATACGACCAGCGCATAGGTTTCAAATTCAGCTTCTGTAAGCGGGAAGTTTACGGGAGACAACACCCCGAAGTTTGTACGGTCCAGCCCTTTTTTACATCCTATACCCGTGCTTAAAGCAACAAGCATTAAGATGGTTATGAACTTGTTCATCTGAAATATTTTTATCGTTCGTTAGAAATTTGCTCTGATACCAAGAGAGTATGTTCTTGCCATGGGGAAGGGAGCAGGGCCGCCTTTTACACTGGCAACCGACACTTCCGGATCAACATACTTGAAGTTGGTGAGAATGAAGGGATTCTGTACATCCACATATACTCTCAGGTTAGATGCATACCTGGCAACAAAGGGTGAGTTAAAGGTGTACCCGAGCGTTACGTTGCGGCAACGCAGGAAGTTTGTACTTTGAAGCCCTATATCATTTCCTACCGGGAAAACAACTGACCCGGAGTGAAACGCTACGCCCGGACGGGTTCCTGTAGGGTTCGCTGTTGTCCAAACCTCATCAATTTCCTGCACAACATTGTATCCGCCGGCAATGAAATCAGCCGCGTTGGCCCATGCAGCGGCAGGCGTAGACGCTCTTCCACCAATCTGGCCATAGAACATAACAGATAACTCAAATTGCTTCATCCTGAAAGTGTTTCCGAAGCCAATCGCCAGTTTCACATCGTTGCTCAGTTTCACAATGTCTGCCGTATCGATCTTACCATCATTGTTCTGATCTACGAATATCGGGGAGCCTGGCAGTCGCGCTCCTGCAGGTTGCGACGCAGGAATTTCCTTTACGCCATCCAGAATGCCACTGGTACGCATAACATAGCTTGTACCGAAAAAGTCTTTAGGATCTTCCCAACTGCGCAGGAAGGTATTCACCTGGCGTTCGTCCCAACGGATTCTGCTTCTCGACAGGTTGATCATACTTGACCAGTCGAAATTCGAAGTGCGGATATTGCTCGTGTTAATGCCAAGTTCAAAACCAACCCTGACCTGGCGGCCCGAGTTCAAAGGCTGGCTTGAGATAAAGCTCAGCATGTCGGTGGGCGCATTCACTAAAAGATCGGTTAAGTCGTCGCGGAAAAAGTCCAGGCTGCCTGAAAGACGGTCATTAAAGAGGCCGAAATCCAACGCTACTGTTGTGTTATAGGTTTTAGGCCAACGCAGGCTTGGTACATCCAACTGGCTTAAGAAATAGGGAACACGGGTGATGGAACCATTGTTAAAGCTGATGATGTTGCCATCGGGGCTGAAAGTACCGTAAGCCTGTGACCCGGGATCTCCCATAAGCCCATGACTGGCACGGAGTTTAAGGAGGTCAATAAAGGCCACATCCTTAAGGAAATTCTCGTTGGAGATTTTCCAGTTGATACCGAAATTATAGAAGGAGGCGTATTTGTTTTGCGGGAAGAACTGGCTGTAGCCATCGTAACGGTAAATTAATGATATCCCGTATTTGTCCGCAATATCAAAATTGCTCCTGGCGAAATAAGACCTTCTTTTGGTTTCGCTCCGGCTCGAGTTCACCACATGTGATGTAGCGGTTCCTGTTTGCAGCGCGTCAAAGCCGATGCCGTCCATCATATCTGCAGCAAGGGCTCCGAAGCTGAAACTTTTGATGGGATATTCTCCTATACCGCCCACGGCATCCATTCTAACCAGTTCTCCCAGATTTTTCTTGAAAGCTATTGTAGCTTCCTTGGTTTGGTGTTCGCGCCGTTGCGTGTTTAGCGCTGCGCGCGACCTGTTCAACTGATCGAAGAAAACCGTGCTCGGGATAAAATAATTGCGCTCGGCCATATCATAGTTATTGCCGTACTGAATCTTAGCCGTCAGCACATTGGGGATGATACTGATGTCTGCAGAAAAAGTGGTAAACAGGTTAGAACCGCGCGATCTGTCATAAATACTAAGCAGGGAAACCGGGTTTCCTACCATCTGGAAGCGGGTGTATTGTCCGGTATTCGGGTCGAATACAGGCAGGTAAGAAGGATAACCGATGGCCGCCTGGATAGCGCCGAACGCCTGCTGGCCGATGCTGGCAGACTGGCCACCCGCCTGAGAGTTCAGGTTTTGTATCCTGGAGTAGTTTACGTTGGTGGTAAAGGAGAGAAACTTGGTGAGGTTGAAAGTGAGGTTCATTCTGCCTGAATAACGCTTTAACCCGGAGTTCACTACTGTACCCTGCTGATTGAAAAGGCCACCGGAGAAGAAATAATTCACTTTATCAGTAGCGCCGCTGATGGTAAGGTTATGGTTATCAATGCTGCCATTTCTCAATACATAACCCAGCCAGTCGGTGCCAACACCGGCATTAGCAATCTGTTCTTCGGTAAACGGCCTGTAAGCGGTTCTTCCGGCCCAGTAATCGGTGAGGTCAATAGGATTTGGTCCGAAAGGCCCCATTTTTTTGTCGGCCATCACCCAATCGGTGGTAAGCTGGTTATAGTAATTCATGTAATCTTTGGCATTCAGCGGCTCGAAATATTTCATGTTGGTTACCAGGGACCTGCTGCCATCGTAATTTACGCTGGTTCTCCTGCCCTTACCTTTCTTGGTAGTGATCAGCATTACACCATTTGCAGCACCCACACCGTACATACTGGCGCTGGCATCCTTCAGAAATTCTATTGACTCAATATCATTCGGGTTGATGCCTGCGAAACCGCCCCTGTTCACATTCGAGTTCATACCACGCTCACCGCTGCCCGGTTCCAGACCACCGTACGGCATAAGTACGCCATCCACCACAACGAGGGGGTTGCCCCTGCCCCGTATGGAGATGTTGATGGCGCCACCCGGCTCACTGCTGTTCTGCGTGGCCACCACACCGGGTGCCCGGCCAAAAACCAGTTGGGAGAGCGAACTGTTCGCCGCCTGAGGAACACTTTTGGGATCAATTTTAGCAACTGAAGTGGCCAGGTCGCGGCGGCTGGAACTGCCGTAGCCGATCACCACCACCTCGTCCATACTGGCGGGGTTGGAACTAAGCACCACATTTATATTGGCGCCATCCCCCACCCGAACCTCCTTCGAGAGGAAGCCAACAAAACTGATAGACAGGACTTCCCCGGTGGAAGCCTCAACACTGAACTCACCGCTTTCCCCGGTAAGTGTGGTTCTTGTACTGTTTTTGACGGTAACGGTGGCGCCCTGGATGGGCTGGTTGTCAATGTCCGTTACTCTGCCGGAAACTTTTTTTTGCTGAGCTACAGTGGAAAGTCCGGCCAAACAGAAGATAATGACCGGAAGCAAGCGAAGCAATCGATTTTTTCTTTTCATTAAAGCAGTTTGAAACGTTAGTTAAGAGGCGCTTTCCGGAAGAAGGCTCATTCCTCCGGTTGCAATCCTTATTTAAGAGCCATCAAGGTAGTTCACAGGTATTTATGGGATTGGTGGGATCGTTTTTTCTTTTGGTTCAATCGTCCAGAAATCCCAGATTTATTATGTTTCAGCCCACTGTAAGTACTAACTTAGTGCTACTTGTTACGATCAGAATTTAAACTGCTGCCATTCTATGCGTCGCGCTTTTTCCGCCATACTTTTCTTATGGATTCTCCATTTTCCTATTGTATCTCCAGCCCAGATTCAGGCACTCCGTTTTACGCATATCACCAGCGAACAGGGACTGTCCAACAGCACGGTTGAATCCATTTTACAGGACAGCCAGGGTTTTATGTGGTTCGGCACCCGCGATGGCCTCAACAGGTATGATGGCTACAACATACGCGTTTACCGGCACAGCCCTGCAGATTCCGGCAGCATCAGCGGAAACTATATCACCTGCCTGTTCGAAGACCGTAGCGGCATGCTCTGGATAGGGACCACGAGCGGATTAAGCAGGCTGGACAGGAAAACGGGGAAGTTCAAAAGTTTCAAGTCGGCACCGGATAACCCGTATTCCATCAGCAACAACAGGATCAACAGCATTTACCAGGACAATCAGGGTAAAATATGGGTAGCCACCGCCAATGGCCTCAGCCTTTACCAGGCCGGAAAGGAGGATTTCAGGCGTTTTTACCCAGACAAATCCGCGGAAGGAGGCAGCAACCAGATCCACTGCATACTGGAAGACATCAATGGTTACCTCTGGCTCGGAACAGAAACAGGCATGCAGCGGTTTGACCACCGTACAGCCACATTCTCCCGCTACTCCAAATACCCTTCGGGGGCTGGCCACGCCATCCGCGTAATGCGGAAAGACCATGAAGGAAACCTTTGGATCGGCGCTTCAGAAGAAGGCCTCTTCCACCTGTCGCCCGCAACTGGTGAACTGAAACGCTATAGCCACGACCGTAAAAGCACATCCGGCATCGGCAGCAACCTCATCACCAGTATTCTTATTGATAAAAATAACAATGTGTGGGTTGGCGCTGTAAACGGCGGATTAAACCTGTTTGTGCCAGCGCAAAACACCTTCCAAAGGTTCCAGAACGAACCTTTCAATTCTTCCACCCTCTCCCAACGCACCATATCAGCCATACATGAAGACAGGCAGGGCAACCTCTGGCTGGGTACACACCGCGGTGGCGTAAACCTCTATATTCCCAGCCACCAGAGTTTTGGCTTCCAGCGACAGCGGCATGGCGGAGAAGGACTCAGCCACAACGATGTAAAGGCTTTTTATGAAGACAAACAGGGCTTTATCTGGATTGGCACAGATGGCGGGGGGTTGAACCGCCTCGATAAAACGACCGGCCAATACCGGCATTACCGGCACAACCCGTTCGATCCGCAGAGCCTCGGATCAGATGAAGTGCTGCATGTGACCGAAGACAGCAAAGGCAACATGTGGGTAAGCACCTGGGGCGGCGGACTTAACCGCCTGGACAGGAATACGGGTAAATTTACACGCTTCACTCATGACAACAATAATGAACGATCCATCAGTTCCAATTTCGTGCAGCAGGTGTTCGAGGATGATGAAAAAAAAATATGGGTAGCCACTTATTACGGCGGGCTCAACCTGTTCAATCCTGAGACAAATACTTTCACCCGGGTATTTGGCGATGAAAAGCAGCTCAGCCATGTAACCGGCAACAATTTCGTTTCCATTTGCCAGGATACCGATGGCAACATCTGGTTCGGCACCGATGACGGAGGACTGAACTGCTACGTTAAGACCACAAAACAGTTCAAACAGTATTTCACCAGCCAGGACAGGATGCCCGACCTACGTGTATTGTTCGTGGACAGTAAGAAGAGACTTTGGGTGGGGCAGGCTGGGTTATACCTGTTCAATAAAACAAAAGATACATTCTCCATCTTCACTGAACAGGCCGGACTTGCCACAGAGTTTATCAAAGGCATTTGTGAAGACGATGCTGGAAGTTTCTGGATATCTACCTCAAACGGCATCATTCGTTTTGATCCGGAAAAAGGAACACATAAACGTTATGGTACCGCAGACGGTTTGCAAGGACCAGAGTTCGAGGCCAATGCATACCTTAAAACAAGAGATGGTCAACTGCTTTTTGGAGGCTTGAACGGATACAACGCCTTCTATCCGAAAGATATCCAGACCAATGAACATATTCCCCCCGTTTTCTTTACCGATCTGTACCTGTCAAACACACGCGTGGTTCCGGGAACAGAGAATGCCGTATTAACGAAGGATATCGCCGCCACCCATACGCTAACGCTTTCCTACGCGCAGTCCACCTTCGCAGTGGAATTCGCTGCGCTCAACTACATCGTGCCCGAACACAACCAATACGCATACCGGCTGCTGGGGCTGGATACACAATGGAACATGATCGGCAACGAAAGAAAAGTGAGTTATACCAATCTTGCGCCCGGAGATTATATACTGGAAGTAAAAGCTGCCAACAACGACGGCAAATGGAATGAAACCCCCGCCAGAATGGCCATCAATATAACGCCACCCTTCTGGAGTACCTGGTGGTTTAAAACACTGGTGGCTATCGCCATTCTCAGCGTCGCATTCGTATTGCTGTTCCTGAAACGGCGATACGAAATCCAGGGACTGGAAAAATCAAAACGGGAAGAAATGCACCAGATGCAACTGCAATTCTTTACCAATATCTCCCATGAATTCCGCACACCACTTTCCCTGATACTGGGCCCGCTGGAGAAACTGCAGAAAGAAGATACGGGAAGCCGGTTTCAAAGACAATACGCCACCATGCACAGGAACGCCAGCAGGTTGATGGGACTGATCAATGAACTGATGGACTTCAGAAAAGTGGAGGCAGGCGCCCTGAAACTGAAAGTGATGCCAGGCTGCATTAATCTTTTCCTGGAAGAAATAGCCGGAGAATTCCACGCGCTCGCTGAAGAAAAAAACATTCATTTCGAACTGGATGTTCCTGAAAAACTTCCCCAGACCTGGTTCGACAGGCAGGTACTTGAAAAAATCATCATCAACTTACTGAGTAATTCTTTCAAATACACCTCTTCCGGTGGCACCATAACAGTGCGGGTATCAAAGCAACTCAACGAATTGCCTAAAACATTCAGGCACGAACTTATAATGAAACATGAGTTCAACGCCAGGGAATATCTCTACATACAGGTGGCTGACAACGGTATAGGTATCTCCGCTGATTCCCTGCGATTCCTGTTCGAAAGGTATTATAAGATGACAGATGCACACCTGGGGTCTGGCGTTGGACTCGCATTTGTCAGAAGTCTCACATTTCTGCACAAAGGAAGTATTTTCGTACGAAGCGAAAGGCATCAGGGCACCGAGATTACCATTGCATTACCCGTACATGCAGGTGATTACACCGAAGATGAAAAATGGCTCAAAGAAAATAAGCAGGCTTTCGTGAACATGGAGAGTATCCACAACAAGTTTGATCCCCAGTTCCGGTCAGACCTGCAAAAATCACATCCGGAGCGCTCAATAAAATCAAGGAAACATATTCTTATCGTAGACGATAACGATGAATTGCGCGAATTTCTGAAAGAAAGTCTGATGGAGCATTTCGATATCCATGAAGCGGTTGACGGAAGCAGCGCACTTACAGCCGTAAAAGAAGTCATGCCCGACCTCATCATCAGCGATGTAATGATGCCTGGCATGAACGGTATCGATTTCTGCAACAGGATCAAGGAAAGTCCGGAAACGGGACATATTCCACTGATCATGCTCACCGCCAAAGCAGCGATAGAATCACGGCTGGAAGGCATGGCTTCGGGTGCAGACTTCTATTTCTCGAAGCCGTTGAACAACGACCTGCTGCTGATGACGATCAGGAACATCTTTGAGAGCCAGGAATCGCTAAAAGAACATTGGACACGGGCACACAGAAGCGACGCGGTTGCCAGTACGCATTCATCAAAGGAAAAACAGTTCATGGAGCAACTCACGGCCCTGCTGCATGAACACCTGAGCAATCCCGAACTGGATGTGGACTACATCAGCAAACAAATGGGCATGAGCAGGTCTAAACTGTACCAGACCATTAAAACCATCACCGGGCAACCCATCGGTGATTTTGTCAGAACAATGCGGCTGCGCAAAGCAGTGGAGATTATGACAGAAGAAGATGTGCTGATTACCGAAGTAATGTACCGCGTAGGCATTCAAACCCAGTCGTATTTTACCAAAGCATTTAAAAAGGAATTTGGCAAAACACCCACACAATTTTTACAGGAGCTCGGCAAATAGATTTTCGACATTCCTTACCGTTATACCGAAAACTACCGCCCACCGCCACTCCGGTAAAGCCCCTGAATGGCAGCCTCAGTTACGGTTAAAGAAGGGTTGAAGTCGGGACCTGCCATGTAGCTGCTGAAACTTGCCAGCAACTGCCGCGCCTCCGGGCGCTTACCGGCATCTGTGAGCAGGTCTATCCCGGTTACCAGCAAGTTGCCCGCACCTACTTTACATTCAAATACAAGTCCCAGCGACCTGTTCGTTACCCAATCATCCACAATTCTAACGATGGGCCGCATACCCTTAGAAACGGAATCCAGCATAATAGCGCTGGAATGGCTCATGGCATCCCACCATTGCCAGTTGCTGTGGTACGATGTTGGAAACTGTCTGAATGCGGGGTGGGCCGGATCACACAATATGCCTAGCGTATGCGGTGCCTGTCCATTGGTCCAGGCGGTGTTCCAGAATATACTTGAAAACCCAACAGCAATATCCCCGCCTTTGTTTGCCACCACTGTTCCTTTTTTAAACGTGAGCAATACCTTTCCGCCAGCCTTTAATACATCTCTGGTTTTAGCATCCAGCGTTTGCGTTACATGCACTTCTTTAGCCTGTTCACCGCTGTTGGCGGGATATACAAAGAAATCCCATTCATTCTCAAACTGTCCCAGCTTCACGCTTAACTTTAATTGCTGAGGTGTGGTGACCTCTGCTAATGTATGCTGCACGGTACCCATCAAAATGCCATTGCCCTGGCTGGCCGAAAGCGGCGCAAATTTGCCCTGAAACAAAATTTTCTTTCCTGCTGAAACGGCCCACTCCGGCGTTACCCCTGTTATTTGCGCCGAACCAAAATGCGCAAGTTCAACGGGCACAGACAATTGTTCATTGTTCAGGTAAACCATTTTGGGAAACCGGGCTAACGGTACAGTGGTATTACAAAATTTGCTGTAGTCTGCTGCCGTTACATACCCTTTTTCTTCCCAGAAAGGATTCAGCACGCCCACCAGCGCAGATCCCTGCCCTGGAAAATCGTGCAGGTCCAACAGTTGAAAACCTGCAAAGCCCGGTGTCCGCAGCGCAGCTTCAATATCTGCCTTATAACAGAGGGTCTGCAATTTCCCGGAAGCCAGCAGGAAGCTATCGGCAAGGTGCAGCAAACCGCGCGCCTTCAACGAAGCGCTGAATATCTCAAAGTTTTTTGCTTTCAGAACGCCGGTGTATTTTGCTATTTCACTGAAATCGGGGTAAACACACCACTGCCCGATTTCGTGGCTCATCACAGGCACTTTAAACTTAGCGATAGAATCGCGCCAGTCGTAATCCAACCTCGGGGGCTGACTATTGATGATACTTTTCAATCCTGCCTCCCATTGCTGAATCCGGGGATTTGAGATAACGTGAAACTGATTCTCATCGATCGCCGGCCATCCCCCGCCGCTGGTAATAAGGATTCTTTTTTCTTTGTTCTTCCAGTGGTTTACAAAGGAAGCCAGGTATTTTTTATGGTTCCGGCCACCCGGTTCATTGCCGTAAGCGAGGAAACAGAAAGAAGGGTGATTGCCATAATCGCGCACGATGCGCTCGCTTTCGTCATAAATATACTGGTCGATGGGCGCGCCATCTCCCAACGATGTTCCCCAGTTGGCCCAGGAGCCACATTCCACCTGAAGGTAAATTCCTGCTTTATCTGCCGCCACAAAAGCCGCTTCGGGCGGGCACCAGGAGTGGAAGCGGATATGGTTGAGCCCAAAACTTTTAACGGTACGGCATATACGCCCCCATGTTGCTGTATCGGTAGCAGGATAGCCTGTTTCGGGGAAAATAGCGCTCTCCAGTGTGCCCCGCATGAAAGTACGTTTTCCATTCACCATGAAATAAGTGGATTGGGCCGTGATCTCACGCAAGCCGAAGTGGACTTGTTTATTGTCAATGGTTTTTCCTTCCGCTGAAAAACTAATGTTCAGGTCGTAGAGCTGGGGGTTGAATTCATCCCACAACTGTGCTTTATCGCCCATTGGATATTCCATGGTGTACACATCCGATGCGGCAGGAACGTTGATGTTTTGGGTAACAGGCTCCCATTTTTCTTTTCCTGTCACATCTTTCACAAGCAGTTTAACGGAGCCCGCCATATCGCGTGCCGCCGCGTTGCTGATCCTGAAATTCAGTGTTACTTTACGTGAAGCGATATCGGTTGAAATGCGTACATCTTCGATAGCGAACAGGGGTTTTGATTTAAGGTACAACGCACCCACCATGCCATTCCAGTTCGATTGTGTATGATCTGAAATGCTATGTGAGTTCTGACCTACATTAACATCAAGAATCCTGTTGTCGACACGGATGGTGAGTCGGTGTTTCCCGGGCATCAGGGGAGGCAATGTAAAAACCTGCGCCGTAGCCAAACTGTTTTGTGTGCCGACCTCCTGATCGTTTACCCACACTGTGGTTTGCCAGTGGCTGCGTTCAATGAACAGTTCCACCGGTGCGCCCGACCAATTTTCGGGAATTGTTATATCACGCTGGTACCACGCCGGACCAACATAGTATTTAACAGGCTGCAACCAGAAGGGTACTTTGATATTCCCCGGTTGCCGGTACTGCTCATATTCAGGTTTTACAAAATAAGAGGAATCAAAAATACTGCCTGTCCACTTTGTGCTCACACTCACTTCATCGCCCTTGTTGTTGCTGGCCAGAGAACCCGGCAGTTCTACGGATCCGGAAAGCGCATTCAGGTACCAGCGGGACTTCATCCCATCATCGGCAGGATCTTCACGGAACCGCCAGGTTCCGGAAAGGTCAATCTTTTTATCATCAACTCCATTCTGGGAAACAGTGCATCGGGACAATACCACCGCGCAAAAAAAAGGAACAAGGATCGCCAGTATATTTTTCATGGTAGAAGCATTGGGTGTTAGCATACGTTAAGGGTTTGACTGTCCGATAGTTTCACGGTATTAAAATCTTACAGTATTCGTGTATTGCGGGATAAACGAAAAGCCGCGGATTTTAAGAAAGGATTTTGCTGTGCCGAAATCAGGTATATACTGCGGAAAAGCCTGCAGGTCCAGCAGGTAACTCGCGTCCTTTTCCATCGGCCTGAAATAAAACACCATCTCTTTGGGGGCCGTTCTTCCTGTCAGGAACTTCCGCAGCCCAATCTGCCAGGAAGGGCCATTGTAGAAATGGTCCGCAACCAGTGTACCATCTGCGAAAGCCATCCCAGTATCGCCAGTATAATCAACATTCAGCAATACATCATTCACGCCATCCGGAAGTTGATCTGGTAACGCTACAGAGAACTTTCTGGAACTTACACCATTTGCCTTTGTTTCCATCGTAAAATCGGGCATGGTAATCCGGTAAGACTTAAAAAGCGAATGCCTGTTAACGCTAGTAAGTGTACCGTGCGCCGTTGTTTTAATGTAACCTGAATTGGGGTATATGTCAAGATCAGTTGCAGGCATGGAGTCGCGCAGCAGTTTCAAAGCATCCCCATCCTGAAGCACCAGCGCATCCGAAAATACCAGGCTCTTCTTTCCGTTGATGGCAACAATGTATGCGTTAAGCGCGCGCGACTTATCAATCACCAGCACTTTCGTGGTTTTTCCTCCGGCCGTAACAGAAAATTCAGTTTCGGGTTGTGAACACCTTACCATTACCCGCTTTGCGTTTTTTTCCGTGCTCACCCCTTTTCCCCCGCTGATGCGGGTTCCCGGAGCGAAGGAGAATTCAGGAGTGATTCCCCGGGGTGCGAAAAAAACATAATAGGGACGATCATCGTCTGACTTCATCAGCAGTTGTGCGGTGGCATAATTAAGGTGCGCCCCGTTTAAACTGAAGTTGAAAGGCAGGATAAGGTTTTCACCGCTCTGGAGATCGAAACCTCCTTTCTCTGGTAACGTAAGACTTCCATCTGGCGTCTTTATCCTAACCTGGATCTGCTGTTGGTCCAGCATCGCGGTATCGTCCTGGAAATTATTCAGAAAAAGAAAACCACTGTTTCCGCTGATCCGCACGGCATAACGCAGTTGTTTTGTATCCTCCGGTTTCAGTGTGGCGGCATTCTCGGGAAGTACAACTGTCATGGGCGCCAGGCGTTCGCCGAAATCTTTCAGGAAGAAATGCAGCAATTTCAGGCGGTGGAACCCTTCGCGCACCTGGCCATATTCCCCGATAGGGCCCTGGTATTCGTAAGAGATTTTATTGAGTCCGTAAGCCTCATCGTTCATAAAATTATGTTTCCCTCTGGGGGTTGAACCGCCATGGAACATATAATAGCCTACCCCGTTGGCGCCGCTGCCGAGACACCTGTTCACCATCGCGTCGAAACTCTGGTGCACCACTAGTGGGCGCCTTTGGTACACCAGACTTATCCCAGAACCCAGTTCAGCGGGCAGTGCAGGATAGTCTTCGGGTTTGTAGCGCACGGGAGCATAATCGGGATTTTTGTGCATATCCTTGTAAAGAAAGAAAGGCGAATGGTCCCGTTTTGGCGTCCAGAACGGGTAGGCGTAAGCTGCGGTAACGGGCAGCGATTCATTGGGAATGATGGCTGCGTTCCCCCAGCCGGTGGCAGTGTACAGCGGTGCGATGATCCCAGCTTTTTCCGCCAGCGATTTTAATACTTTCATGTGGTCGTTCCCCAATGCTGTATAGGGATTCTCTTCTGTGGATACGGCCACGCCTTCGTGGGTAACAGCTCTGTCCCTTTCAGATGCTGTGAAATCATGCGCCTGACCGGGATAGGTAATTCCCCATGGCGCGGCGCTGTGCTGGTATTCGTTTTCCAGTTGCACCCCAATGATGGGGCCATTGTCCTTAAAATACAGTCCTTTCAACTGGTTGCCTATTTCCCTGTACAAACGTTCTACATAAGAAAGATACATGGGATCATTCATGCGGATATTGAGGGGCTTCGCCAGCAACCAGTCGGGAAGACCGCCGTTCCTTATTTCACCATGGCAGAACGGGCCTATCCGTACGATAACCTGCATATCGTTCGCCCTGCACAATTCAACAAATGCACGTACATCCTTGTCGCCCGTCCAAACGAATTCAGATTCTTCCTCTTCATGCAGGTTCCAGAAAATATAGGTAGGGATTACCGTTATACCACCAGCTTTCATCTTTTTGATGGATTCGTCCCAGTATTGCTTTGGATACCTCGAAAAGTGGAACTCGCCGGTAACAGGAATGAACGGCTTATCGTTCATAGACATGAAATAGTTGTTCACACTGATTTTATCGCCCTTCCCGTTGCTGCCTCCCAACTTTAAGTGCCCGGAATAAACAGCAGGTGCTTTCACAGCCGCATTGATCTCATAAACCTGCTGTGCCATAAGTTGAGCGGAAAAGCACCATCCTAAAACAAAAAATAAAATTCTCATCGCGGTATCGTTTTAATAAACCTGTGGCATCAAAGCCCTTCAATTAGTCTGAACTGAACATAATCCCTGAATTTCAGTCCTGGCAGCACGGGCTCTTTCATGTAATTACCCAGCCCCATTTTGGTGTGGTTCCACAAGTTATTCATTACCAGTTTAACCTTACCTTTTTGTTCACCACGCCAAACCTGGAAAGCATCGAAAGGAATACTCACCCTGGGTGTGGAGGAAGCTGACTGCCCGGGACGGCCAAAACGTTGCGCAGCGGCTTTACCTACAATACGGATAGTATGCTGCCCATCTTTCATACCTTCTTTGCTGAACAGCACGTTGCCCGGACCAGGTGCTGCCCCCCTGCCAAATAATGAAAGACCTGCTGTTTCCAGTTTACCATCAATATAAACATCAGCCGAGCCGAACATCGGACCTTTGGTTCCTATCCATGCCACGGCTGTTCCGTTAAAAGTATATTCAATAAAATCGCCATCACCCTGGCTTCTGCGTTCCATGTTTCCGATAAAGTGCTTATTGTCAATTTGTGTGGTCCATGTTCCGCCGTATTTTATGCCTGCATCACCATCATCAATGAACAATAATGAATCCTGCAAAGCTTCCAGCCTTACTGCCATGGGGCGTACACCTTCCACCTTTACCTGCGTACCGTTTTTCCCGGCCATGACTAAAGCATAGATGATGTCTTCTTTGTTGCTTCTGAAATCGTTGGTTCCTCTTCCCCCGATATCGTATTGTCCGAAAACACTGAAATCCCTTTCATCATCCCGCCAGGGTCTTCCGGGGTTCTTCCCGAATTGTTGTATCGGATGGCTGGTGTACCGGTAGGCGATGCCTGCTGTTCTCCCGATATGGTCTTCGGGGTACACGGACCAGATGCCTTTTCGTTTCCACTCCACCCTGTCAACAGCTTCGCTCAGCAGGTAAGTTATTCCCACCTCGTCATATCCTCCGGCGCTTTGGTTGTTCCATGGAATCTTATAGGGTAAAGGAGCGGGCAGTTTGAATTTATCCAGTGTATATTCTGTGGTGAGCAGTCCGGTACCGTCGATGCTGATATCGTACGTAACATCTACTGAATCGTAGGAACCTTTGATTGTTACCACCACACGATTGCTATCAGCCGGTAGCCAGCTCATTTGTCTGAGTTGCCAGTTGTTGAGTTTTACACCTCCTTCCAGGTTAAGGTATGGGCCACCTTTCAGGATGCTTTTTCCCGCGATCACACCTTCGGTAATCATCCCTGTTGTAGTGTCGAATGCTATTTCAAACCGCTCCCCTTTTACGCTTAGTGTTCCGTTCACATGCTGCACGGAGGGCTGCTTTCCTGCAGGGCCACTGAAGCTTATGGAAGAAGTTGCCGTTTCCAGTAAAAATTCATCCACTATCCGCTGGTACCGGTCGGTAAACCGCAATGCAAGCTTATCTCCTTTACGCGCTTTTAAAGCCGGGATGGTGATTACACCCGATTCGTGCGGAAGTATGGCAGGGCCGGTAAGCTTACCTTTCTCCTGCCCCATTGACCATTCCACAGTAAGTTCGTGGAGGGGCGTATGGTCGTACCAGTTCTTTATACGCACGGTAACTGGTTGCCCCGGATCAAATTCCACCTTTTCCATTTCATTGATCCTTACAGGAGAATAGGCTTTTCTGAAATGCCAGTATTCAGGGCGAAACCTCCGCCAAAGGTCTATGGCCCCCCATTCAAAGGCCCAGGCCCCAGAGCCATTGTCATCGATCACGGCCCACATGGCGCCACCGAGGCAGTTCTCCGTCACAAACATGCGCTCCCAGAACTTTTTAATGCTGTGTCCCCAAAAATCGCGCATACCCGGATCTCTTGCCAGGGAAGCCTGATAGTAAGATGAGCCGTGGGCAAATTCATCGTGCAGGATCGGCATATTGTCGGGCAAAGGTCGGGTGGGTTCGGAGTTGAACACGGCAACGCCCGCGCGTCCCAGGTCTGAATCCCAATCTGCGTAATGGTAACTGTAGATATGATAAGGCCAGGGTTCACCCGGGGGAACACTGTGCGACCAACTGTAGATGATGGGGCGTGTGGGATCTTCGGCTATTGTGTACTGGTAGGTTAACCCGATGTTCACGCCATAATAAGTTTCATTGGCCAGTTCATAGATAATAACGGAAGGCCGGCTGCGCACTGTTTCGACAAGGTCGGCCATCTGGCTGAGGTACATGCCACTGAAACTGGTATCCTTCTGCGAACCTTTTGTAAATGTTACGGAGTTCTCCGCTTCCACATAAATACCCAGGGAATCACATGCATCAAGGTAGGCTTCTGTGGGCGCGTAGCATGCAGGCCTTACAAAGTTCATGTTGGCCGCTTTCAACATCTTTACCTCTTCCAGGGATTTTTCATCAGAAAGATACCTTCCCACAATGGGGTCACTGTCAAACCGGCCGGCCCCTCTCAGTTTAACGGGCTTTCCGTTGATGCGCATTTCTTTTCCGGCCATTGTGATTTCCCGGAACCCTATCTTTTTGGTGTAGGTTCCTTCCATCTTCCCATTCTTCATGATATCAATATGCAGCACATACAGTTCAGGATGTTCTGCATCCCACTTTATGGGATTCTTTACAGGGAAGGATAGTATTTGCTCTTGCTGAAACTTTTGCTCCGCCGCTGGAAGCGCTACGTTTTTTCCCGAAGGATCCAGCAAACGAAAACGCAGCGACACCTCATCGGCCGCTTCTGCCAGTACGTTGCACCACACTTTCAGGGTGGCATCTTTGTAATTTTCATCAAGGTCGGTTTCCACATTAAAACGGGACAGTGAAAATATGGGAACGGCCATCAGTTTAACATTGCGGATGATACCGCCCGCATCGAAGCTGGAAGATGCGTTCTTTTCCAGCGGCTCGGTAATCCCGATGGCAAGTATCGCCTCCTGCCCGGGTTTTACGAAGTTGGTGATGTCGCAGGTCCAGATATTAAAGCCGCCGAAATGCTCTTTTACAAACTTTCCATTTACGTAGGCCCGCGCCAGGCCTGTAACGCCTTCGAAGCGCAGCACGATCCGCTTCCCTTTGTAGGATGCGGGCACACGGAACTTTTTGTGGTAGGCGAATTCTTTTTCTGGTTGCGGCCTGAACCCCAACATGGTAACCTGTGCCGGAACAGGAACATCTTTCCAGGAACCTGTGTTCTTTAATTCCCAGAATTTTTCCGGCGGTTCAGTATTGATTTTCCAGGTGCCGTTTAAACTCATCACATGGTCGGGTACGCCAGCTGTAAAAGATGGAACAGGTAAAATCTGAGGACGGGTCCAGACTTTATTTTGCGGGATATGCTGCGCGGCAACCGGGGCGCTGATTTTAACGCAGAGCATTATAATCAGCAGAGGCAGCAGGCGGGAATAAAATAACTTCATGCTTAAGGAATTAACTTGAAAAGATGAGGACAGGGATATATTGAGCGTTTTACTCAGGCAACTTTAAAATAGTCCGGTTCATTTCTCCAGGTAACGCCAAGTAGCGGGTTAGCATGCTGTTGTTCATAATGGCTTTTTTAGATTGCGTTAACCACCTTAAAGCACGAAGGAGTTGTTGCGTATCAAATTTAGCGTTACCGGATGGCGAATGAATGGATGATCCGCCGGATTCGATGGACTATCCTCTTTTCGGTAAAGGGAAGGAAGCATGTTCTAACGGGAAACTACATGCACAGGCCAACATTATTTCGTCAATTCTTCGAGTTCTTCCAACGACTTTCCCTTTGTTTCCCGCACCTTCTTCCAAACAAAAACAAACCCTGCCGCGCATACAAATGCGTAAATGTAAAAACAACGGTCGCCCCATCGCTCGAACATGACCGGGAAGGTGAACACGATGATGAAATAAGCGGCCCACAATACCACAACAGCAATAGAGGAGGCCTGTCCACGAACATTGTTGGGAAATATTTCAGAGATAAGCACCCAGGTAACCGGTGCAAGCGACATGGCATATACGCCAATTGCAGCGAGCAGGAACCAGGATACCAGTTCCGACTGATGGTGTAACAACTGCGCCACTACAACATAGAGCACCGCGAGTGCAAGCGCGCCGATCAGCATGAGCGGTTTTCGCCCAAGCTTATCTACCAGCAGCATGGCCAATACTGTGAAAACAAGGTTTACGCCACCGATGAATACGGTTTGCAGCAACTGATCATCCTGTGAGGCACCAATGCTTTCGAATATCCTGGGCGCGTAATTGAAAACAGTATTGATGCCACAAAACTGCTGGAAAACTGCCAGGCCTATTCCTACCAGTACTACAGGAAGTATTTTTTTTCCAAACACGTCGGATAGTCTGCCTGCTGTCTGGCCATGAAGTGAAGCACGTATCTGGCCGGCGGAATTTTCAGCGAAGGAGGCATCGCCTATTTTTTGCAACACGGAAAGCGCTTTATCCATTCGTCCAACCCTGATCAGCCACCTCGGGCTTTCAGGTAACCACAAAGCACCTGCAAAAAAAAGTACAGATGGCACAAAGCCAAGTCCGAACATCCACCGCCATGCATCTTCGCCATAGTTACGAAGCTTGTAATTGACCAGGTTGGTGGCCAGTATGCCCAAAACGATGGTGAGTTGGTTTACCGCCACCATTCTTCCCCTTAAATGTGGTGGAGCGATTTCTGCTATATACATAGGTGAGAGCAGCGAAGCCATGCCTACCCCGATGCCTGCACAACAACGCGCAGCGATGAAAAAATCCCTTCCCGGCGCAAACGCCATGGCGAGCGATGAGAGGGCGAAGATAGCGGCCGCAAGCAACAAACCCGGCCTGCGGCCATATTTGTCCGCCACACGTCCCGCCGCCAAACAACCTATAATTGCCCCCAGTGCGAGACTCCCCGTAGCGAACCCCTCCCAATATGCGTTTAAACCGAACTTCTGCTGAAGGAACGGAAGCGCACCGGAAATAACGGCAAAGTCAAACCCAAACAAATACCCGCCCAGTGCGGATATGAACGATAAGCCTAAAATATATCCTGGCCGGTAACGGCTGGCGCGTAGGTCTTGCGAAGTAGCTGGTTCAGTAACATGGAGCATTTCTGGCATGGCAAGTGGTGCTGCGGTTTGATCGTAACCTGTTATTGAACTTTTTGTAATAATGTACGGAGCATATTCCGGTGTACGAAAGCCCCTGAATGGTTCCTGTCGGCGGAAAGTACCTCATTGAAACATTGTTCCGCAGTTTCGTATGCTTCCAGTCCCAGATAACCAAGGCCCTGAAGGTAAATGCAATGCAGTCTGTTCCTGAGATTGAGGTCTGCATCAAACACCAGCAGGTCCGGCAATGATACCGCGAAATAATCGATGTTGATCTTATCGTTGATGTGTTTCAGCCCGAAATCTATCAGGTTGCTCAGAATGGCCTCCGCTTTTTCTTTCTCGCCCAGCTTCAGCCAGGAAAGAGCCTGGTACAAAATCTTATCCGGCTGTGGGTCGTTGTAGAAGATGGCCTGTACCGGCGCCGATATCCCATCTGTGGCTTTTCTGAAACATTTGATGGCTTTTTCGGTATCCCCTGATCGCTCATACGCGATGCCCTTCCAGTAAAAAATATCATTTTCCTGCGCACCATACAACTTTCCCTCGCCCAGGTTTTC
>CAMLRX010000054.1 GCA_946482545.1 uncultured Flavihumibacter sp. | reverse complement strand
TTCAGCAACCGGTATGTGAAGAATTACAAAGATGAAAAGGATTATGTAGATGTGAATGTGGACATCTCCGTGAAACTGAAACTGGAGAACCGCGCTTTCAAAGTAGAAAAATACGAACACAGCTATCCACACTGCTGGAGAACCGATAAGCCCATTCTATATTATCCGCTGGATGCCTGGTTCATCAAAACCACTGCATTGAAGGACCGGATGGTGGAACTCAATAAAACCATCAACTGGAAACCCGCCAGCACCGGAACGGGCCGCTTTGGCAACTGGCTGGAAAATATGGTGGACTGGAACCTGAGCAGAAGCCGCTACTGGGGAACGCCGTTGCCCGTTTGGAAAACAGTGGATGCGGATGGAAATTATGTGGAAGTTAAAGATGGCGGCGAACAGAAATGTATCGGGTCTATTGAAGAATTGAATACCGAGATCAGGAAAGCGAATGAAGTTTTAGGGGGCGATGTGAACAGGCATTATCTCCACGAAGGAATTCTGGATCTGCACAAACCTTATGTGGACGATATCATCCTGGTTTCATCAAATGGAACACCGATGAAACGTGTTGCCGACCTCATCGATGTGTGGTTCGATTCAGGCGCCATGCCTTATGCACAATGGCATTTTCCTTTCGAGAACAAAGATGTTTTCGTAAAAAACTATCCGGCAGATTTCATCGCCGAAGGCGTGGACCAGACCCGTGGCTGGTTCTATACCCTGCACGCCATCGGATCGCTGATCAAAGAAGATGTTCAGGAAGAATTGAAGAAGGCTGGTTATGAAGCGCCGGAAGAAAAATACCCGGGGGTAGCTTATAAAACCGTAGTCTCCAACGGCTTGGTGCTGGATAAGAACGGCAATAAGATGAGTAAGCGCCTCGGCAACGTGGTGAATCCGTTTGAAACCATCGATACTTTCGGTGCCGATGCCACCCGTTGGTACCTCATCACCAATGCTTCTCCCTGGGAAAGTCTGAAATTCGATATCGAAGGCATACGCGAGGTGCAGCGGAAGTTCTTCGGCACCATGTACAATACCTACCAGTTCTTCGCCCTGTATGCGAACGTGGATGGATTCGCTTTCAAAGAAGCGTACATTCCGCTGAACGAAAGGCCGGAGATCGACCAGTGGATCATTTCTTCTCTCAATACCCTGAAAGGAAAAGTTGCCGCTGCGTTCAACGACTATGAACCCACTACCGCAGGCAGGCTGATCGAGGAGTTTGTGGACGAACACCTCAGCAACTGGTATGTGCGCCTTTGTCGCCGCCGGTTCTGGAAAGGTGATTATGAACACGATAAAATCGCCGCGTACCAAACCCTGTACGAGTGCCTGGAAACTATTTCCCTGCTGATAGCGCCGGTTGCTCCATTCTTCTCTGAATGGTTGTTCAACAACCTGAACGCGGTTTCCGGCAGGATAAATGCTGAATCGGTGCACCATGCACTTTACCCCAAACCGCTGGAAAGCGCCATTCAGCCCGGTCTTGAAGAGCGCATGGAACTCGCCCAGAACATCTGTTCGCTGGTGCTCTCCCTCCGTAAAAAAGTGAACATCAAGGTAAGGCAGCCGTTGCAGAAAATCCTGATCCCGGTGTTGAATCCTGCCATGAAAGAGCAGATCGAAAAGATCGCCGACCTCATCAGATCGGAGGTGAACGTAAAGGAGATACAATACCTCACGGAAACCGACGGATTCATCAAAAAGAAGATCAAACCTAATTTCGTGGCCCTCGGTAAGAAGCTGGGTGCCAGGATGAAAGCCGCATCAGCAGCCATTGGCGCGATGACCCAGGACGACATCTCCAAAATCGAAAAAGAGGGACAATATACTTTGTTAATTGATAGCGAACCCTTAATATTACAGATTAATGAAGTGGAAATCACCAGCGAGGATATTCCCGGCTGGATGGTGGCCACCAAAGACGCTCTGACAGTAGCCCTGGATGTTACCGTTACTCCTGATTTAGTTGACGAAGGCAATGCCCGCGAACTGGTGAACAGAATTCAGAAGATCAGAAAAGACAACGGGTATGAACTAACGGACCGCATCCTTGTTTCAGTGTCCGGCCATGATAGTCTGAATGAAGCCATACGCTCCTTCGGCACTTACATCGCCGCCGAAATTCTCGCCGATGGGCTTGAAATTCAACCGGATCTGACCGATGGCATTGAAATTGAAGTTAACGATGTACCATTAAAAGTGTTAGTTACTAAAAAAGGATAACAGTATGGCAACCAAGAAACCTGTAGCCAAGGCCACCAAATCCGCGTCCGCCGCCAAGAAGCCGGCGAAAAAAGCAGCCCCAGCAAAACCGGCCGCTAAAGCAACGGGTAAATCCGCGCCGGCAAAAGCCGCCCCTAAAAAGGCCGCCGCAAAGCCCGCCCCCAAACCCGCAGCGAAAGCAACAAAAGCGACTCCAGCGAAAGCTGCTGCCAAATCACCCGCGAAAACAACGGCTAAAAAAGCTACAAAACCTGTGGTTGCCCCCAAAAAGGCTGCTCCCGCAAAGGCAGCACCCGCTAAAAAAGCAGCGGCTCCAAAAGTTACGCCCAAGGCCCCGGCCAAAGCAGTAGCCCCGGCGCCCGCACCAAGGAAACAGGATATCAAACCCATTAAAACAGAGTCTGTGGCCAAGAAAAAAGCAGAAGAGAAAGCAACACCGGAAAATACAGCACCCAAGGCTGCGCCTAAAAAAGCTGAACCGGCAAAGCCAACCAAGGTGGTGATCCCAAAAACAACTACCAACGTAGCCGTTAAATATGAACCGGAATTCACAAGATCAGTGCTGGATCAGCCGCAAAACGAACCCGTTGGTCCAACCATGCGCTACAGCGATTCCGAACTGAACGAATTCCGTGAACTGATCGGTAAAAAACTGGACGCGGCCCGCAAAGAACTGACCTACCTCCAGGGACTCATCACCCGCAAAGATGAAATGGGCGGTGACAACGACGATGCCCGTTACATGACCATGGAAGACGGCAGTATGAGCATGGAACGCGAACAACTGAGCCAGATGGCCAGCCGCCAGATCCAGTTCATCGACCACCTCGAAAAAGCGCTGATGCGTATCGAAAACAAAACGTATGGTGTATGCCGTGTTAGCGGTAAACTGATCGACAAAGCCCGCCTGAGAGCAGTTCCCCACGCCACCCTGAGCATGGAAGCGAAACTGGGACTGGTTAAGAACGGATAAGGAATAATTTTGAATGTTGGATTTTGAATGTTGAATTATGGGTTGCTGTAATTCAAAAATTCAAAATCCAACTTTTTTTTTATGAGTTATTGCCACTGGATGTTGGCGGGTACCTTTATGAATATGCGGTAAGTAAATACAAGCGAGTGGGCCATGAGCCTGGCTTTGTCAGTTAGATAATGAAGCCGGGATTCATCCTAATTCAACATTCAGCATCCAAAATTCAACATCCTTATTTCACTTCCTGCAAGTCCACCAACCTTTTATAATACCCGTTCTTTTCAATCAGCGTTTCATGGTTGCCGCGCTCCACGATTTCTCCTTTGTGCATCACGATGATCTCATCTGCATGGCGGATGGTGGAAAGCCTGTGCGCGATCACAAGGCTGGTACGGTTCTTCATCAGTTCGTTTATGGCTTGTTGCACGAGGCGTTCACTTTCAGTATCAAGCGCAGAAGTGGCTTCATCCAAAATAAGGATGGGTGCATCTTTAAAAATAGCGCGGGCGATGGTAAGCCTTTGGCGCTGGCCGCCACTGAGTTTCATGCCGCGGTCGCCGATAATGGTATCGTAGCCGTTTTCCAGGCCCATGATGAATTCATGTGCATTGGCTGCTTTTGCTGCCTGAATGATCTTTTCCTGGTCGTGCGTTTCTATGCCGAATGCGATGTTGTTGCTTACGGTGTCGTTGAACAGAATGGCTTCCTGGCTCACAATACTGATCTGGTTGCGCAGGCTTTTCAGTTGCAGCTTTCGGATATCCGTTTCATCCAGTTCAATGCTTCCGGCGGTAACATCGTAAAATCTGGGTACCAGGTCGGCTAACGTTGACTTTCCCGCACCACTTTCTCCCACCAGCGCAATCATTTTACCTTTTGGGACAATAAGTTCAATATTATTCAGCACATCCTGCTGCCCATAACTGAAATATACGTTCCTGAAAACGATCTTGTCACGAAACGGTGTTGCCGGAATCGCATCTGCGGCTTCTTTCACAGGATTGTCCTGGTCCAGAATCCGGAGTACTCTTTCTCCTGCAGCCAGTCCGCGTTGCAGATAGGTGATAGCGCCGGCCGTATTTTTCGCGGGAGCGATGATGGTGAAGTATAATGCGATATAAGTAATAAATTCTGACGCGGTAAGGTCGCTTTGAGCCGTGAAAATCAGGTTGCCACCATACAATAATATTACGGCGATTACTGTAATACCAAGAAACTCCGATAATGGAGAGGCGAGTTCTCTTTGGTTCACAATGGATTTCATGGTCCGGCTGAATTTTCCGTTCTCCACATCAAATTTTTTCATGATGAACTTCTCCGCGTTAAAAGCTTTGATAATCCTAATGCCGGAGATGGTCTCTTCAGTATTATTCAGGATACTTCCCAGCAAACTCTGGCTGTAACCTGCTTTTTTCTTTAATCTCCGGGAGATGGTGGAGATGAGAAAACCCGTAACCGGAAAGAATACCAACGTGAACAATGTTAGTTCCGGGGAGATGTAAAACAGCATGAAGAAGGTGGATATGATGATCAGTGGTTCCCGGAATATGGTTTGAATAGAACTTACCACTGTGTTTTCGATCTCCACCACATCTCCACTCACAATAGAAAGCAGGTCGCCTTTGCGTTCGTTGTGGTAAAATGAAAGGGATTGGGTGGTATAACTTTCATGCAGGCTTCCGCGCAGTTTCCTGACGAGGTTGACCCGCATTCTGGTAAGTACCGATTGACTGAGGTAGCCGAAAATACTTTTTAACAGCGCAAAAGTTACCAGCATTATACATACATAAGTAAGCACGCCGAACTTTCCTTTCGTAAGAATGGCCTGGTGCATATAATAGTAAAAAACATCCTTGAAATAGTCCGCTGAGAAGTGGAAGGCCGGAAGTTGCTCCACAATTTTGTATTGCCCGGTGCTGAAAATCACGTCCAGCAAAGGCATCACCATCCCGATGTTCAGGAGACTGAACAGGATAAACAGCGTGATATAAATGATGTATTCCGGGATATAATGGTGGTAAGGGCGGGAGAATCGTAACAACCGGAGGAATGTCTTCATGCCAGTGACTTCAGATTTGATTAATTTTGCAAAGTAACACAAAAGAAACGCAGGAACGGCGAAATGATCCTTTGCCCTTACTCCGGCCAATTAAACAGAAATAGATGATCAGTATTATTACAGCGATTCATAATGGTTTGCCTTTCAACAGAATATTCGTGGAATCGTTGAAAAAGTATACGTTTCATAAATATGAGTTAATTATCATAGACAATGTATCGGACGATGGTTCTACGGAGTACTTCAGGGAACAGGGGGCTACCGTAATCCGGAACACAGATAATTATTCTTATCCTGTATGCCAAAACCAGGGGATAAAGGTTGCCCGGGGCGAATACCTGTTCTTTCTGAATAATGACCTTGTACTTTCTCCACGTTGGGATGAAATACTGATAAAGGCAGCGCAAATAAATGGGGCAGATGTGATCTCCGCTTCCGGCATTGAGAACCTGGGGGCGGCTATGCTTACAAAAAATATCCAGCGCAAATGGAAACGGGTAAAGAATCCACTGAAATTATTGGGTTTCGGAGAGCGGAATATGAGGAGAATGCACAGGTTTATGTATGGAAACTGGGAGAAATTTTGCGCTGAAAAATTTGATAAATACGGCTATCAGGTGGTGGAAGGAATTGTCGGAAACAATGTGATGATGACGAGACGTGCATTGGAACTTGTGGGAGAATGGGATGAGAGATTACAGGCAGCAGATTTCGACCTTTTTATGAGAACTAAAAAACGTGCTAATGAAAACGGAGATATTAAACCCTGCCAGATCGCATTGGGCGCATTCATTCATCATTATATCCGTATGACTTCTAAGTATGCGGTAAAATATAAACCCTTCGCCGACCGCGAAAACCTTATACCTTTATCCGGGAAATGGACGCAGGAGGAAAGAATTGCACTTCACCCGGACGCGGTAACTTCAAAATTGTAAAGTAATGCAGCAGGAATCGAAACGACAAAAACAGGTAGCAGGCCTCCTGATGGAGGAACTGAATGATATTTTCAGAAGACTCGGATTGAATATGTATGAAGGCGGGATGGTGTCCATCTCCTCCGTAAAAGTAACGCCCGACCTGTTCCAGGTGCGTGTGTACCTCAGCCTGTTCAAGGTGAACGACCCGGCAGCCTACATGAAAAAACTGGAGGAACGCGCCTGGGAGATTAAAAAAGAGCTTTCACAACGTGTGCGTCACCAGCTCAGGAGCATGCCGGAACTCACGTATTACCTGGATGATACGTTGGAGCACGTGGATAAGATCGATGCCATCTTCCGCAAGATTGATGAGGAAAGGAAGCAATTCGGCACTTCAGAAAATACCAACCCCGACGCTTAATGTATTTCACCTTTGCATGGCGTTATTTCCGCGCCCGGAAAAGCACACAAGCCATTAACGTGATTGCGTGGGTCTGTGTTACTGCCATTGCAGTGGGGGCCGCCGCGCTCATCATGATATTGAGCGCTTTTAACGGGTTCGAGGACCTCGTGAAATCGCTCTATGCGTCTTTTTACACCGATATTAAAGTAAGTGCGGTCTCCGGAAAGGTGGTCGAGTTTACACCGGCACAACTCTCGGCCATTCAAAAAGTGCCGGGCGTGGCCCATTACACGCGTATTGCGGAAGAAAAGGCGCTGGTACAGAACGGCGATTACCAGCAATTCGTTTCCATGAAAGGGGTGGATGAGGCTTACCAGGATGTTACCGGCGTAGCCGGGAAAATGTTCAACGGTAAATTTAATACCGGTACCGCCGACGCACCAGGACTGGTATTGGGCGCGGGAATCGAAAACTCGCTCGCCGTGAACGCAGACCGCAATATGAATCCGCTCACGGTTTATATGGTGCGCCGTACCAAAAGCAATACGTACAATCCGATGGATCTCCCGTTGCCCGGGTACGCCAATACTTCGGGCGCATTCCTGATCCAGCAGGACTTCGACAACAAATATGTGCTTACCAACCTGGATTTTGTAAGGCAGATGATGGGGCTTTCGGAGAACCAGTATACCGCGCTGGAAATTAAGATCACGGAACCCGGAATAGAAAATAAAGTAAAGAAGGCGCTTTCCACTTTACTGGGCCCCAATTATAAAGTTCAGACCCGTTTCGAACAGAACCAATCCTTGTTTTCCATCATGCAGTTGGAAAAATGGGTGATCTATGGCATTCTCACCCTCATCATGATCATCGCCGCATTTAATATCGTGGGTGCCCTGATGATGCTGGTGCTGGAAAAACAAAAAGATATCCATGTACTGAAAGCGCTGGGCGCACACGATGGGTACATCAGAAAGATTTTTCTTTCAGAAGGCATCCTGCTGGCGGGCGTGGGCACGCTTATTGGCTCGGCGCTGGCCATTGCCCTGTGCTGGGCACAGATTCAGTTCAAACTCATCCCGTTGGAAGGCGGGAGTTTTATCATTGATTATTACCCGGTTAAGATGATCCCGGGCGATTTCCTGCTGGTGATCCTCACTATTTTTACCATCGCTGTACTCGCGGCATGGATTCCGGCCCGGAAAGCGGCAAAGATGGAAGTATCGCTTAAGGGCTAGGTTAGCAGTGGTACATATTTGATGGGTTCTTACACATGACTGCTGCTGGCCAACGCTTTCGATTTTGTTGGCGGCAGTGCATATTTGAAGGGTTGTTACACAGTAAGAATGGTGTTGGGCGTACTTTTATTTGTTAGCAATAGTACATTCTGAACGCGTTTTACACATGCAGCAACAAGGAATCCTACAGCTACGAAGTTCGCAATGGTACCTATTCGAAGGCGTTTACACATATTTTATGGACGAAACTTTTCCGCAGCGATGCTGTGAACTGCACAAGGGTATCGAAGTTGTTCGCCCCTATGGAGAAGCTCCCGTACGGTCTGAACTGGCTTTTGTTTTCAGTAGTAAATGAAAATCCCGCCGATGGCGGGACTTTCTGCAGTTGGTTTTGGTGCAATATTTTATTGCTTCAGGAAAGGGAGGATACGGTCTTTGTTCTTATTTCTCAGATGTAAAAAATACGTTCCTTTTGGCAGGTGGTGGATATCAATCTCTGCTTTTTCACCCCTCATTTCCACCATTTGTACAATTGTACCGGTAATAGAGACAATATCAATTTTTGATTTGCTGCTTGAACCCTTAAAAAAAATAAAAATTTTTTCACAGGCCGGGTTGGGGTAAAGTATTAGTTGGGGCTCCGGTGTAAACGGAACAGTGGTGCGGTGGATGGCGCTGTCTCCGTTTTTGAAGTAGCGGATGAGCTTGAACTGCGGATTGGAGAAATTGTGAGATGCCCCAGAGGCTCGGCATGTTGTCGTAGAATTAGCATACTGGGGTAACGGCGTTCCCCAGACTTGCCAATGTATCCCGTTATTGGAGGAATACCATTGAAACCGTATAACTTCTTCTTTGTCAGGAGATTCCAGGTGGAGATGAAGTTCATTTTCTCTTTTTTTCCAAGCTATCCGGCCCGGATCAACAGGTAAGGTGGAAGCGGGGTGAATGCTTGCCAGGGTAAAAAGGGTTCCGCCACCGACATTGGCGCTCACTGCTCCATTGCTGCCCGGCGACCCCGTTGCGGCTATATGCGGTAACATGGCCCATTGCCCGTCCTGAAAAGCTGCTATCCGAAGGTGCTCAACATCGGCAATGCCACCGCTCACCGGTTGTAGGAAACTTACCGCAATATGCGAGTTTGGGGTAAGTCCATTAATCTCCCAATGTTCCGTTCCACTGACGTGCGCGAGACCGCTTTCGGGTTGTATGGCTGCTGAATGGGGCGGAACTGCTCCATTATAACTTACTGTTACATCACCTGAACAACCTGAGATGAGCACGGGCCTGGCATAACCCAGTCCACCCATTGGAAAAATATACACTGAGTCTGCTTCCAGGTTTCTCCTCAACACAGGACCATCTATATAACTGTAGTTCGTTCCGGAGAAAGGTGCTTCCAGGTTAGAATAAACAGACCCCAGAGAGCTGGTAGTGGCCTTCTGCTCCAAAATGAGCATTGCCGTGTCGGATGAATATATAATACCCTGTTCAAAAACCAGTTTCCCAGTAACTGATACGTCTTTCTTCAAATGGACATCACCACCTTTCAGCACCAGTTGATGAATGGACAACAATGCTCCACTATTTCCCGAGACCTGGTGCGGATTGGCTCCTTCAAGGTGTACTTCCCCCGCCCATTGTTCCTGCCCCAATTGAACAGGTCCACTGGCGTTTTGAATGATATTCCCGTACAGTAACAGGTTTCCCGTTCCTCCGGATGGGCGGAAAAGAAACTGTCCTTCGGCCACAACCAGGTCGTTATGGATCACCACATCCTGCGGGAGAGAGAGGTTATAAGATGCGGCTGCGGCCACTTCAAAATACCCGAAACTTCGGCCGCTCAGTTGCGGGGCGGTGGCGCGTTGGTGCCGGTAAACGGAGCCGGGCTCAAACAGCAGTACGGTATTGGGTGCCGCCGCGCCAAACGGGTTGGCTCCGGCTATGCTGATGTAGGTGGCACCGGCGCTGAATACAACACTGTTGAGGGCGCTTGTTCCAAAGGGATTGCCAGTAAACCCGGTTCCTGCGCTGAACACCGCACCCGCTTCAAAATAAATCATTCCCCCATCAACGGACAACAACCTGTGTGGCCCAGATGTGCATTGGATGGCACCATGAATATAGCCATTCCCGCTTCCGGCTATATGTATTTCCACACCACCACTTCCGGAAAGTTGCAGTTCTGAGCCTGGCTCAAGCTCCAGCATTCCGGAAGCTACCACCAGTTTAAAAGCGGATGTTGTGGTCCAATGCAGATAGGCCCCCGTTTCAATCCTGATCACCGAAGCTGTATCAGTTGGCGGGAATGTACTAATGCGGGCCGTATCACCAAAAACCAGTGTATCCCCGGTATGGGGGGCCGTTCGCTCGGGAAGCCAATTCCCGGGAACGGCCCAGTCCCCATCCGGGGCCACCCACCTGTACGCGTGCTGCGAAACGGCCTCTAACGATAAAATGAACATCCAGCTCACCACGATCCATCTCCTCATACCTCATTTTTTACCGCTGCGGGTCATTCCGCAACACCACAAAATTACGGGTGGGCATGGAGGTGCGGAACCGTTTTAAGTCGTATTATTGCCCGTTCTTTCACGGTAAAACGTACGTTTAAAACACCCACCCTTATGTGGTCCATTTGTAAAAAAGAATGCAGCCAGTTCTTCAGCAGTCTCACGGGATTCATTGCCGTGGCGGGTTTCCTGTTGCTGACCGGCCTCTTCCTTTTTGTTTTCCCCGATACCAATATCCCCGATTATGGTTACGCCAGCTTACAACCTTTTTTCGACCTCGCACCCTGGATATTGCTGTTCCTGATACCGGCCATCACCATGCGCAGTTTTGCGGAAGAGTTCAAATCGGGCACATTCGAAATTCTGCAAACCAAGCCCATTGGCTTTTCCAGGCTTATCGCCGGTAAATACCTCGGCTGCCTCCTGATTGTGAGCATCGCACTATTGCCCACACTTATATATATGTATTCCGTGGAGCAACTTTCGGAGCGTGGGGGGCTTGACATGGGCGCTACAATTGGCGCTTACATTGGCCTGTTCCTGCTTGCCGCGGTGTTTACCGCCATTGGCGTAGCCTGCAGCAGCTTTACATCCAATGCTGTGGCGGCGTTCCTCATCAGCGTGTTCGCCTGTTTTATTTTGTACAGCGGTTTCAACGCGCTGAGCCGCGTTCCGGGTCTTGCCGGAAATGCCGATTATTATATTGAACTGCTCGGTATCGATTTTCATTACAACAGCATCAGCAGGGGGGTGGTGGACATCAGGGATATCGTGTACTTCGCATCGGTGATCCTGCTTGCCGGCTGCATTACTTACCGCAATCTTCAAAAACGCTAAGGCTCTTATGAAGAAATTAATCAGTTCACGTTTTGGCATTTTGCTGCTGGTCATCGTATTGGCAGGCATCAACTATATGGTTTCGTTCTTTCCCGCCAGGCTGGACCTTACCGCGGAACAAAGATATACCCTCAGCAAGCCCACCAAACGCATGCTGATGGAGCTGCCAGCACCGGTTACCGTAACGGTATTTTTGAAAGGCGAATTTCCCGCAGGCTTCAGGAAACTGGCCAATAGTGCGGAAGATATGCTCCGTTCCTTCAAGGAATATGGGCGTGGTAATTTCAGTTTCAGATTCGTACAACCCGGAGAAGGGATGGAAGAAGATGCGAAAGCGGCTTTCCTCGATTCTCTCCGGATGATGGGGCTGAATCCCCTCAATGTAAAAGCCCAGGCAAAAGAAGGAGAAGGCTCCGACCAGCGCCTCGTTTATCCAGGCGCGCTGGTCTCCTACCAGGACCGCGTTTATCCCGTTGACCTCTTGCAGGGACTGAGTTCCAACGAAGGGTTGAATACCTTAAACAGCGCTGAAGCTTTGCTGGAATATAAGTTCGCAGGTGCGATAGAAAAAGTTTTGCGCGACAGTGTACCTATTATCGCGTACGCCACCGGTAACGGAGAAATTGAGGATGCCCGCGTGGAAGACCTTACCAATGTATTGCTGAACAATTATTATCCACAGAAGATCGACCTCAACGCCACATCTTACATACCCGACGAAGTGGGGGTATTGCTGATCGTTAAACCAACGATTGCTTTTACTGAATCAGAAAAACTCAAGATAGACCAGTACCTGATGGGCGGCGGAAAAGTAGTGATGGCGCTGGATCCCTTAAACGCGGAATTCGATAGTCTGCAACGCGCACAAAGTGATTTCATCGCTTTTGACCGCGGGCTCAACCTCCAGGACCAGCTTTTTAAATATGGCATCCGCATCAACCCCGATCTGGTACAGGATATCCAGAGCGATAAAGTGCCTTTGGTGGTGGGTGTTGTAGGTGGAAAACCACAGATGGAACTGATTCCGTTCCCTTATTTTGTTCAGTTGAATGGCACGCAGCACCCGATATCCAAGAACCTCGATAAAGTACTGTCGTATTTCCCGAGTTCGATAGATACCGTAACGGCGCCGGGAGTTTCCAAAACAATGCTGCTCACCACATCTAAAAACGCGCGTGCCTTACAAACGCCGGCCATCGTGTCGCTGAACAGCGTAAAAAAGGAAGAAGACCTGGCTACCTTTATCAAGCCGGATATTCCCGTGGGCGTGCTCGCTGAAGGCGCTTTTCCTTCCATGTTCACCAACAGGCTACCCAAAGCAACCGCCGATTCTTTGAAAGCCATGAACAGGCCCTTCAGATCTACCGCGGCGCCAGGTGCAACACTGGTGGTTTTATCCGATGGCGATATTTTCCTGAACCATGTCAACAACCAGGAAGGCCCGCTGCCTATGGGCGTTAATCCATATACACGTTACCCGTTCGCCAACAAAGAATTTTTCCAGAACATGATGGAATACCTCGTCAGCAGATCCGGTATCCTGGAAACACGTTCCAAAGATTTCACCCTTCGCCTGATTGACGCGAAAAAAGCGGAACAGGAAAGAACTTACTGGCAACTCTTCAATATCGCCCTTCCGGTAGCCCTGATGATCGCATTGATTGCCGTTTTCCAATGGCGTAGGAAAAAGAAATACAATTAACCTATTTTTGAGCTTCATATAAACGCATCATGACCCACGAGCAGATCACTTACCTTGTATTTGGAATTGTATTGGTTGTAGCACTGGTATTGGATCTGGGGCTTCTTTCCAAAAAGAACGCCACCATGTCTATCAAAAAAGCGCTGGTGCAAACCTGCTTCTGGGTGGGACTGGCATTCGCTTTCGGCGGGTTCATGTGGTATGAAGAAGGGAAAACGGTAGCCCTCGAATACATCAGCGCATACCTCATGGAATGGTCGCTGAGTATCGATAATATCTTTGTATTCATTCTTATTTTCGGGTACTTCAACATCAAAGAGAAGTTTTATCCCCGCGTATTGCTCATCGGTATCCTCATGGCTATCGTGTTCCGCATCATCTTTATTACCGTGGGTATTGAGCTGGTGACGCGCTTTGAATGGCTGCTGTACATCTTCGGTGCCTTCCTCGTATACACCGGTATTAAAATGTTCGGTGCGCACAACGAAGATGAGGTAGACATCGAAAGCAACAAAGTGTACAAGTTTCTGAAAAGAATTCTGCCCCTGATCCCTGAAGACGGCGATGGTAAACTCTCCGTAATCCGCGACGGGAAAAGGTTCTACACCAGCATGTTCGTGGTGATCGCCATGTTGGCCACCACCGATATCATTTTTGCGCTCGACAGTATTCCGGCGGTGTTCGCCATTTCCAGCAACCCACTGGTGGTGTACACTTCCAATATTTTCGCAGTACTCGGACTGCGTTCGTTGTTTTTCCTGTTGCGTGGTGCCGTGGATAAATTCACCTACCTCCAGCAGGGCATCGCCATTGTATTGGTGTTCATCGGTATCAAAATGCTGGTTACCTTCTTCCATATTCACATTCACATCGCAATTTCCCTGTCTGTGATTGTGGTATGTATAGCAGGTTCCATATTCTTATCAATGTGGAAGAATAAAAAGGAAATTTCCTCCTGATCATGTACACGCCTTCCCAGCTTAACAGAATTGTGGAAGGAACACTGCTTCGCGAAGGAGCAGCTATTCCGGTAGCCTATCTGTTAACGGATAGCCGCAAACTTGTTTTCCCGGCACAAACAGTTTTTTTCGCCCTGAAGGGGGAGAAAAGAAATGGTCATTTGTTTGTGGAAGAATTGTATGCGAAGGGTGTCCGCTGTTTTGTGGTCAGTGATGTCGTTGAAACTGAATTGTACCCGGAAGCGGATGTTATCAGGGTAAAAGATACGTTGGAAGCCTTGCAATTGCTTGCTGCACACCACCGGCAACAATTTACTTATCCTGTTATCGGCATTACGGGAAGCAATGGGAAAACCATTGTGAAGGAATGGCTGAACCAGTTGCTGGAACACCGTTTTCATATTGTGAGAAGTCCGAGAAGCTACAACTCCCAGATTGGTGTACCGCTGAGCTTATGGCAGATGGGACCGGACCATGAACTTGGTATTTTTGAAGCTGGTATTTCTACTGAAGGAGAGATGCAAAAGCTTGAAAAGATGATCGCTCCGGATATCGGCATCCTCACCCATATCGGCGAGGCGCATGATGAAGGTTTCTCCGGTATTTCAGAAAAGATCAGAGAGAAACTTTTCCTTTTCAGCAATGCGGCACATTTTATTTACAACAGTGATGATGTTCGGGTGAACGAAGCCGTTATAAAGCTGAAGGCTGAACGTGTGCTGAAGGGTACACCTTTTACCTGGGGCCGGAACACCAGTGCCGATCTTCAATTGCTGGAACAGCGCACGGAGCAGGGGATCACTGAAGTGAAAGCCCTGTATGAAGGGATTGAACAGCAGTTGGTATTGCCTTTCACCGATAATGCGGCACTGGAGAATGCGCTTTCGTGCTGGTGTGCCCTTTTGGCCCTGAAAATACCGGTGGCTGAATTACTGCCGGCGTTCCTTTCCCTGAGTAACGTGGCCATGCGGCTGGAATTGAAGAAAGGCATTTTACAGAGTGCCATCATCAATGATAGCTACAGCGCCGATCTGGGTTCACTGCGCATCGCACTGGAGTTTCTCTCACAGCAACGGCAACACGAAATAAAGACTGTTATTCTATCTGATATCCCACAGCACGGACTTGACCCGGAACGTGTATATACCACTGTGGCAACAGAATTGCGCCAGCATAAAGTGAAACGCTTCATAGGCATCGGGCAGGAGATAGCAAAGCACAAAGCCGCTTTTTCAGCAGATACTTCGCTGGAAACCATCTTCTACAACGATACTTCCGCTTTTAAAAATGATTTCCGGCCCGAAACCTTCCGTAACCAGGCCATCCTGCTGAAAGGCGCGCGCAGCTTCGGTTTTGAGCAGATCAGCCAGTTGCTGGAACAGAAAGTACACCAGACAGTATTGGAAATAAATCTTTCTTCTTTAGCGCAGAACCTGCGTGCATATAAAAGTCTGATTGCGCCCACCACCAAACTGATGGCCATGGTGAAAGCGTTCTCCTATGGCAGCGGCAGCGTTGAAATTGCGGCGCACCTTCAGTTTCACCAGGTCGATTACCTTACCGTAGCTTATGCCGATGAAGGCGTGGAACTGAGAAAGGGCGGTATTACCATGCCTATTATGGTGATGAATCCTGAACCGGCCACTTTTGAATCGATCCTTCAATACGACCTTGAACCGGATATTTATAGTTTCCAATTATTGGATGAACTTGAACAATTCATGCGGCGACAGGGCGTAGTGGATTATCCCGTGCACCTTGAACTGGAAACGGGCATGAACAGGCTGGGTTTCCCTTTGAATGATGTGAAACGACTGGGTGAACGGATTCGGCAGTCGGGGGTATTCCGGGTGAAAGCTGTGTTCTCTCACCTCGTGGCAAGCGAGGATCCGCAGCAGGATACCTTCACCACCACGCAGGCCGCGTTGTTCAACGGAGCTGTGGCTGAGCTGGAAAGCCTGATCCCCTATCCGTTCCTGAAACATATTTTGAATACCGCAGGCATCGCGCGCCACCCGGAATTACAACTGGATATGGTGCGGTTGGGCATTGGATTGTATGGCATCAATACTACGGAAGATGTGGCGCTTCCGCTCCAGGCTGTGAGCACCCTTCGTTCCACCATCGCGCAGTTGAAAAAACTACATCCCGGCGATACAGTGAGTTATGGCAGAAGAGGCCAGATTGAGCGGGAAAGCCTCATCGCAACCGTGCGAATCGGTTATGCTGATGGCTACCCCAGAAGATTGGGCAACGGAGCGGGAAAAATGTGGGTGAACGGACACCTCGCCCCAACGATTGGCTCCGTTTGTATGGACATGACCATGATAGACGTGACCGGCATTCCCGGTGTAAAAGAGGGCGGAAATGTAGTCGTGTTCGGTCCGGAACTACCGGTTGAGCAGGTGGCGAAATGGGCAGGAACCATTCCGTATGAAATACTTACAGGCGTTTCCCAAAGGGTTAAACGGGTGTATTTTGAAGAGTAGCAGGCAAAATTCTTTACTTTTGACCAACAATTTTTAAACGTGAAAGGAAAACAGGCTTTTTTGCTGATCTTGTTGATCGTAATTGCGGACCAGGCTTTGAAAATATGGGTGAAGACCAGCTTCTATATGTGGGAAGAGCGGAAAGTGATCGGGGAGTGGTTCAGGCTGCATTTTATTGAAAACGAAGGCATGGCCTGGGGCTGGCAGTTGGGAGAAGGAGGATTTGGCAAAATAGCGCTTACATTGTTCCGTCTTGTGGCCGTAGGATTCGGGGTGTATTACATCCGCCGCATCATCAAAGAAAAATACCATACCGGCTTCATCGTATGCGCCGCCCTCATCTTCGCGGGCGCATTGGGCAACCTCATAGACAGCATGTTCTACGGCATGATCTTCGAAAACAGCGATCCGTACACCCGGAACCTTGCGCAAATGTTCCCGGATAAAGGATACGCGGGCTTCCTGCATGGCAAAGTAGTGGACATGTTCTATTTCCCCATCATCCGCGACGCGCACTTCCCTTCCTGGTTCCCGGTTTGGGGTGGAGAGGAGTTTGAATTCTTCCGTCCGGTGTTCAACCTGGCCGATGCATCCATTTCCATTGGCGTAATTGCCATCATCATTTTCCAGAAAAAATTCCTCAGAAAGAAAGAAGAAACGCCTTCGGCTGCCCCTGCTGAAGCAGTACCCGGCGAACAGGCATGAGTTTTGAGGCAATAGGTGTACATTTATAATACATTTTTTACACCTGTTGCGGGGCGGTTCTACCCGTCTCATCAATCAAAACTAAGTCGCATGAAACAGTTAAAATGGCTGGGACTCGCGCTGCTTTTCGCTTCTTGCCAAAAAGAACTCTCCGGAGAAGGTAGTACTGTGGTTGAAGAGGCTTGCCGTATTGATCGTATCTCACAAATAGACACTATTGCCAATCAATCATTGGGTTATGTTGGCATCACTGTTGAGGCAGACAACCGCGTTTCGGCCCTGGTAGATTATGACAGTGTGAATAATATTTTCTTCAGCAATTATGCGTTTGTAAGAAAAGGCGATACGGTAAAAATCAATGCCGATGGTTATTATGTGCTTGATCCGGCAAATAATAACAGGGTAAAGACTTCTTTCTTCAAAGCGGGCAATTCAACTTTGCCTTTCGATCCATTGTTACAATACAGTTACAACGCCGCCGGACAGGTTGCCAGTAAAGTACACCGTGAAGCGGGCCAGGACCTGTTGAGGATCAGCTACAACTGGGAATCCGGTGACCTGAAATCTGTGAAGGCTTCCATTAATGTGCCTATACTGGGCGTTATCGACGCATATGAAGTGCAATATTCCTATTATACCAACCTTCCGGTAAAAAACTTCCTCTGTTTTCCGGGAGACCAGGACGCGGTATTTGAACTTGGGTTTAATTTCGGCGCAAAATCAGTCCATGCGGTAAAAACGATTGAATTTACCACCTACGATATTCTTACCGGAGCTGTTGATGAAACAACCACCACCACTTTCTATAATTATAAGTTTGATGATGAGGGACGGGTACATAGTTATGTAGTGGATAATGATGAATTGGTTTTGTTTGGCATTTATAGCGGTAAAAACCAGGTTCGCTACCGTTGCAGGTAACGAACCGGGCGTTATTTATTTCACTACGCGCTGGTAGAACACTTCATCGTTCCACTGTATTTTGAGTACATACATACCTTTGGGCAACTGTTCCAATTGGTTGAAAGCTATTCGTTGCACACCTGCTGAAAGATTTTGTTGTTGCTGTTTTACCACTCTTCCCTGAAAATCGGTGAGCGATAACTGTAGTTTTCCAGTACGTTGTGCCGCCAACTCCATTTCGAGTGAACCGTTAAATGGGTTCTGAACACCACGAATGATGAATTCGGTACCGTTTGGTTTGTTCACCATTGTGGTTGTGGAGTAGGCTTTTACATTATTTTCAACTATTCGTATCCGGTAGTAAGTAGCGCCTGTAATCAATTCCGGGTCACTCCATTGGAAGGCAGTTTGTGTACCAGCCTGCAGAATGGCCATGTCACGGAAATTTCGGTTGTTGGTACTTTTCTCCACCACCAGCAGGGTGCCTGGCGAAGCATTCATGGCCTGCCAGTTTAAGATGGCTTTTTGTTGCCGCAGTTGCGCGGTGAAATTCCTGATTTCGATTGGGAGAATTTCACAATCGTTTACCTGAAGTGTGAGAATATTGGTGCCGTCGGCAAATGAGCAGCTATTGTTAAGATTGGTGGTTGAAGTGGCGATACGAAGCCTGTATAGGTGTCCGCTGTCCGATGAGCCTGCTATGAATGGCGGGTAATCCACCTGATACGTATGGTTGGTTCCATCGTCAACCGGTGTTGATTCACCTTCTTCTCCTGTATTACTCCAGTTGGAACCGTTATCGGTACTTCTTTCCCAGCGCCAGAAGCGGTAATTGTCGAAGTAGGAACTCACGATCGCTTTCAGTTCCACGGCCTGCGCATTTGCACAAACGGCGGCTACAGGCGATGGATTAAAATTAAGTTCCGGGGAGCAGGTACCGAAAGTGATGTCGTCTATCGCCCAATCGTTACCGCCGCCGCCTGGTGCATTGTTGCGGATGGTGATGGTGAAAGATGTTTGTCCGGGATTGGTTTTGAAGATAAACCCTTTTTTAACCCAGTTGCCGGAGTAGGCGATATTTCCTGTGGAATAATAGGCTGTTCCATTGATTTCGAAAGTGAGGTTGGGGTTTACACCGGATGGGTCGGGACCATTGAAATTTGCATCCTGCGAACCTCTGCCCATTGTATCGCAGGCGCAGAGGGAACATACGTTTTTAAACCACGCGGAGAACTCGTAATAAGTTTCCCCGCATAACCCGGATACAGCCTGCTGGAATGCCTCTCCGTTGGCATAGCTGGCATTTACTACTACGAAATAGCCACCGGTTGTTCCAGGCGCTACGGGTGCGTTACCCGCGGCCAGGTTGGAGGCGCCCGTATGGTCGCCAGTAATGTCCCATACCGAGAACACCCTTGCGGATCCGGGATTGGGTGCACTCACATTGGTGGAACCGGTAGGACTCAGGTTGTTCACGATGGCGTAATTGCCATCGTTGGGCGAATTGGCACCAACATTCAGGCGTGGATAACCCACCACCACGGCATCGTAGCTTCTGTTCTGCGTATTGCCGGAACCAAAGCTTCCATTATCGTCCAGTACGGCGTTAGCGCCCACAGAATTGGAGCACAGGCCGATATTCGAGGATAGCGCAATATTGTACGCGTTGAAAATGTTCGTGTAATTATTTCCGCTTCTTCTGTAATAAAAGCCGCCGCCATTTAATGAAAGCGTGGAGCCAAGCCCCAGCGACGCATTGATCTGGATACGGTAAGAGGCCGACATGATACACGTGCCGCCCCAGAAAGATGGTCTTCCGTTATAGGCGATGGTCCCGCCATTGGTGGCATCAGCCGTTGGAGAGGTGCTATTGCAAAGGCCGCCCATAGCGCCGTTTCCGCTACTGCCCATGTTGATGCGCACGGTTCTGTCCCCTGCGTTGTACATGGCTGCATCGTCTCCGCTGGCATCAGTATAACTTCTGAAAACGAGCCCTTCGTTGGTAACGATTTTCAGGCTGCCTGTAATGTAGTTGGCATTGGTAGTTATGGTGTCCACAAATCGGAAGCGGGAAAGTGTAAGGCTGTTTCCCACAGCCACGGTGGCCCGTATTTCGAGGATGTCCCCGGGTTCATAAGTTCCCCCCACGGTTCCCTTCGTGATGTTCACAAAACTTTTCCCGAATAACTGGGAAAAAGCGGTGGTGGGGTAGAGGTATGCACCCAGCATCAAAAGAATGATGGGTAGAATTCTTTTCATCGGTATGGATTTAGAGTACGTTGTTCCAACACGAAAATAACAACAGATCACCACAATATAAACGTGATTCTACTCGTAAGATTGCGTGTTTCTCCCTTCCCCGCTGTAACCGATTGATTTACCTTGATATTCTTACAAAAAAAGAGGGGAAACCCCTCCTTCTTTGTAAGCATATCTCTTTATGGAAAAACAGGCATAATGGCGTGTTTTTATTTCAGGACCCGCTGGTAATACACCTGATCGTTCCACCTGATTTTCAATATGTATATACCTTTTGGTAGCCCGGCCGGTTGTGTGAATGTGACCTTTTGCACACCCGCTGAAAGGAATTGGTGCTGTTGTTGTACCACCCGGCCTTGCAAATCTGTCAGGAACAATTGCAACTGACCTGCTTTTTGTGCCGCCAGTTCCATTTCAAGGGTGCTGACAAACGGATTCTGGATGCCCCGGATAATGAAATCGCTGCCATCCGGTTTGTTCACCATGGCGGTCATGGAATAGGCCTTCAGGTTATGATAGGTTATCCGTATCCGGTAATAAGTGGCTCCTGTGATAATTTCAGGGTCGTTCCATTGAAAGGCTGTTTGTGCGCCGGCTTCCAACAAAGCCATTTCCCTGAAGTTGCGGTTGTTGGTGCTTTTCTCCACCACCAGCAATGCGCCGGGCGAAGCGTTCAGCGCCTGCCAGCGGAGTACCGCTTTTTGTTGCCTTAGCTGCGCACTGAAGTTTCTGATTTCAACCGGAAGGATCGTGCAATCCGACACCTGGAGCGTGAGGATATTGGTTCCATCCGCGAAAGAGCAACTGTTGTTGAGGTTGGTAGCTGAGGTGGCAATGCGGAGGCGGTAGAGATGACCACTGTCAGCCGTACCTGCTATAAATGGCGGATAATCCACTTGGTAAGTATGGTTGGTGCCGTCGTTCACCGGGGTAGAGGAGCCTTCTTCACCGGTATTGCTCCAGTTCACACCCTCATCGGTGCTCCTTTCCCAACGCCAGTAGCGGTAGTTGTCGAAGTAAGAACTTACGATGGCTTTTAATTCCACGGCCTGCGCATTCGCGCAAACGCTGGCTACGGGAGATGGATTAAAATTGAGTTCCGGCGAGCAGGTGCCGAATGTGATGTCGTCTATTGCCCAATCGTTGCCCCCTCCGCCTGGTGCGTTGTTGCGGATGGTAAGGGTGAAAGAGGTTTGGCCTGGGCTGGTTTTGAAGATGAATCCCTTTTTCACCCAGTTGCCGGAATAGGTGATGTTCCCGGTGGAATAATAGGCGGTGCCGTCAATTTCGAAAGTAAGGTTGGGCAGCACCCCCGCGGGATCCGGTCCGTTGAAAGAGCCATTGGTAGACCCCCGGCCTACCGAATCGCAGGCACAACGGGAGCATACGTTTTTGAACCAGGCCGAGAATTCGTAATAAGTATCGCCACAAAGTCCGGAAACAGGTTGCTGGAAAGCTTCACCATTCGCGTAGCTGGCATTCACCACCACAAAGTAACCGCCTGTTGTTCCGGGTGCAACCGGTGCATTCCCTGCTGATTCGGAAGCGGCGGAAGTATGGTCGCCGGTAATGTCCCAGGCGTTGAATACACGGTTCCCTCCGGAATATGGCGCGGCAATATTGGTGGTTCCGCTTGGACTCAGGTTGTTCACGATCGCATATTCCCCATCGTTAGGACGATTGATGTCGGAAGAGGAAATATTTTGTTTAGCGTAACCCGCTACAATGGCCGACGCGGTTCGGTTTTGCACGTCACCGCTTCCAAAGGTTCCCCCGTTGTCCAATACGGCGTTCGCGCCAATGGCGTTACTGCACAGCCCGATATTGGAAGAAAGCGCTACGGTGTAGGGATTGAAAATCCGCGAGCGGAAGTCGGTTCCGGAATTGGTCATCCTGTAATAGAAGCCGCCGCCGTTAAGACTGATAGCCGCACCGAGTGTAAGCGCCGGATTGATCTGTATCCTGTAGGAGGCGGACATGATACAGGTTGAATTGTAAAACGATGGACGGCCGTTGTACACGATGGTGCCGCCATTGTCCGGCCCATCGGCGGGATCAGTGTTACCGCAACTGCCGCCCATAACGCCATTTACACTGCTGCCCATGTTAATGCGGACCGTCTGGGTCGCGCCGTCGTACATGGCCGCGTCGTCGTTGGCGTCATCGGAATAACTCCGGAATACAAGTCCTTCATTGGTCAGGATCTTTAAACTTCCGGAAATATAGACGGCATTGGAGGAAATGGTGTCCACGAACCTGAACTGGGAGAGGGTAAGGCTGTTGCCTACGGCCACTGTGGCGCGAATCTCGAGAATGTCGCCGGGTTCATAAGTTCCGCCTATGGTGCCCTTCGTGATGTTCACGAAACTTTTCCCGAATTGCTGGGAAATAGCATCCACAGGAAGGAGGTACAAACCCAGCATCAAAAGCATGATGGGTAAATTTTTTTTCATCGGAATGGATTTTAGGGGTATCGTTCCGTCACGAAATTAGAAACAGGATACGGTAACTGAAACGGGTTTCTACTCGGAAGATTGCGTGTTTCTACCTTTCCCGTTGAAACCGATTGATTTACCTTAGTATTCTTATAAAAAAAGCGGAAAAAACCCTAACTTCTATCCAATATCCCCGTTATGCCCACCCGATTTACCCCAATTGGATGCGTGTTATTTGCACTGATCATCCCTGTTTTCTCCCGTGCGCAGGAGAATTTTGATATGCGCGTGCTTACCAATAACCTTAATTATCCCTGGGAAATCACCATGGGACCAGATAATTTTATCTGGGTCACGGAACGTGTTGGAAAAAGAGTTCGAAGAGTGGATCCGTCTACAGGCGATAAACAAACACTAATAACCATCAACGAAGTGTACCAGAGCGCAGGACAGGACGGTCTGATGGGTATGGCGCTGCATCCCAAATTACTGACCGATTCTCCTTATGTGTACGTGGCTTACACCTACGATGCGGATGCCGGCGGCGGCGTAACCCGTAAAACCAAAATCGTTCAGCTTACCTACAACCAGAACCCATCCAGCCCAACACTCAGTTCGCCCGTTACTTTGATTGATAACATCCCCGCAAGTTATGACCATAATTCCGGTCGGTTAAAAATAGGACCTGATTCAAAACTGTATTACACAATTGGCGATATGGGCAACAACCAGTTCGACAATAAATGCCAGACCATCTACGCCCAATCGCTTCCCACACAAACCGATGTAAATACCAGTAACCGGTTCAGTTACCAGGGTAAAATTCTCCGTCTGAACTTTGATGGCTCCATTCCCTCCGATAACCCTGAGATCAATGCTGTCCGTTCCCATATTTATTCCTATGGACACCGGAATGCACAGGGGATTGTATTTACGCCAAACAACAAACTCTTCGCTTCGGAACATGGTCCCCGCTCCGACGATGAACTCAATGAAATTCTGCCCGGAAGCAATTATGGCTGGCCACGCGTGGCCGGTTACAACGATAACCAGAATTACCAGTACGTGATCTGGTCGTCATCAGGTTCCTGTGCCAGCACGCCGTATGGAGAAAGTACTGTTCCCGCTGGCGCGACCGTGCAGGCAGAAAGCACCTTTTCAAGCGCTTTCGAAACACCCGTATTCACGTTCTTTACCAAACCTGCCGGGTTCAGTTTTCCTTCGGACTATATTCAATGGCCCACCATCGCGCCATCCAGTATTGATGTGTACACCAGGGGGCTGGGCGGGGTCATCAACTGGGAGCATTCTATCCTGGTGCCCAGTCTTAAAAAAGGAAGAATTTACAGGTTGAAAATGAACAGCGATTATTCCGCGATTTCCGGAGACACCACTTCTTTTGCGTATACACAGAACCGTTACAGAGACATCGCACTTTCTTCCAACCAGTTGAAAATATATGTGGCCACCGATAATGGCGGAAATACTTCCGGGCCTAGTGGTTCAACGGTTTCCTCCGTCAATAATCCCGGGGCCATTCTTGAATTCGAATACGTGGGCATCGTTACGCCCATCCGCGAGAATGGCGATGTTGATCCCGACCGCGTGAATGTTTCAGTAAACATCTATCCCGTACCCACAACGGGAGCCGTAACGGTCAACATTGGTACGAGCCTGCGCCGTCCTTTCCACTATGAACTGGTGGATGTGGCCGGAAGGGTGCTGCTTAAAAATGTTAGCAGCAGGAACAGTTTTGACATCAACCTTCAACCTTTCCCCGCGGGCATGTATTTCCTCCGCATCACCACTGCTACGGGAGAACTGTTACCCCTTAAAAAGATTATGCGGCAGTAAAATGCGCAAACGGTTGCCATACGGCCGTGTTGATTTATTGGGTAATTTCCGGGCATGAGAACAATTGTGACCGCTGCTTTCAGCGTTTTTTTCGCCCTCGGTTCCCTGGCGCAATCGCTGCCAACGGAACTGCAAACCCCGGAAATCGTATCCGTAAACAGGCTCCCCATGCGGGCCTCCGCTTTTGCATTCGAGAACAGGGAACTGGCCGCGCAACGGAAGAAGGAAGCTTCCGCCAATTTTCTTTCCCTGAACGGGAACTGGAAATTCAACTGGGTGCAGGATCCACGCCAAAGGCCGGAAGATTTTTATAAAACAGATTTTAACGATTCCAAATGGACAGATTTTAAAGTACCCGCCAATTGGGAACTCAACGGATACGGACTACCGATATATGTGAACCACCCCTACGAGTTTACCGGCAGGTCCAAAACAGGCGCCAGGCTCGATCCGCCTTTCGATATCCCGGAAAACAACAATCCGGTTGGTTCTTACCGCAAAAAAATCACCCTGCCCGATTCCTGGAAAGGCAAGCAGGTGTTTATTCACCTGGGCGCCGTTAAATCCGCGTTCTTCATCTGGGTGAACGGTAAAAAAGTAGGTTACAGCGAAGACAGCAAGCTGGCTGCAGAATTTGACATCACCAATTACGTAAAGCCCGGCGAGAACCTTGTTGCTTTACAGGTGTACCGCTGGAGCGATGGCAGTTACCTGGAATGCCAGGATATGTGGCGGATATCCGGTATTGAAAGGGAAGTATACATGTACGCGACACCGAAGTTACACATCCATGATTTTAAAGTCAAAGCGGAACCTTCTGAGGATAATGAAGGATGGCTCAGTATTAGTACCGATGTAGAAAGTTTTAAGATCGATAAAAACACGTTGCACAGTCGGCCCGATACATTTTTAATCAGCTATGAACTGGTAGATGCAGAAGGAAAGCAGGTTTGGAAAGAAGATGTTGGCAATGACGGGAACTTCTCGGTACTCGGCAACTATAAAAAAAATATACAGGTTGCGCGCCCCATCGCTAACGTGAAACGCTGGTCAGCCGAAACACCTTATCTCTACACGTTATTCACCACATTAAAAAACAGGAACGGGGAAGTACTGGAAGTGGTGCCGCAGCGTGTGGGCTTCCGTTCCGTAGAAATTGTAGGGAGTGATCTGCTGGTGAATGGGAAACGTGTTTTCCTCAAAGGCGTAAACCGGCACGAACACAATCCCACCACCGGCCATACCCTCACGGAGGAGGATATGCGCAAGGATATGGAGATGATGAAGAAACTGAACGTGAACGCCGTAAGGCATTCGCATTATCCACCACATCCTTACTGGATGGAACTTTGTGATGAATATGGTTTGTATGTGATAGATGAAGCGAACATTGAATCGCACGGAAGGTATTACGACCTGGAATATACTTTTGCGAACGACAGGCAATGGCGTAACCCGCACCTGGAACGTATTACGCGTATGTATGAACGTGATAAGAACCATACTTCCGTCATCACCTGGTCGCTGGGCAATGAGGCTGGAAACGGCGTTAATTTTTATGAAGCCTACGAATGGCTGAAACAAAAAGACAGTCGCCCGGTGCAATATGAAAGGGCGGAATCCGACTTCAACACAGACATGATCGTGCCCCAATACCCCGGTCCCGACTGGCTCATCCGTTATTCAACGGGCAGGGATAAGCGCCCGATGATCATGAGTGAATATGCGCACATCATGGGGAACAGTCTCGGCAACTTTAAAGAGTATTGGGATAACATTGAAGCGCATCCGCGTTTGCAGGGCGGCTTCATCTGGGAGTGGATCGATCAGTCGATAGATACCGTTAAAAACGGCAAACGTATTATGGCCTATGGTGGAGATTTTCCGCTGGAAGGCCCGGTAAACGAGAATTTCAGCGACAACAACTTCTGTGTAAAAGGTGTGGTAACGGCTTATCGCGGCTTAACACCGATGGCTGTTGAAATAAAAAAAGTGCACCAATTTGTGAAAACCACATTGGAAAGCAATTTCAATATTTCAGTATTCAATTCCTATTTTTTCAGGAACATAGAAAACTATGCTTTGAACTGGGAATTGCTTGAAAACGGAAAAGTGGTGGAGAAAGGAAATGTTCCCCAGTTGAATATAGCACCCCGTGCAAAAGCTGCTTTCACTTTACCAGTAAAAACGAAACAAAAACCGGGCAGTGAATATTTTCTGAATGTGCGGTATGTACTGAAAAAAGCGGAGCCTTTCCTGGAAGCCGGTTACGAAATCGCTTACGAACAGTTTGCGTTGGGAACATACGCCCCGGTTGCTGTAAAACCAGCATCGGGAAAACTGGAAGGAAAGCAGGAAGGCAATTCTATTACAGTAAAGGGAAAGGATTTCTCGATAGCTTTCGATGCTGCTTCAGGCACCATGAAAGTATACGAAATAAAAGGTGAAACCGTATTACAGCAAGGGCCCACACCTGCTTACTGGCGTGCCCCAACAGACAATGATATTGGCGCGGGTTTCAACCGTTCACTCCGCATGTGGCGCAGTGCTTATACTGAAGGAAAAGACACCAGAGCCGCGTTAAAAAAACTGGAAAACGGCGCTTATGAGATTACCTTCTCAAAAGTATTGCTGAATGGTGATGCCGAACAGAAACAGCGCTTCACGGTATTTGCCGATGGATCGGTACAGGTGCACAACAGCTTTAAGGCGCTGAAAGGGAATCATAAACTCCTGCTGCGCATGGGGAATGATCTTCAGTTGAACAAAGCATTCTCGAATATTTCCTGGTATGGAAGAGGGCCCTGGGAAAACTATTGGGACCGGAAAACCGCTTCGCTTGTGGCACAGTACAGCCAAACGTTGGAGCAGCAGTATTTCCCGTATGCGCGTCCGCAGGAGAGCGGCAACAAGTCTGATGTGCGTTGGACCAGTTTTACCAACAAAAAAGGAAAGGGAATTCGCATCATCGCGGAAGATTCATTGCTGAATGTATCTGCATTACCTTATAACATAGATGACCTGGATCCTGAAACGGAAAAGAAACAATACCATTCGGGAGAATTGAAACCACGCCCTGAAATTTACCTTCATATCGACCTGAACCAGACCGGTATGCAGGGGATCGACAGTTGGGGTGCTTGGCCCCTGGAAGAATACAGGTTGAAGTTTAGGAATTATGAATACAGCTACTGGATACGTCCGTTGAAGTAAATCGTCTGAAAAAGAAAGGTGGCAGCCGGAAATATTCTGGCTGCCACCTTTTTATTTGGAGCGTAAGTTCTTACAGTTCTCCTACCATATCCACCGGCACTACCCAGGCGTCAAATTCTTCTGGTGTAACGTAACCGAGTTTCACGGCCATTTCTTTCAGTGTGGTACCTTCCTTGTGTGCTTTTTGCGCGATCTCGGCTGCTTTGTAGTAACCGATTTTTGTATTCAGGGAAGTAACCAGCATCAGCGAGTTGTTCACGTGCTTATCGATATTGGCCTGGATGGGCTCGATGCCCACGGCGCATTTGTCGTTGAAAGAAACACATCCTTCCCCGATGAGCCTGGCGCTGTGGAGGAAGTTGTAGATCATCATTGGTTTAAACACGTTCAGTTCGAAGTGGCCGGTGGCGCCGCCCACGTTAATAGCCACGTCATTTCCGATCACCTGCGCGGCGATCATGGTCAATGCTTCGCATTGGGTGGGGTTCACTTTTCCGGGCATGATGGAGGAGCCAGGTTCATTGTCGGGGATGAACAGTTCGCCGATACCGGAGCGCGGTCCGGACGACAGCATACGGATATCGTTGGCAATCTTCATCAGGCTCACGGCCACTGTTTTTAACGCGCCATGTGCTTCCACAATAGCATCGTGTGCGGCAAGCGCTTCGAACTTGTTCTCAGCGGTTACGAAGGGCAGTCCTGTGAGGTTTGCGATATGGCGTGCCACGTTCTCTGAATAACCTTTGGGCGTATTGATGCCCGTGCCAACAGCGGTTCCGCCGAGTGCCAGTTCAGAAAGGTGCGCCAGCGTATTGCGGATGGCTTTCAGTCCGTGGTTGAGTTGAGATACATAACCGCTGAACTCCTGTCCTACGGTTAGTGGCGTTGCATCCATAAAATGGGTTCTGCCGATCTTTACCACCTTCATGTAGGCTTTACTTTTTTCAGCCAGTGTGTCGCGGAGTTTCTCGATACCGGGGATGGTTACTTCGATGAGTGTTTTGTAAGCCGCGATGTGCATCGCCGTAGGGAAAGTATCGTTGGACGATTGTGATTTGTTCACGTCATCATTGGGGTGCAGGAACTTTTCTTTATCGGTAAGGGAGCCGCCTTTCAGCACATGTCCGCGGTAGGCCACCACTTCGTTCACGTTCATATTGCTCTGGGTACCGGAACCTGTTTGCCAAACCACCAGCGGGAAATAGTCGTCCAGTTTTCCTTCAAGGATTTCGTCGCAAACCTGTCCGATCAGCTGTGATTTTTCTTCAGAGAGGACACCTGCTTCAAAATTGGTGATAGCAGCAGCTTTTTTCAGGTAGGCAAAGGCTTTGATGATCTCCTTCGGCATACGGTTGATATCCTGCGCAATGCGGAAGTTATCGATGGAGCGCTGGGTTTGCGCGCCGAAATAAGCCTGGGCGGGTACTTTCACTTCGCCCATCGTGTCTTTTTCTATTCTGTATTCCATTTTTGGTAGATTTTCGGGGCAAAGGTAGGGGTTTTCGGGTGGGAATGTATTTCACGCAAAGGCGCAAGGGAGCAAGGACGCAAAGCCTTAATTGTATTTGGAAAGGTCCTATTGAGGATTTTTATTTCTTGCGCAGGAGCGATGAGGCAAGGAACGCTTCAGGTTTGGAAATATTCATTAGAGGGAACGCTTATTAAGCCTTAGAGCATGTAATGTTATGTTTCAATTCAACATTGCCGGTATCCGAACCTTCTAAGCCATGCCGCATTTGAACAGCCCCTTGCGTCCTTACTCCTTTGCGCTGCGCCGTGCAAAGGAGTAAGCAGTTGCGTGAAAAAAGACCGTACTTCCCGTACGGCCTTTCTGAAAAATATCATCTAAAAAAAATTCTACACCGCAAAACTCTCTCCGCATCCGCAACTCCTGCTCGCATTTGGATTACTGAAATAGAAACCCTTTCCATTCAACCCATCGGAGAAATCAAGTGTGGTATTTACGAGATACAGAAAACTCTTCAGGTCCGTTACCACTTTTACGCCATTGTCTTCAAATACCTGGTCCATGGGTTTTTGTTCGTTGTCGAAGTCCAGTTTATAGCTGAGACCTGAGCATCCGCCGCCCACCACCGATACACGGAGGAAATAATCGCCTGATCCTTCTATTGAAGCGTCGTGCATCAGCTTGCCCACTTTGTCTTTGGCTTTATCACTCACGTAGATCATCGTACGAAATTTAATTAGTGAACACCTTTCTCTTCGAACACCAGTTCTTCCAGACCGTTCTTCACGCGGTAGTCGTTGATGGCGGCTTTGATGGCGTCTTCAGCGAGTACGGAGCAGTGAATTTTCACGGGTGGAAGGTTCAGTTCTTCCACGATCTCCATGTTGTCGATGTTGAGGGCCTGGTCCACTGTTTTTCCTTTCAGCCATTCTGTAGCGAGGGAGGAAGAAGCGATGGCTGAACCGCATCCGAAAGTTTTGAATTTAGCGTCTTTGATTACGCCGGTGGCGTCGTCCACTTCAATCTGCAGACGCATTACGTCGCCGCATTCGGGAGCGCCTACCAGTCCTGTACCTACGTTCTTCTGCGCTTTATCAAGTGTGCCCACGTTTTTGGGATTGTTATAGTGGTCGATCACTTTTTCAGAGTATGCCATGATATTTTGTTTTAATCGTGAATGTTGAGTTCCGAACGATGTTTGCGAATAATTCAACATCCATCATTCAAAATTATTAATGGTGCTGCCATGCTACCGATTCCATGTCAATTCCTTCCTTGAACATTTCCCAGAGCGGGCTCATTTCGCGGAGTTTGTTCACAGTATCAGTAACGGCTTTTATCGTATAATCTACTTGTTCTTCAGTTGTAAAGCGGCCCAGTCCGAAACGGAGGGAAGAGTGTGCGAGGTCATCGCCCAATCCCAGCGCTTTCAGCACATATGATGGCTCCAGTGACGCGGAAGTACAGGCGGAACCTGAACTCAGTGCAATGTTCTTATTGAAGCCCATCATCAGTCCTTCACCTTCCACATATTTGAAAGAAATATTGGAAACGTGTGGCAGACGGTGTTCCTTGCTGCCGTTTACATAAGATTCTTCGATTTGGGTAAGCGCGTTTTCCAACTTGTCACGCAGTGCGCTGATGCGTTTGGTATCGGCTTCCATATCGGTCATGCAAAGCTCGCAGGCTTTACCCAGACCGACGATGCCGGGTACATTCAGCGTACCGCTGCGCATACCTCTTTCGTGGCCGCCGCCGTCCATCTGCGCCGTCACTTTCACCCGGGGATTCTTGCGGCGAACATACAATGCGCCAACACCTTTCGGACCATACATTTTGTGTGCGGAGAAGGCCATCAGGTCAATGCCATC
>CAMLRX010000053.1 GCA_946482545.1 uncultured Flavihumibacter sp. | reverse complement strand
CTCTCCACCACCCTCAGCTTCGCGCTCCTCGATCTTGTATTTCTTTTCAATTCCTCCTGCGAGGCGGTTATCGGTTTTTTGGTGACCGCCTTCCAGGGACTCTTTTCCGTTTCCACCATTTCGAAAGGATTGTCTACCACCTCTTCTGCTACGTTTCCTTTTTTAAAGAACTGCTTCACCACCCTGTCTTCAATGGAATGAAACGTAATAATGGACGCCCTTCCACCAGGTTTCACCACATCTGGCAATTGTTGCAGAAACTCCTTTAACACGCCGATCTCATCGTTCACCTCCATGCGCAACGCCTGGAACACCTGCGCGAAATACTTGTTGGGGTTGCCTTTGGCCACCGGCCGCAGCGCCTGCATGAACTGGCTGATCGTTTTCATGGGCGTGAGCTTCCTCGCTTCCACAATTGTTCTGGCCAGTGTCTTCGCATTCGTTACTTCCCCATACTTTTCAAAGATGCTATGCAACTTCTTCTCGTCATATTCCGCTACGATATCCGATGCTTTTTTCGACTGCCGCTGGTCCATCCGCATATCCAGGTCGCCATCGAAGCGGATGGAGAAACCTCTTTCCGCTTCATCGAACTGGTGACTGGAAACCCCGAGATCCGCCAGCACACCATCCACTTTCTCCACGCGGTACAACCGCAGAAACCTGGAGATATGCCTGAAGTTGTGGGGCACAAACTGTATCCTCGGATCATCGGGCAGGTTTTGCTCCGCGTCTGGATCCTGGTCAAAGGCAAACAGTTTTCCATCTTTACCCAACCTTTCTAATATCCCCCTCGAATGCCCGCCTCCACCGAATGTTGCGTCAACATACACCCCATCGGGCCGTATGGCCATATTTTCCAACACCTCGTTGTACAGTACCGGTACATGATATCCAGACAGATTTTCTTCCATAACTACATTTTAGGATCAACCCAATTCCGGAACATCATCATCCCCACCCAGCACTTCCATTGCGAGATTGCTGAAATCCTCATCGGAAATATCTTCAAAGAGCTTTTTATAAGCGGCGGCATCCCAGATTTTCACTTTGTCCAGTTCACAGGCCAGCACAATATCCTTTACCAGGTTCGCATATTCTTTCAGCGATGGCGGGAGCAACATTCTTCCCGCGGAATCAAACTCAATTACCGTGGCACCTCCAAGAAAGATGGTCTTGAATTGGCGTACCTTCGGTTTAAAATCATTCAGTTTGCGCACTTTAGCCGCCACTTCCTCCCAAACTTTCAACGGATACAGCACCAGGCATTTCTCAAATCCCCTGTTGATGACCATAGAACTGTCCCCTTCCGGCAACTGCTTTTTCAAGCCGGCCGGGAGCAAAAAGCGCCCCTTGGCATCAAGGGTGGCTTCGTATTCGCCGAGGAGATTGTTCATTTACAGGGATTTGCTCCAAAAAAACATTAATTACCACAAAATAACACTTTTTCCCACTTTCGTTGAGAAATTTCGATTTCTTATTTTATCCACAGGCATACTATGTACATTACTAATTGATTAACAAATAGTTAATTAGGGAAAACTCCATATCAGAAGTGTGGAAAACCTGCCTTTAATGTGAATATCATGTGGAAAACATGTGAATAAGAGGATCATGTAGTGGATAACCGCTGAAAGAATTGATTTAAAGGCGTTTTAACTTCGCGCCATGCAACATCCCAGGCACCTGCGCATTGCAGATTACACCTATACGCTTCCTGAAGAACGGATCGCCCGTTATCCGCTCCCCGAAAGAGATGCCTCGAAACTCCTTGTTTACCGCGACGGCGCTATTTCCACCACGGTGTACAAACACCTGCCGGAACAGTTGGAACCGGGCACCATCTTGGTTTTCAACAATACCCGTGTGGTACGTGCAAGATTGTTCTTCCAAAAGCCAACCGGTGGTCAGTTGGAGCTCTTTTGCCTGGAACCCGATGAACGTTATCCTGATATTCAAACTGCGATGCAGCAGCATGGAGAAGTGTACTGGAAATGCCTGGTAGGTGGCGCAGCCAAGTGGAAGGAAGGGATAGCATTACAGTGTTCCCTGCCAGGAAATTTAGGTGAAATCACTGCGTGGAAAGTAGAAAAAAACGCGGATCATTTTGTGCTCCGTTTCTCCTGGAACGAAGCGTTGAGTTTCGCCGAAGTGCTGCAATATGCCGGTCAGCTTCCGTTACCACCTTACATGAACCGGGCCGCAGAAACACCAGATCATGAAAGGTACCAGACGGTGTATGCGGAACCTGAAGGTTCAGTAGCCGCCCCTACTGCAGGACTTCATTTTACGAATGAACTGTTCGAAGCACTTGCACAAAAACAGGTGTCCCCTCATTTTGTTACGCTGCATGTTGGGGCCGGAACCTTTAAGCCGGTGAAGTCTGAAACCATGGATGCCCATGAGATGCACGCGGAATTCCTGGAAACGGCCATCCCGTTTTTAGACCAGTTGCTGAACAGGGGAAAAAACAAACTGATCTGCGTGGGTACTACCTCGCTCCGCACCGTGGAGAGTTTATACTGGATGGGTGTAAAAACACATATCGACCCTTCCATAACTTATGGCGCACTGGAAATAAAGCAATGGGATGCTTACGAACTACCGCAGGACATCACCGTTGAACAGGCGTTATTTTCACTGAAAAACTGGATAGAAAAGAACGGTGGCGGGAAACTTGTCATCAAAACACAGATCATCATCGCACCGGGATACCGGTTACGCATAGCCGATGCACTCATCACGAATTTTCACCAGCCACAATCCACTTTATTATTACTGATCGCTTCTATTGTGGGAGATTCCTGGAAAGACATTTATCAATACGCGCTGGACAACGATTTCCGGTTCCTCAGTTACGGAGACGGATGCCTGTTGTGGCCAACTACTTCGCCAATGGAACCTCAATCGTGAACGCACTACCTTTTCCCGCAATACTTTCTACTTTGATCTTCCCGCCATGCGCGTCCACAATGGATTTTACATAGCTGAGTCCTAGTCCGAATCCTTTCACATTGTGCAGGTTACCAGTGTGTGCGCGGTAGAATTTTTCGAAGATGCGTTTCACCGTTTCCTTACTCATTCCGATACCGTTGTCTTCAAAACGCAGTACCACATTTTTGCCTTTATTAAAGGTGCTGATATTCAGTTGAAGCTGGTCGCGTGAATACTTCACAGCGTTGTCGATCATATTGGATATCACATTGGCGAAATGCACTTCATCTCCTTCTATCAGGTCGTTCGTAGCCTGTAAATTAACAGTGGCTTTACCATTCTTTTCGTTCAATTGAAGAGAGAATTTATCGAGGGCAGCGGCGATCATTTCATTAACGTGGAGGGGTTTCAGGTTAAGCTGAACATCCTGCCTGTCCATCAAAGCCGCTTGCAATATGGTTTCCACGTGCTTGTTCATGCGCTTATTTTCCTCTTTGATGATGCCGCTGAAATAATCAGATTTCGTATTGTCCTGCTTTACCTTTTCGGTACGGAGGGCATCAATCGCGAGTGATATGGTGGCCAGCGGCGTTTTGAACTCGTGGGTCATGTTGTTGATGAAATCTGATTTGATTTCACTAAGCTTTTTCTGCCGGAGCAATGTGGCGATCGTAATGTAGAAAGCGGAAATAATGATGAGGGTAAACAAAATCGCACCCGCAATCATCCACTGGAGTGACTTCCAGAGTATATGCTTCACATTCGGCACCACCAGCACCAGTATCTCATCCTGTACCAGTCCTTCAGCAATACTGCCGCTGGCGGGAATCATGTGGTATACAAAAGTGAAGTTGCGCACGGTATCCTGGCTCATCGTTTCGAAATTGGGGGATTGTCTTTCGAAGTAACCCACCATTCCCGTTGTGCTTGGTGAATAGATCGCGAACTCCAGCGAAATATCTTTCATACCTTCCTTCACCAATGCCTTCTGCATTTTCTCTTCTATCTCAAAAGTGGTGAACCTTTGCGCGATGCTTGGCGGACGAACGAGGTCATAGGAAAGCTGGTCAGACTGCCAGTTGAAGCCATGACTGCTTTTTCCAGGGCGGTTCAGCAAGCCAAGTCCCCTTTGTTCCATCAGGTCTTTGCCTACTGTTTCCGCTACTTTGGAAACCCGCTCACGGAACTGCTCTTCTTTAACGATCAGCATGTTTTGTATCCAATTGTACTGGATATAAATGATGCCGATCAGAGAAAGCGTGATCAGGGCGATGATCACGGGAAATATTTTCTTCATGCGCCAAATTTAGTTCAATCCCTGTAATGCAATGCAATAAAGGGTTTCAGCCCAATCTTTTTAACTTTTGGTTGAGCCGTTAAGGGATCATTCTTCTACAAGATATTCAAAAACCTCCGGGAAATATTAATTTAGGAATATGAATCAACCGGCAACAGGCACCATTCTGATAGCGGAGCCCTTTCTGAAAGATCCGAATTTCATGCGCTCCGTTGTATTGATTTGCGAACACCAGGAAGAGGGCAGTCTGGGTTTTGTACTGAACAGGCACCACCAATGCACACTCGACGAGGTTTTACCCGATATGGAAGGATTCAGGATACCCGTTTTTTACGGGGGGCCGGTACAAATGGATACGCTGCATTTCCTGCACACCTACCCTTCGGACATACCAGGCAGTTTTGAAATAACCGATGGTATTTTCTGGGGTGGTGATATCAATGTGGCGATGGACCTGCTGAAAGCGAAAGCCGCGGATCCTAAGAATTTCCGTTTTTTTATCGGCTACTCCGGGTGGAGCGGCGGGCAACTGAATGAAGAACTGAAGGAAAACTCCTGGATCTTAGGGCAGGCCAGTAAGCGGCTGGTTTTTAACCCGGAAACTTCAGCTATCTGGAAGGATGCTTTGAAAGGGCTTGGCGGGGATTATGAGTTGATGGTGAATTTTCCGATTGATCCTTCGTTGAATTAGTTTGTTCCACGCAAAGACGCAAAGGAGCAAGGACGCAAGGCGTTGTTTGTGTTTGGAGCGGTGGCAGTTGGAGATTTTTTGTGTCTCGCAACGACGCAGCGGCGCAACGTTAGACCCTGATTTAATTTGCCGTTGATTGATTGCTGCCCGGTTTTTATGCTTACCAGCATGAATAGAAACAGTTCGTTTTCATGCGATTCCCAGTGCCATTCTTGTATTTCGAACCATCCTCACTAAGAAACATAGCCAATAGTAACCAGCCTTCCTGCATAAAACACACCTCCGTGTTGTGGCGCTTGCAAGGTATGAAGCACATAGAAGAAAAAACATTCATCTTCAACCGCAACCCCTCCAAACACAAACAAGGCTTTGCGTCGTTGCGTCGTTGCGAGAAATAAAAATACCCACACCACTATAACTCCCATCCAGAAACTGTCCGGAAGTAAATAACGCCTTACATCTGCGAGACTGCGAGGTATGAAGCGGGAAGCAACTGCATGAATATACTTCCTAAACGAAAAAGGGTCGGCACATATCCATGTACCAACCCTCTTAAATTATTCGTATTGAACTGAGCAATCTCCATGCTTGGTCGCGAGAAAAACTTTCCCTCAACCCGAAGCACCCCAACCACTCCTTGCTTCCTTGCCCTTTGCGTCTTTGCGTGAAAAAATCTTCTTCCGAAACGCAAAAAACTACTGATTATCCAGCGCAACAGCGCCTTCCACCAGTACAGTCGCTTTATTATTCAGCACTTCAACAAAACCACCCGCGATCTGGTAGAAAGAAGCGGATTGTTTGTCTTTCAGCACTTTCACCTTTCCTTTACCAAGCGCGCTTACCAGCGGGGCGTGCTGATCGAGTACCTCGAAAAGCCCATCAGTTCCGGGCAACTGGACCCCATATACTTCGCCGCTATACAGCTTGCGTTCGGGTGTTAAAATTTCTAGATACACGTTATTAATGTTGAATGATGAATGATGGATTTTGGATGAAACAACTCAAAATCCATCATTCAAAATTTAAAATTCTATTTCTTATCCCTGTGCCTGTGCCAGCAGTTTCTTACCTTTTTCGATGGCATCTTCAATAGTACCAACGAGGTTGAACGCTGCTTCTGGGTATTCGTCTACTTCACCGTCCATGATCATGTTGAAACCGCGGATGGTTTCTTCGATGGGAACGAGTACACCTTTCAGACCGGTGAACTGCTCGGCCACATGGAAAGGCTGTGAAAGGAAACGTTGCACTTTACGGGCACGGGAAACTGTTTGTTTGTCTTCGTCGCTCAATTCATCCAGACCGAGGATGGCGATGATATCCTGCAGTTCCTTGTAACGCTGAAGGATCAGCTTCACGCGGTCAGCGGTGTTGTAGTGGTTTTCACCCACGATGGCCGGGGTAAGGATACGGCTGGTAGAGTCCAACGGATCCACGGCGGGATAGATGCCGAGGTCAGCGATTTTACGGCTGAGTACGGTTGTCGCATCGAGGTGGGCGAAAGTTGTTGCGGGAGCGGGGTCGGTAAGGTCATCCGCAGGTACGTATACCGCCTGTACGGAGGTAATAGAACCGTTCTTGGTAGAGGTGATCCTTTCCTGCATCAGTCCCATTTCAGTAGCCAGTGTAGGTTGGTAACCCACGGCGGAAGGCATACGTCCCAACAGGGCCGATACTTCAGAACCAGCCTGGGTAAAACGGAAGATATTGTCTACGAAGAAGAGGATATCACGGCCTTGTCCCTGTCCGTCGCCATCACGGTAGTATTCAGCGATGGTAAGACCGCTCAATGCCACGCGGGCACGGGCTCCGGGGGGTTCGTTCATTTGTCCGAACACGAAAGTCGCTTTGGAATCTTTCAGCTCGTTCATGTCCACTTTCTCAAGGTCCCATCCACCTTCTTCCATGCTGTGTTTGAATCCTTCACCATATTTCATGATACCGGCTTCAATCATTTCGCGCATGAGGTCGTTCCCTTCACGGGTACGCTCACCCACACCTGCGAACACGGACAAACCGGAATATGCTTTCGCGATGTTGTTGATCAGTTCCTGGATCAATACGGTTTTACCTACACCGGCACCACCGAACAGACCAATTTTACCACCTTTCGCGTAAGGTTCAATCAGGTCGATTACTTTGATACCTGTGAAGAGTACTTCTGTAGCGGTACTCAGGTTCTCGAACGCAGGGGGTTTGGCGTGAATAGCGCGGCCACCGGCTTTGTCGATAGCGGGCAATCCGTCGATAGGATCACCAGTTACGTTGAACAACCTTCCTTTGATGCCTTCACCTATAGGCATGGTGATCGCTTTACCAGTATCAGATACCGCTGTACCACGCACCAGGCCTTCAGTTCCGTCCATCGCGATGCAACGAACGCTGTCTTCACCAAGGTGTTGCTGAACTTCCATTACCAGGGTATCACCATTTTCACGCTTCAGTTCCAGCGCGTTGTAAATTTCGGGTAATTTACCGCTGAACTGCACGTCCACAACGGCTCCGATCACCTGCTTTACTTTACCTGTGTTAGGCATATTATCAATTAATTTTAAGTGAGCTGTTCAAAATTGGCGCAAAGGTAACACATGGTGTTCAAAGTTCAATAATTTGCCGGGCTTAAAGTTTACATCATGTGCAAAACCATCACAAACAATTGATATTCATACTTTTATATTCAAATATGGATTTATATCCTGATCATCTTTACAACTGATTTTTAAAGTAAAAACTGGGCAAATTCAGCCCAGCCCGTTGCTGTAGCCACTAATATACCCGGTTCCCTTTCCAACATCCTTCCGGTGAAAACTTATATTTGCCTATGCGGAAAAATCACTACTTCAATCCCGGATCAGGGGTAATGACCCTGATCGCCATTGCGCTTATCGTTTCAGCCTGTGGTTCCGGTTCTGGAAAAGAGCAGGCGCCCATTGTAAGAGACACTACCATTACAGCGCAGAACGCATACAATAACCTTTTCTTCGACAGCCTGCGGCTGGAGAAAGCAATCGCCGGTGATTCATCCCTCTGGCAATTCGATGAAAAACTCCGTCGTTTCTATGCCGGACGCAATTACCAGTTCGCCTGGTTCGATACATCCGGCATGGCCGAACAGGCTTATAACTTCCGCAACCTGTGGACCGCCAGCGCTTCCGATCTTCAGGATTCGCTCCTGCTGAATGTACCCCTTACCGCCACTGTTGACAGTCTTCACCAACCTGGCCTTGCGCCACCCTCCAGCGATTCCGGCATATTCAGAACCGAAATAGCCCTTACCCGACAGTTCTTTCTCTACGCCGAGAAAAACTTCACCGGCAAAGAGAACCTCGATATGGCCGAACTCGAATGGTTCATCCCCCGCAAAAAAATCCAGGCGGTTGAACTGCTCGACTCCCTGATCGCCACCAAAGGCAAGGACATCGCCCGCATCGCACCGGTAAGCAAACAATATTACCTGCTGGAAGAATACCTTAAAAAGTATTACCAACTGGAAAAAGAAACCGGCTGGCCCGAAATTGTGGCAGAACAAAAGAAGTTCAGTCCCGGAGACAGTTCCTCCACCATCTCCGACATCAAGCACCGCCTTAGTTTTCTGGGCGACTATGCCGATCCCGATTCCTCTGGTTATTTCAACGATGCCCTTACCGAAGCGGTTAAAAATTACCAGCACCGACACGGCATTACCGAAGATGGCATCATCGGGCCCCAGTTCCTGCGCAGGTTAAATGCCCCGATCAACGACCGCATCCGGCAGATCCTCATCAATATGGAACGGTTGCGCTGGGCGCCCCGTGAACCCGAAACCGATTACCTCCTCGTGAATATCCCCGAATACCGCCTGCATGTGTACGAAGATGGGCAACTTTCTTTTGATATGGATGTGGTGGTGGGAAAAGCGCAGCATGGTACCGTTATTTTCACGGGCAGTTTGAAGTACATCGTGTTCAGTCCGTACTGGAATATTCCTCCCGGAATTCTTGCCAACGAGATACTTCCGGCCGTCCAACGGAACCCCGGTTATCTCGCCAAACACAATATGGAAGTGGTTAGTGGTAAAACGGTCGTGCCCCCCGGCAGCATCAACTGGGGGAAATACACCGCCCGTACCTTCCCGTATATGATACGCCAGAAACCCGGTGATAATAACTCACTCGGGCGGGTGAAATTCCTGTTCCCCAATAACTATAATATTTACTTTCACGACACTCCGGCGAAAAGTCTTTTCGGTGAAAGCCGCCGCGATTTCAGCCATGGTTGCATCCGCCTCAGCGAACCCATGAAGTTTGCAGAACACCTGCTCCGCAACGATACTTCCTGGACATCGGAAAAGATCAGCGAATTCATGAAAGCCGACAAAGAAAAATATGTGACGCTTAAAAAGGAAATACCGGTATTTATCGGCTATTTCACCGCTTGGGTAGATAAAGACGGGAAACTAAATTTCAGGGAAGATGTGTATGGGCACGATAAGAAGTTGGAAGAAAAGCTTTTCGGATCATCACCCAAATAGATTAAGCAGGAATAATTATAAATTATAAGAAAAAGAGAAGTGCAATCACTTCTCTTTTTTATTTCTTTTACCGGAGAAAAAAAGTTTTGAGGCCATTCGCAAAGCGGTGAAAACACCTACCCGCTGAATAAATCCTTTCGCCAGACCACCTGCCAGGCCTGTAACAACGCCTCCTACCCCACTTTTATTTTTAGAGAACAACATGTTTACCCCACTGCTCAATCCGCCAATCGCAGTATCCGCTACTTTTCCTGCAAGGAAAGCAGGTACCACGGTCTTCGCTATGGAGGCCACGAGTTCGCCAGGTACTTTTTTCACCCGGGAACGTAGTTCTTTCTCCTGCAACTTCACGCGGAGGCGCACACGCTTCTGTTCCAGCTTGAGGTCATCAAGGTTGTTGATATGTGACAGGTCCGGCCTGGTCGGGGACGTTATGGGTGGAATTTGATTCATCTTCGTCTGTTTGTTTGTCAAATATGATCCTGACTACCGTGTTGGCCACGAAATTGTGGAGGATTTTTTTCCTCAATACGACAAGTACAATGAGTAAAACGATGTACACGAGCGTAATAATGCCGAAACCATAAAACAGGCTTCCGGTAAGTTCGGCGAAATAATATCCCGCCATGATACTCAGGAACATGAGGATGAAAAAGCCGATCATACCAATCACGATGCCGCTCACCATCAACGCCACCAGGTTGGCGGCTTTTTCAGTAGCCTGTAGCTTAAAGAGCAGCATTCTGTCCTTAACATACTTTTCCACCATCTCCTCCGTTTCTTCAAAAAATCCGGGCTTTTTATCACTGGCCATAGGCAATGTTTTAAGTGATTATAGAAGATCAGGCCTGTTCTGCGGAGCCTTCCAGGTCATCAGCGAATTGTTTCCCTTTGTTGATCGTTTCTTTCACTTCATCAGAAAACTTTCCGGCGGCATCTTTCAGGTCAGCAATCAGTTCTTTCCCCTTATCGCTGGTGAGAAAAACACCTAAAGCAGCGCCCGCGGCAGCGCCAAGAATAAATCCTACGAGCAGTTTCGAATTACTTGCCATGTTGGTATGTTTTTTAAAATTGTGAAAGAATCAGTGTAGGTTTGAACCTACCTAAGTTAATCAAATACCATTCCACTACAAAAATAACAAATGGAGACAAGGCTATCCGACCGGAAGATGAACAAGCACCTCTTCCTCACCATCATCCTGCTTTTCGGCGGGTTTCTTTTTTTCAGTCTGATAGAGTTCTTCACCGGTTTCCTGGGTGCCATCATGTTTTATGTACTCGCCAAACCCAGCATGTGCAGGCTTTTGAAAAAAGGCTGGAACAAATCATTGGCGGCCGTGGTCATCATCGTAATTTCGTTCTTTATCATTCTGCTGCCCATCAGCTTACTGGGCGTGATGCTGTACAATAAAATAAGCGCATTTGTGAGTGATCCTGAGGCGCTGGTAAGCGCATTAAAAGAATTCGACCAGCGCATTCAATCGCAATACAATTTCAAGTTGCTTTCAGAAAAGAACATCAGCAATATTGAAGGGTTCGCTACCGGGGCCATCCAATCGATACTCAATGAAAGCCTGGGCATCTTCGGCACCATCACCATGATGTACTTCTTTCTTTATTTCATGTTGTACAATGTGAACAGAATGGAGGCGGCCATTGTTTTTTACCTTCCGTTTCAGCGGAGAAAGATCGAATTGTTCGGGCAGGAACTGGTGGCGCAAACCTTCAGCAATGCTGTGGGCGTTCCGCTCATCGCGGTAGCGCAGGGGCTTTGCGGGTATGGCGGGTACCTGATAGCGGGTCTCCCGGAAGCGGGTTTCTGGGGCATCATTACAGGGTTTGCGTCCATCATCCCCATTGTTGGAACAGGATTAGTGTGGGTGCCAGCAGGTATATACCTTTTAGCAGGCGGCTCCATCTGGCAGGGCGTATTTATCATCATCTGGGGCGCGGCGGCGCTGGGGAGCCTTGACAATGTGATCCGGTTCATGCTCGCCAAGCGCATGGCCGATGTACATCCCGTGGTTACCGTGCTGGGCGTGATCATCGGACTTAAATATTTTAATATCCCCGGATTGATATTCGGCCCGCTGCTGATCTCCTATTTCATCATCCTGCTGAAGATCTATTACGCGGAATACCAGACCGATGTTCCGGTCATAAAAAAGAATAAAATTCGCCCTGTTCGGTTTAACTTGCCCTTTTTAGGAACGAAAAAGCCATAAGCATGGAATTGATCCAGGTATCGGATAAGGCAACTGAAGCATTGTTTCTTAAAGCTTCGGTGGAAGTGAACAGGAATACCCCTCATTACATACGGCCGCTTGATAAAGACATCCGCATGGTGTTTGATCCCGCGCAGAACAAGGCTTTCCGGCAAGGAGAATGCGCGCGGTGGGTATTGAAGGATGGAGAAGGAAAGCTGATTGGCAGAATCGCGGCTTTTGTCAATAAAAAATACAGGTCGAAAGGCGATAAAGGTCCGGTGGGCGGAATGGGCTTCTTCGATTGCATTCAGCACCAGGATGCCGCCGATATGCTGTTCGATGTGGCAAAACACTGGCTGCTCCAACGTGGTATGACCGCCATGGACGGCCCCATCAACTTCGGCGAACGTGACCGCTGGTGGGGACTGGTAGTGAAAGGTTTCCAGGAACCACTTTACGGCATGAACTTTAACCCGCCCTATTACCAGGAACTGGTGGAAAATTATGGGTTCAAACCTTTCTTTCACCAGGTATGCTTCGGCATGGACGCTAAAAAACCCATGAGCGAAAAACTGCTGAAAAGACACGCGCGGGTGGCCGCGGACCCCACTTATTCTGCCAAACACATCCGCAAGGACCAACTGGAAAAATTCGCGGAAGATTTCACTGAAATATACAACAAGGCATGGGCAGGACATGGTGGCATGAAAGAACTCCGGAAAGAGCAGGTAATCGTTATGTTCAAAACCATGAAACCCGTTATGGACGAGCGCATCATCTGGTTCGCCTATCACAACGACAGGCCTATCGCGCTGTTCGTGAACCTGCCCGATCTGAACCAATGGTTCAAACACCTGAACGGGCAGTTCAACCTGCTCGCGAAGCTGAAGTTCCTTTGGGTGAAAGCCACCAAACCCTGCCGTAAATTAACGGGTATCGTATTCGGTATTATCCCCGAGTACCAGGCAAAAGGGGTAGACGCTTATATCATTGTGGAAACCGCTAAAGTGGTACAGCCGGAAACCCCGTATACGGAATATGAAATGCAGTGGATAGGCGATTTCAACCCGAAAATGATCAACGTTGCAGAGAACCTGCCAGACTCCTTCCGGACCCGGGAACTGATTACCTACCGGTACAATTTCGACAGGACCCAGCCCTTCGAGCGCCACCCGATCCTCTGATCCGGGAATAGAAAATCACCTACCGGAGCCCCGTTTAAACACCGTACCTGTTTGCCTGAAAAGTAAAATCTCTATCTTGCAACCATAATGGAAAAGTTCATCGTCTCGGCCCGGAAGTACAGACCACAGAATTTCAGCACTGTTGTGGGGCAACAGCATATTACCACCACCTTAAAGAACGCGATCCGCAACAAACAACTGGCGCATGCTTTTTTGTTTTGTGGTCCGCGGGGTGTGGGGAAGACCACCTGCGCACGTATCCTGGCAAAGACCATCAACTGTGAGCATCCCGGGGAAGATGGGGAAGCCTGCAATACCTGTCACTCCTGCGTGTCCTTCAACGATGGGGCTTCGCTGAATATCCATGAACTGGATGCCGCATCCAACAACTCGGTGGACGATATCCGTACGCTGGTGGAGCAGGTACGTTTCGCGCCACAGGCGGGGGAATACAAGGTATACATCATCGATGAGGTGCACATGCTCAGTTCATCGGCCTTCAATGCCTTCCTGAAAACCCTGGAAGAACCCCCTCCGTATGCCATTTTTATCCTGGCCACCACGGAAAAGCATAAGATACTGCCCACGATCCTTTCCCGTTGCCAGATATTCGATTTCAAAAGGATCACCACCCAGGATACCGCCGACCACCTCAACGAGATATGTGAGAAGGAAACAGTGAAAGCGGAAATGGCCGCCCTGCAACTGATCGCCCAGAAAAGCGAAGGCTGTATGCGCGATGCCCTGAGCATCATGGATAAGATCGTGAGTTTCACCAATGGGGAACTCAGCTATACGAATACCCTGGAGCACCTCAATATCCTGGATGCGGATTATTATTTCCGGCTTATGGACGCCATGCTGAAGCAGGACGTATCTTCCGCGCTCCTGATGTTCGACGAGATCAACCGGAAAGGTTTCGAAGGCGATACCGTGTTGAACGGGCTGGCCGAATTCATCCGGAACCTGCTGGTGTGCAAAGACCCGAAAGTGGCGTCCCTGCTGGATGTGGTGGAAAGTTTCAAAGACCGTTATGTAACCATGGCGGGGGCCGTAAGCGCTTCCCTGCTGGTGAGTGCGCTCAACCTGCTTTCCGACGCGGAAATACAATACCGCGGCGCCAGGAACAAACGCCTCCACATAGAACTTACCCTCATCAAACTCTGTTACCTTCAGCAGGCGATAGAAATTACCGATGGCGGCTCCGGCCCGGATAAAAAAAAAATAACTGACCGGCCGCTGGCTTTCCGGACTGTTTCACTGGCACCCGCTCCGGAGAAAAAACCGGCTTCTGGTGCAAAGCTGATTGTGGAAACAAGTTCAGTTGCACCCAAACCTGTGGCAGGAACAGCAATTCCACCCGTCACCGTACCACCAGCACCGGCACAACCAACGGCTTTCCAACCGGCACAGGCAGCAACAACAGCCGTTTCCGCCCAACCGGCTACAGTCCCCCCCCCTCCCTCCAATGGCGGAGGACTGAAACTCGGCTCACTGAGTAAACTCCGGCAGGAGATCGCGGCACGCAACAGTGGTCCTTCCGAGAAAAAAGAACGCATCCCCCTCACGCAGGAACTGTTGAAAGAACACTGGCAGGGCTTTGCCGACAAATTGAGGGATGCGAAAAACCCGGCCGTACAAAGTTTCGAATTATCCGAACTGCGTATACTGGACGACGAAAACTTCGAAGTAGTAACCGGCGACAATATTATGGCCCGCTTTATCGACGCTGAAAAACGGGAACTCGCGGAATACCTGCAGGAAAAGTTCTGCAACAACAGACTGCTGTTCACCGTGGTAATCGAACAAAGGGCCGATCTGGGTCTCAAATTCGAACGGCCCCTCACGCCACGCGAAGTATTTATGCAGATGGCCGAACAATACCCGCTGATCAATGACCTGCGGATAAAGCTGCGGCTGGAAGTGGATTGATTTCCGGTGAAAACACTGCTTGCAGAAATGTAAAAACACCGTTTAACAATCAGGTAAAAACCATTTTCATTTTCTTAACAAAAGCTTTCCCTACATTCGTTCCGGAATTGCTTTCCGACCATCAGCCTTTACTGGTGCTAAGATCCTATCAGTGTATGATCTGTGCTTCCGGTAAAGGCTGAGCCAATTATGGGAACCGCTGCACCATAATTCGCCTTTTTCCTGTAATTTCGGCCTTCCATTGAGCAAATGGGCACCGGGAACCCGGGAAACACACGCAATCGAACAACTAAAAACGATTATCTTTTTATGGCTGAAGTGATACTCATGCCCCGCCTGAGCGATACCATGACCGAAGGTGTGATAGCCGCCTGGCACAAAAAAGTGGGTGATACCGTTAAGAAAGGAGATTTACTGGCTGAAGTTGAAACCGATAAGGCCACCATGGAACTGGAAAGCTACCAGGACGGTACGCTCCTGTACGTGGGTGCCCAGAATGGAGAAAAAGTGGACGTGAACGCATTGCTGGCCATCCTCGGAAAACCAGGAGAAAATGTGGATGATCTCGTGAAGCAAAATGGCGGACAAGCCGCTACTGCAGCCGAAAATAAAACCGAAGCACCAAAAGAAGAAGCCCAAAAAGCTGACGCGCCCAAGGCTGAAAAACCTGCTGCTTCCGGCATGGATCTGGCCACTGTGGAAGAAGCCATCCTGATGCCCCGCCTCAGCGATACCATGACCGAAGGCGTGATCGCCGCATGGCATAAAAAAGTAGGCGACTCCGTTAAAAAAGGAGAATTACTAGCTGAAGTGGAAACCGATAAGGCCACCATGGAACTGGAGAGTTACAAAGATGGCACTCTCCTGTACATCGGCGCTGAAAAAGGCGACAAAGTTCCCGTTAACGCCCTGCTTTGCATCATCGGAAGTGATAAAACAAATATTGATGCCATAGTTGCCGCCGCAAAAGGTGGTGGCATTGAAGCGAAAGGAGAAGGAGACGTGAAAGGCGCCGCAGGCACACCTGCTTCTTCCGTGGAAAGCAAAAAAGAAGAAGCCAATAAGGAAAGTGATACCACTTCTGAAAATGTTTCCAGCGATGGAAGGATCAAGGCATCCCCACTCGCCAAAAAGATCGCCGCTGAAAAAGGCATCGATATCACCAAAGTAACCGGAACAGGAGACAATGGCCGCATTGTTAAATCCGACGTTGACAACTATGTTCCCGCTGCTGAAAAAGCTTCTGCCGCCCCGGCTGCAAAAACAACCGCCGCTCCTGCAGTATACGGCCAGGAAAGCTTCGACGAGAAGCCTGTTTCGCAAATGCGCAAGGTAATCGCCAAGCGCCTCAGCGAAAGCCTGTTCACCGCACCGCACTTCTACGTTACGATGTCCATTGATATGGACAAAGCCGTGGAAAGCCGCGCCAAAATGAATGAAACCGCTCCCGTAAAAATTTCCTTCAACGATATGGTGCTGAAAGCCGTGGCGCTTTCACTGAAACAACATCCTGCTGTGAACAGCAGTTGGCTGGGCGACAAAATCCGCACCAATCACCACGTAAACATAGGCGTAGCCGTTGCCGTGGATGAAGGGCTACTCGTTCCAGTAGTTCGTTTCGCCGATACCAAATCCCTCAGCCAGATCGGCGCTGAAGTGAAGGATTATGCCAAACGCGCCAAAGATAAGAAGCTGCAACCCGCCGATTGGGAAGGCTCCACCTTCACGATCTCTAACCTTGGCATGTTCGGTGTGGACGAATTCACCGCCATCATCAACCCGCCAGATGCCTGTATCCTCGCAGTAGGCGGGATCAGCCAGGTGCCCGTTGTAAAAGACGGCCAGATTAAAGTAGGGAATGTTATGAAGGTAACCCTGAGCTGCGACCACCGTGTAGTGGATGGTGCTACAGGTGCGGCGTTCCTGCAAACACTGAAGAGCCTGCTGGAAGAACCCGTTAGAATGCTTGTGTAACGGAAACGTTCAAACATAATACAGAAAGCGGCCACACAAAACGTGTGGCCGCTTTCTTTTTAAACACTAACAATAGGATGCTGCGCAATGCACAGGGCCGTACTCATTACGGAGTTTTTCCGCTCCTGGTGACCCAGCCTGTGGAGCGCGCCATGTGCACGCAGCCGAAAGGTTGTTGTAAGGGATTATTTCTTCAGTAAGCGCTGCTCGATGTCGCGCCAGTCGTAATAATGGAACACCATTCCTTCGCTCATGGCCACAAACAATCCTTTAGGATAACGGCTTCCGAGCGGAACGGAGGTTACTTCTGATCCATCGCTGGAAACCGTGGAGAAAGGCAGTTTCCCGATCAGCGTATGTTGATGAACGTTGCCCGAAGCGCCTTCTCTGGGGTAAAAGTTAAACGTATTCTCCTGTTGGTTGGAAACGATGATATAGCCCGTTGAATCGGTGCTTTGATAAATAGATATTCCTTCCACATCTTCTTTGAACTCCTTCACACCAAAAACGGCCAGTTCCGTGTTCACTTTTGCGGGATCAGCATGATATTTATGCACACCATATCCTTCATCAGAATAATAAATGTAGCCCAACTTAGCATCCACGGCAATGCTCTCAATTTCTTTTCCACCCATGAACTTTCCGAATTTGCGCACAACGGTGCCGGTAATATTTCCACCAGCATCCGCTTCCAGTTTATATTGCCAGAGATACCCATCTTTCGGACCGAACTTCCTCCCAACGATGGCATAAACGGAACTATCCTCAGTATTGTGGTACAACGCCACACCCATTGGACCGCGCTCCTGCTCACCTGCGAACACTTCGATGCCGCCATTGTCCAGCGGACGCATATCGGGAACTGAGAATACACGGATTCGGTTGGTCTCTCTTTCGGTGGTTACTGCGATGTCCATCGTTTTGCCTGCGATCTTCACGCCCTGAACGATATCCACGTTATTAGGGCGCTTCAAGGGACGCACCGTTTTCTCCCGGAGCATCTTTCCTGAAAGATCATATACATACAGCCCACCATCCGAATCCTTATCCGTTCCGATAATCAGGCTGGAATCGGGGTTGGTAGGATGAATCCAGATTGCAGGATCATCAGTATCATGTGGCGTAACTTCCGTTACGGCAGTGGGTTTCAAGGCATCTTTCGCCACCGGGGGCTGGGTATTGCAGGCGGAAAACAAAATCGCCGCATACAAAAACGTTCTTTTTTGCATGCGGCGAAATTAATTCAGACTGGTATAACAGTCCGGTTAAGGAATTATTACCTTCTTTTATTGCCGGTCTGCTCCACTTCACGGTTTATTTCCATAATATCCACCGGTTGGGAGAAATCACCCAGCAGGTATTTGCAGAAATAGTCGCCCATCAGCCAGAAGAAATATTCGGTCATGTCACCAAATCCGTGTCTTTGGCCGGGCATCAGCATAAAATCGAAGCGTTTGTTGGCTTTGATGAGGGCATTCGCCATGCGGATGGTATTGGCGGGGTGTACGTTGTTATCGATATCGCCCGTTACCAACAGCAGTTTTCCTTTGAGGTTCTTCGCCAGTTCAGGGTTTCTTTCAATATTGTACTGGAATGTAGTGTCGCCTTTGGGCGTGATGATTTCCTTCACGCCATGGTGCTTTTCGCTCCACCAGCGGTTATAGATATTGTTTTCGTGGTTGCCCGCGCCTGAAACCGCTACTTTAAAGAAATCGGGATATACAAGCATAGCCGCGGTTGACATGAATCCACCACCGGAGTGACCGGTGATCCCTACCCTGTCGCCATCAATAAAAGGATACCTTACTGCCAGTTGCTCCACGGTCGCTTTTTTATCGGCCAGTCCATAATCGCGGAGGTTGTTGTAACCGTAATTGTGGTACCATTTGGAGCGGCTGGGGTGGCCACCCCTGTTGCCCACCGTTACCACGATGAAGCCGAACTGCGCGAGGCGGTCGATCCTGTCCATACTTCTGCCGAAAGCCTTGTTTACCGCTTCCGTTTGCGGACCGGGATATACGTATTCGATGATAGGATACTTTTTGGTGGAATCGAAGTCGAAAGGCTTGTACATTACCCCGAACAGGTCGGTGATGCCATCATCCGCCTTCACTTTGAAAGGCTCGGGGAATTTGTAACCAGCCGCGAACAAACTGGAAAGGTCAGCGGTCTCCAGTTTCATAATCAACTTACCGGTGTTGTCCATCAACACTGATTCAGGCGTGGTATTTACACGGGAATAGTTGTTCACAAAATACTTGTAGGAATCCCCCATGCTGGAGCTGTGGTCGAAGTTGCCGGGATTCAGCAATTTCAGACCGGTACCATCAAAGTTCACCCTGTAAAGGTGTACATAGTAGGGATCTTCTTTTTCCGCAACGCCATCCTTTCCTTTGGCAGGAAGGCTTTCCCTTCCGTTCGCCGTAAAATAAAGCACCCGGTTCTTTTCATCCACTTCCACGATCTCTTCGCAATGGAAAGCCCCTGACGTGATCTGGTTTTTCAGTTTACCATTTTCATCGTACAGGTAAAAATGTGCCCATCCGTCTTTTTCTGACCACTGGATCAGTTCTTTTCCTCCGTTCACCAGGGCTACTTGACGGATCTCCACATAGGTGTTCAGCTTCTCTTCAATAACAGGTGTTACTTTCCCGGAAGCCGCATCCACCATACAAACGTCGATCTTCTTGAGGTCGCGGCTGGTGCGGTTCATGTAAAACTTAGTATTGGTGCCCAGCCAGGTGGAAGGACGGAAATCAACGTCACGATCACTGGGTTTCCAGGGAGATGCCCACAAACCAATGGTCTGGTCTTTATACCTGCCCGCGTCCAGTTTTTTCACCTGTTTGGTGGTGGCGTCAAACACAATCAGGTATTCGATGGGAGCGTTCGCTTCACCGGGCATGTGGTATTTATAGGTTTCCAGCGTAGGGCGTGGTTCGGCCACGTTGTTGATCACCCACAAGTCGCTTACTTTGCGTACATCTGAAAGCGTGGTCGTAAAAAACTTGGAGTCAGGCGACCAGAGTACATAAGCGCCTTTGCGTTTATTTTTATTTTTTTCCTTTTCCACATCGGTTTCACCATATCCTCTTCCGAAGCCGAAATCTTCCACGCCATCCTTTGTAATCTGGTGGTCAACAATGGTGGAATCGTCTTCATTCTTGATGGCTTTGTAGAGGTTCTCCTTGTCCATCCAGTACAGGTTATGGTTCTTCGCGAAGACTATCATGGAGCTGTCTGGCGCGATGGAGGCCCACATCGGGCGGCGCTTTGGCTTCTCGTAATCGGTGAGTTCTTTCAGTTCACGGGTCTGGAGATTGTATTCAAAATAAAAGGTCTTTTTCTCCTTTGCCGGCGGTGTGGCGCGGCGGGTGGAATCCTTTTTAGTGGTGGTATCTTTTTTCTCTACTTCTTCTGTGCTCCTTACTTCGAACCTGATGGCCGTCTCATTTTTGATGAATTCGAGGTTGTCGAGCTGAAGGTGCTGCCCATCGAAAGGGTCCTTCACGATGCGCGTGATGTCCGCGGCCATTTTATCAGTATCGAACATTTCGGTTTTAGTGGATTTGGCTGGATCCACGATGTACCATTTTTTCCCGGAGGGCGATTCCCAGGTGTACCAGAAACGATCGGAATTGCGCATCCAATGCGGGTCCACCGAAGTGGAGAAGATCAGTTTACTTAGCTTTTTGGGAGAAAAACGGGCGGCAAGGTTATAATTGCCTTTGGTAACAGCAGCGGGGTTTTGGGCCAATGCCGGGGTTACGGCCATCAATACCCCCATTATGGCGGGCATGATCCGCAGAAAGGACCTTTGCATGGTGTAATTCAGTTTGGTTTGAAGAAAGAGCAATTTAGTGCTTTGGAAAGGAAATCAGACGCTATCGTATATAAAAACTTTCCTTGTAAACTTAATTCTGTCCTTTAAAACCATCATTCCCATATTTATTGGATATTTGAAACGCCGATACCGCCTGAAGAACCAAACTGTATCACTATTATAATTGAACAGCTTTGAAAAAAATCCGGCTTCTCCTGCTACTGATAATTGTACACCACACTGTTAAGGCGCAATCGTACCATGCGTTGCATGGCAATGTTTACGGCAGCGGACTCACTGTTTACAACAACCCCGCCTCCATTGTGCACCAGCCTTTTCCCTGGGATTTTACTATTTTTTCCACCCAGCAGAAAGCCTTCAACAACGTGGCCACGGTTAAAGACTATGGCTTGCTGGGCACGGCAAAAAACTCCTACCTGGAGTTCAACCAGGGCTTTTATGGCCGGAGGGCGCATTACCAGTCGGACATACGGCTCTTTAACCTGCGCTTCAATATTGGCAGGGACAGGGCCGTGGCAGTGGGGGCTAACCTGCGCCACTACCTTCATCTGCGCTCCTCTCCTTATTTCTTTACGGATACGCTTCAGAATACCAGCCAGTTCTTCAACCTGAACCAACTCGCCACCGTTCCCATTGGCATGAGCGCCGTTCAGTCTTCCTGGGGTGAACTGTTCTTTTCTTACGCGCAAACACTTTATGAGAACGAACTCATGCGTTTATCGGGTGGTGTTACGCTGAAGGCGCAGCGTGGTTTATCCGGGGGCTTTGTGCGCGTGAGTAATGGCTATTTTGAAATCAGGAACAATGGGCTTCAACCATATTTCGTGATCACCGAGGGCCGTGGCAGGTATGGTTATTCTTCCAACTACGACCGCATCAGCAGTGAAAAATCTACGTGGCAGAACATCAAAGATGTGATGGGGCATACCTTAAACAGTGCCAGCGCCGATCTTGGCGCCGAACTATTGCTGCGCTACGATGGCTATGTGCGGCAGGAAGACGCACCACCGTATAACTGGAAAATCGGCTTTTCCCTGCTGGATATTGGCAGGAACCAATACCGCCATGGCCGGGAAAGCCGCCGCTTCAGCGGATTCAAAACCGAAGTGGTGGATTCCATCCTTCAATATAAATTTCAGAACGTGGCCGGTGTACCGGAATTCAACGATTCCCTGGAAACCATCGCGGCAGGCTATTCCGGCATCGGAGGCAACTTCATTGTGAACCAACCCACACGACTGGTGGTGAACATAGACAAACACGTTGCACAGGATTTTTTTGTGAACGCGAACATCAGCGCCAACCTGCGTTCCAGCACACACGACGAAAAGTATGCGGTCCGCGAAATGGATATGATCGCCGTTACGCCACGCTGGGAAAAACGCAAATTGGCGGCTTACCTCCCTATGCAATATACCACCGAGGGAAAATTCTGGGTGGGCCTTGCCGGAAAGTTGGGTCCGGTGGTAATGGGCCTTCACAACGCGGGCTGGATATTCACGAAGAACGCGATGCCCAATGGCGGATTTTACCTGGCGCTTACGGTGCGCGGCTGGAAATTCCGGGAACGGGACACTGGTGTGGCATGCCCGGATTTTTGAGGCTGAGGCAATAAATTCTTAAATTGTATCTATGGAAATACCATCAGAAAATAAAGGCGGCATTTCGCAAAATCAGTCTTTTCAAAACACAGGCAGTCCAAAGCAAAAGGGGAAATTTGTATTTCAATCTGAAGAAGAACGATTACTGGCAGACATCAACAGGTCGGATATTGAAAAACTTCAACTTTTTACCCAAATGATCCGTAGAAACAGGATGTTGGATCAATTCAAAAGGCAGGAGGAAAAGTTACCATAATTTGGTAATTTAGAGGTAAATTCTAAAATCATGGGGCGAAACACTTCCGTTTCATTAGGCGACTATTTTGAACATTTTGTAGAGGCAAGGGTGGCCAAAGGAAGGTATAAAAATGCGAGTGAGGTAATACGTGCGGGATTGAGGCTTTTAGAAGAAGAAGAAAATAAATTTCTGACACTTAAATCCGCCATTGAGGAAGGAATAGAAAGCGGCATTGCTACTGGGTTCAATCCTAAGAACCACCTGCTGGAACTCAAAGCGACGAAGCGTAGAAATGGCTAAATACGAACTGTCAAATAGCGCCGTCGCAGACCTTTCTAATATTTGGGATTACACATTTGAAGCCTGGTCGGAAAAGCAGGCGGATAAATATTACAAAGTCCTCATTGAGACATGCGACAAAATCGCCCAGGCACCAGACATCGGAAAAACTTATGATGCTATCGGTAATGGTATTCTGGGATTTCGTATTAACAGGCATATTATATTCTACCGCATTGCAGCTAAACAAATAATCATTTTAAGAATCCTCCACCAACAAATGGACCTGAAAAGCAGGGTAAGTGATTGAGTTAAGCACATCTCAATCTGTTAAACTTTCAGAAAATCCTGAAAGTTCTTACATTCCCCTACCTTTGCTTCATGAAATTCTCTGAAGCCAAACAACAATTCATCGCCAGTTGGGGCGCATTCGGTTCACAATGGGGCATCAACCGCACCATGGCTCAAATTCACGCGCTGCTGCTGGTGAGCCCGCAACCACTGAGCGCGGAAGTAATCATGGAAGAGCTCAACATCAGCCGGGGCAACGCCAATATGAATATCCGCGAACTGATCGATTGGGGGCTGGTGGAACGCGTTTTGATACCTGGTGAAAGAAAGGAGTTCTTCACCGCCGAAAAAGACATCTGGAAGGTGGTGAAACAGATCACAAGGGAACGGAAAAAAAGAGAACTGGAACCTATGTTGAAACTGCTGGATCAACTCAAAGAAGTGGAGGATGACCCCAAAAATCCGGAGGTGAAATCTTTCAACAACGCGATCACAGGAATCAGGAAAATGGCCGGGCAAACGGACAACGCCCTGGACAAATTGATCAAAGCAGATGAAAACTGGTTCACCGGCACCCTGTTAAAACTGATAAAATGAGTAAAAAAACACTTGTACTGGGCGCATCGGATAATCCGCAACGTTACAGCTACCTGGCCATGCAACGCCTGAAAGCGAAAGGGCATGAAACCGTCGGCATCGGCAGAAAAGCAACAACGGTAGAAGGAACAACGATTTCAAAGGAAAAACTTCCTTTTGAAAACATAGACACCATTACGTTGTACCTAAACGAAACCCATCAGAAGGAGTATTACGATTACATGCTTTCGCTGAAGCCCAAACGCATTATTTTCAACCCGGGCACTGAAAACCCTGAACTGTATGCGCTGGCGGAACAAAACGGTATAGAACCGGTGGAAGCCTGCACGCTGGTAATGCTAAGTACAAACCAGTATTAAGCTGAAATATTTTTTGCCGAAAAACGTTCCTATTTTATACTTGCAATAGCATTCGTCCCTACAAAAACCATTTTGTAACACCCAATATCGTAGTATGAAGAACCTCAAACAGGCAACTGTTCTGATGTTTCTTGTAGGGGGATGCGCCATGTCCGTTCAATCACAGGAGCAACCCACCCGTCAGAAACAGGAAACCAATGCACCATCCGTGTTCCGTGAAGTGAAAGCGAAAATTCCTTTCGCCACGAACGAAATAAGCCACACTTTACAACTCCGCGAAGGAACAAAAAGCAAAGTATTTATTGCTCCGGATTTCATGTTGGAAGGAGAGATCGTCTCCAATTTCAGGAAGAACAAACAGGTTTCAGGAATACAACTGAAAGCCGCCAATTACGGAGGCGCCCTGCTCACCCTTTCCAGGATTACGGAAGAAGATGGAACCACTTCGTTTACAGGTCGTATTTACAACCGGGAAACCGGTGAAGCGTACGTACTTACAAAAGAGAACGACCAGTACTTTTTCGTGAAAACGAACACGAAGTTCTTGTTGGTCGATTAGCGCCCGTTTTTGATCCGGCCCCATTTCTATCCCCTATCCAAACATCATCCGCATGAAAACCATTTTACGTTCACTGCTCTGTGTTATACTGCTGTGGCTTACACCTAAAACCAATGCACAGGTTATAAAACTGAACAGTTATCCCGCAGCAACAGGCGTTATTTTCCTCGATTTCGACGGCCATTACGTAGCCAGTACCTCCTGGAACTGGAGCGGCCCTATTTCCGCAGCAGCTTCAGGCTTCTCCAACACGGCCATTGAAGAAATCTTCAACCGGGTAGCGGAAGACTTCCGTCCCTTTAACATCAATATCACCACCGATTCAACGGTGTATTTCGCAGCGCCCGTCCGGCAACGAACACGCGTAATTGTAACCCCCACCTCGGCCTGGTACGGGAACGCGGGTGGCGCCGCCTGGGTTGGGTCCTTCACCTGGGGCGATGATACACCCTGTTTCGTGTTCCCCAATAAACTCAGTTATTCCACCAAAAATGTGGGGGAAGCCTGCTCCCATGAAGCCGGGCACACCCTCGGTCTTCAACACCAGAGCCGTTTTAATGAATCCTGTGCACTGGTAGAAGAATACAACTCCGGAAAGGGTACAGGTGAAATCAGTTGGGCCCCCATCATGGGCAACAGCTATTCCCGCAACCTCACCACGTGGACCAAAGGCACCAGCGCCTTCGGCTGCAATTACATACAGGACGACATCAAAACCATTACCAGCTTCGCCAATAAAATCAGCTTCCGTGCCGACGATCACGCCGACCACATTGAAGCCGCAGCCCCCATCCCCACCAGTGGCAACAGCATCGCCGCCAGCGGCATCCTCACCAGGTTAGACGATAAAGATGTATTCAGTTTAACACTCACACAACCTTCTATCCTTCAACTCAACGCAGTTCCTTATACGGTGAACAGCAATAATTCAGGCGCCAATCTCGACATCAAACTCAGTATGATCGGCAGCAACGGCGATACACTTGCCAGCTTCAATCCCCCGGATAAACTCAGTGCGGCCATAGATACATTTGTTCAGCCCGGCACTTACTACTTCGCCGTGGATGGCGTAGGGAACAGCTATCTTTCCGACACCTCCAGTATCGGTTTCTACAATATTACCGGCGTCTTCGTTGCAAATGGCATACTTCCCGTGCACGACATCAGGCTCACGGGATCCCAATCGGGGAGCAAACACATCCTTCAATGGAAAATCACCGGCGACGAACCAGGTTACAACGCCGAATTGCAGGTATCCAAAGACGGAACACGGTTTGAGACCGTATTTCAATCGGATCATTCCAACAGTTATACTTATACGCCGGAAACACCTGGTCCTCATCACTACCGTCTACGGGTGAAAGGTGTTCATGCGGCCCAGCACCACTATTCCAATACCGTAGTTATCAAAGGCGACCCGGTGAAAACCGCGGAGGTACATGCACTTGGGGACGGTAATTACCAGATCAACGTTAGCCGTGCCGCCGAATACCTGCTGATGGATCCCTCTGGCAGAATGATCAGCAAAGGAAGATTGAACAAAGGTTCAAACCGGTTCTCGTTATCATCCGCTGGCGTTTTCCTCCTGAAAATACAGGATGGAATGAGCAGCCAAACGGAGAAGTTAATGAAACAATAATTCAACAAAGCCCCGGTTGCAACATAAATTTTCTTTATATTAGGTAAACATTTTCCTATGCTCTGGAGAAAATTTAATGGCGACCCTATTGATCTACCCATCAAGAGCGCCGTGGAAACAGCGATCAGGCGGGAAGTTGACAAAGGGTTCTCTCTCAAGGTATGCATCGGCACCGATTCACAGGTGAAAGGCCAAGAAACGGAGTTCGCCACCGTGATCGTTTTCCTGCGGGAAGGTCATGGCGGATTCATGTTCATCCACAACGAAAAAACGAGGCACCCCTACTCCATTAAGGAAAGGATGCTGGTGGAAGTGGCCAAATCCATTGAGATCGCGTATGAACTGTGCGACCTCTTCACAAAGTATGATGTGGACATGGAAGTACATGCCGATATCAATACCAATCCGCATTTCAAAAGCAATGAAGCGCTGCGCGAAGCCATGGGCTATATCCTCGGAATGGGGTTCGCCTTCAAGGCCAAACCGGATGCTTTTGCCAGCAGTTGTTGCGCGGATAAGGCGGTGAATTAGAAACTGCCTACCTTTGCGCCATGGTCATCAAAAGCGCGCAATACCTCATCAGCAGTCCTGGCATCCAGCTCTGCCCTAAACCCGACCGCCCTGAATTTGCTTTTATCGGTAGAAGCAATGTGGGGAAGTCGTCGCTCATCAACCTCCTCTGCAACCAGGAAAAACTCGCCAAAACCAGCGCCAGTCCCGGGAAAACCCAGATGATCAACCACTTCGACATCAACGGCGCCTGGTACCTCGTTGACCTTCCCGGCTATGGCTACGCGAAGGTTTCTCAGAACCAGCGGAAAAGCTGGACCAAAATGATCGAGGAATACCTCCGCCAAAGAGAGAACCTCCGCAACGTATTCGTGCTCATCGACAGCCGTCATTCCCCGCAGAAAATAGACCTGGAATTCGTGAACCAGCTCGGTGAATGGGGGATTCCATTCGCACTGGTATTCACCAAAGCCGATAAAACCACGCAACGGGAAACCGCGCAAAACGTAAAACGCTTCCTGCAGGCGATGCTGGAAACATGGGAAGAACTGCCGCCGCATTTTGTGACATCCACAGTGAAGAAGATGGGAAAGAAAGAAATTCTGGATTTTATTGATGATGTGATGAGTTCAGTGGATTAGGGTGTTCACGCTTCTTTTCACGCAATTGCTTTGTGCTGCGCACTTCGCAACGCAAGGAAGCAGAGACGCAAGGCGTTAATTGGTTGGCAGGGTTCCTTTTGGATGGAGTTTTTCTCATTTCTCGCTACGACGCAAGGGGCTGCAGAATTGGGAAAGGCTAATTTTTTAAGGCTGGCTATGCTACTTTATTTAAGGTTTTATGTTTCAAATTACCTTTCTCTTTAGCCGTTATGTTTTATATATAACATATAGTCTGTTCTCAGCAAATAATTAACCTTAAAATCAATCAGGGTCTCACGTTGCGCCGTAGCGTCGTTGCGAGAAATAAAACTGCATAATAAAAACGCTAAAAGACAAACAACGCATTGCGTCCTTGCTCCCTTGCGTCTTTGCGTGAAATAAAAAACTTCGCGTGAAAATCAATAATCATATTCCCTTCTGAACATATTCATCCGCAACCCCACGCTCACCATGGTTGAACTCGCTTTCAGCCCCGTGTACATTTCGTTTACCGCAACCGTATTCAGCTTCCGGTGCACCAGCCCCGCTTCCAGGAATACATTTTCTTTGGCTTCATAACTGAGCCACAGCGAAGCGTTCACCGTTTTACCCTGTACAGCGTCTCCGATCTGGAAACCGTAATCGGAAGGGCGGGTGGTGTAGAGGTTGAAGATATTGCTGCCGAAATTCAGTCCGGCGGTATCAATGCCTTGCAGCGCGTAAATCACTTTCCCGTCGATGCGCCATTTGGGTGCAGGCTGCCAGGAGGCGATGCCCACTACTTCTTTGAAATTCGCGCCCAGCGGGTGTGCCAGAGGTTGGTTGTAATGGTTGTGACTGGCCACAGAATCGCGGAAAGAATAAGTGAACGGACGCACGATGTTGGTTTCCACCTGCAAATCGAGGTTATTTACACCGAAGGCGTCCACGTATTTTCCTCCCAACTGGATTCCCCATTTGTTGCCCCACCAGCCATTGCCGCTGGTAAACTCCGAGATTTTAAGTTCATCCAACGCGAGTTGACCATACAACTGAATGCGTTTGGCGATATTGGCCTTGAAATCGAAACCGGCGATGCCGTTGTCGGCGCTCCCGTTCTGCTGCTCTACGGAGCGGAGGAAGATGATGGGATTGAGATAGGTGAAGTCGAAATGGTCTTTCCTGCCGAAAACAACGGATTCGAATAACCCGATGTTGAGCCAGCGCGTGGCCTGCAAACTAAGGTGGTGCATGGCCGCGTACTTCTTGGAAAGCAGCTCATCCCGCGGATTGGAAAGATACTGCGGTGTGAGTTCCATGAACAGGTTCTGGTAATTGAACTTCCAGATGCGGGTATTTATTTTGAAGAAAAGCTGGTTGTTGGCGAAATCGCTGAGGAAAAGGCTGCGGTAACCGTTTCCAATAAATTGTTTGTCGTACCCGAATTGCAGGTCGATAAATTTAGCCGCGTTGAAACTGATGGAACCGCGGGCATCAAAGTAATCCACCGCGGTATTTCTGAAAGATTTATAGAACCCGGCACCCGGAACTGCCCGGTAGCGGGCGATGCGGTCCATGAACCAGGAGGGACCGCGCTCCTGGTTTTCGGTCATATAAGTGGAGAAGGCTATTTTTTTCCCGATCAGTCCGCGGATGGTAATGCCGCGTGTATTCTGAAAAAGGGATTCATCGTTATCCGTTTCTTTCATCCACCTGATCTGGAGAATGGGGTTCACCGCCAGGAAGAAATCCTCGTTCTTCACCTCAAAAAAATTCGCCTTCTTCTGGTAAAAAGTTTTGAACCATGGCTTTTTTGAAAGAAAAGAAGCCGGTTCGTTTTCCACATATTCACTGTTCTGCGCCAGCGCAGAAAGCATATTGGCCCGGTCCACCTTCGTTAAAACCCCGGCGCTATCGGCATCCGAGAGGGCAGCTACCCATTTTTTACCAGGGAACGGCTTCGCGGTATTGAAACGCAATTCAGGATGCGACTGCATTTTAATGTCCAGCCGGTCCAGCAAACGGTATTCTTTTGACCCCTGCGGGAACCAGTTGGTTTGGGCGAGCAATGTAACCGGTAAACATAAAAAGAGGATGCTTACCACGCTTTTAATAACTTGCATCAGATATTGATTCATGATTTAGAGACTGAAAAGTATGCAAAATTATCTCATTAAGAATATCCAGGTCGTGAATGAAGGCCTGGTACAGGTGAACGATGTACTGATAGCCGGCGGAAGAATTGAAAAAATCGCGCCACAAATAAGTTCCGACATTGCCGTGGAGATTGACGGGGAAGGAAAGTTTCTGCTTCCCGGTGCCATCGACGACCAGGTGCATTTCCGGGAACCGGGGCTCACCCATAAGGCCACCATTGGTTCCGAAGCTAAAGCCGCCGTGGCCGGAGGTGTGACTTCTTTTATGGAAATGCCAAATACCGTTCCCAATGCGCTCACCATTGAATTGCTGGAAGATAAATACCGCATCGCCGCGCAGACTTCCCTCGCCAATTATTCCTTCTTCATGGGCACCGCCAACAACAACGCGGACGAAGTGCTGAAGGTGAATAAGCTGAAAAAAGACATCTGCGGCGTGAAGATATTTATGGGATCCAGCACTGGCAACATGCTGGTAGACAACTATGTTACCCTGAACAAAGTTTTCAGCGAATCCGAAGTGCTGATCGCCACCCATTGCGAGGATGAAAAGATCATCAAAGCTAATTATGAAAAAAGAATAGCGGAAAAGCCGACACTGGACGCTTCCGACCATCCCATCATCCGCGATGCGGAAGCCTGTTTTGAATCGTCCCTTACTGCTATTCAATTTGCGAAGAAATACAACAGCCGTCTGCACATATTGCACATCAGCACCGCAAAGGAACTGGCGCTTTTCTCCAATATGCTGCCCCTCAAAGAAAAGAGAATCACCGCCGAGGTATGCGTGCACCACCTGCATTTTACCGCCGATGACTATGCGCAACTGGGCTACCAGATCAAATGTAACCCCGCCATCAAAGCGCCGGAAAACAAGGCCGCTCTGTGGGAAGCATTGCTGGATGATCGTTTGGATGTAATTGCCACTGACCACGCCCCGCATACACTTGCCGAAAAAGGTTATGTACGCAACGAAGCGGGCATGCTGGTACCTGCAACCGAAAATCCCGGTTACCAACATGCGCATTCCGGGCTACCGCTGGTACAGCATTCCCTGCCGCTGATGCTTCATTATGTGAAGGAAGGCAGGATATCCCTGGAGAAAGTAGTGGAAAAAATGAGCCACGCCGTTGCCGACTGCTTCCAGATCGCCAACCGGGGTTATATCCGCGAAGGCTACATGGCCGACCTGGTAATAGTGGATATGAACGCCCCTTATACCATTAATACTGGTAACATCCTTTACCAATGTGGCTGGAGTCCGATGGAAGGCACTACCCTCCCAGCTTCCGTTACCCATACTTTTGTAAATGGCAACCTGGTATACCACGCTCCGGACGGTAATTATGGAAAAGCAGTATGGGATGAATCAATGAAGGGAGAACGGCTGCAGTTTGACCGATAAATACCGCCCATGCAAATCGACAAAGTAACCTTCAACGACCTTTCTATCTTCAGTTCCGACGAGGAATCGTCGGTGTTCCATCGCCTTGACCGTACACGGACCACAGGTGGCAGGGAATGGATGCGCCGCATTTTCCGCGCACCGCATACGGATATTGAACAGATCGTTGCCACTCAGCAACTGCTGCGCAGGATTATGGACCAGGATACTTTGTGGCCCCAGGAAATCACCAACGGCACTTTGCTCGTAATCGAAAGGCTATACGATAACAATATTGATGAGTACCCGGAACGCCCAAACGCCATTCAGGCCTTCAGTTACAGGTTTTTTCACGGACCCGATTATGCGCTCATCAAGTTTTCTCTTCCCCACTGCATCGATTTCCTCAAAGGAGTGGCGCAACTGCTTCCATTACTTGGTGTGGCAGATGAACTGCCCAAACTTATTAAGTCGCATGTGGAACGCGCATCGGAATTGCTGCGGCGTTCGGGCGTGCCGCGCATACTGAAAACGCCGAAAGGGGCGAAACTGAGTACTGCGGAGATGCTGCGCCTGGCGCATTTTTTCCTCCATGACTTCCGGGAACATACGCTGGAACTCATTCAAATATATTACCGGCTCGATGCCTATTATGGCATGGCCAAATCTGCGAAGGAGCTGCAACTCAGCTTTCCGGAAATGGTACACAGCGAAATGCCCATTCTTGATATTACCGGATTGTACCACCCGCTGCTGCCCACGCCCATCGCCTACAACACGGAATTGAATTCGAATAAGAATTTCCTTTTTCTTACCGGTGCGAATATGGCCGGAAAAAGTACGTTCATCAAAGCCGTTGGGATTTCCGTTTTCCTTGCGCATCTGGGCATGGGTGTTCCCGCCACCGCGATGCGGCTGAGTCTGTTTAACGGCCTGCTTTCCAATATACAGGTGATGGACAATATCCTGAAAGGGGAAAGCTATTTCTTCAATGAAGTTCAACGCATCAAGAATACCATTCTCACCATCAACGATAGTCGAAAATGGCTGATCCTGATCGATGAACTTTTTAAAGGAACGAATGTGCAGGATGCCATGAAATGCTCGCTGGCGGTGATCAACGGCCTCGTGCGCATCAAACATTCTTTGTTCATACTTTCCACGCACCTTTATGAGATCGGGGAAGAACTGAAAGCCCATCCCAATATCGTTTTCCGCTTCTTCGAAACCAATGTAAAAGA
>CAMLRX010000052.1 GCA_946482545.1 uncultured Flavihumibacter sp. | reverse complement strand
CAACTTACCGTCTCCTTTAAAGCCGCAGAAAAAGTGAATACATTCGCCACCTTCAGCACCAGCTACAAACCCATTGGCGTAAACCTTGGCGGTCTTCCCACTTCCGGCGGGGAAGCGATGATTGAACTCGCCAGGATCAAACCTGAATACGTTACACACTATGAAGTGGGCGTTAAATCACAACCCTCGCGCGGTACCACAGTAAACATCGTCTTCCACCATACCGACATCAAAGATTACCAAACCCAGGTGCAAACCGCAGAAGTAGGCGTAAACAGGGGCTATCTCGCCAACGCCGAAAAAGTACGCGTGCTGGGTGTTGAACTGGATGCAAATACACGTTTAGGCAAACACGTTAGTCTGAACGGCGCCATCGCCTATACAGATGGAAAATACGTTTCCTTTAAAAACGCTCCGGTTCCCCTGGAAGAAACAGGTGCACCCTCCGCTTTCAAAGACATCTCCGGCGGCGAACTGCCCGGCATCTCCAAATGGGCAGGCTCACTGGGTGGAGAACTTACATCCAACCAGGCGAAGTTCCTGGAGCAGGATGGTAAATATTTCTTCGCGGTAGAAACTTATCACCGCTCCTCTTTCTCTTCCAGCCCCTCTCCTTCCAGGTTCCTGAACATCGACGGCTATTCCCTCGTGAACGCCCGGTTAGGTTTCCGCGCACTGGAAGGGTTCTCCGCTTTCCTCTGGGCACGCAACCTTTTGGATAAAGATTATTTTGAACAACTGTTGCCCGCGGCAGGAAATGCCGGACACTATGCAGGTGTGTTGGGTGATCCAAGAACTTTCGGCATCACGCTGAGATATACTTTCTAAGGTGGTGGTTACCTTAGAAAAACAAAGCTCGGACATTGGTTCCGGGCTTTTCTGTTTTACGTGGCAGCGTTGTTGCTGGAGATTATTTCTTTCACGCGAAGACGCAAAGGCGCAAGGTACGCAAGGAGTTGTTGTAGCACAAGATGCTGGAAATTGATACTGTAACAAAGAAGCAAGGCTTTGCGTCCTTGCTTCTTTGCGTCTTGGCGTGGAAAATTACTTATTGTAATGATTATACTACTCCGTCAAAATGAACATTGCCCCTCTCCCCTGGGATAGGAGGCGGGGTGAGGCTACTTAAACTCAAAACCACCCTCTGAAACATACAAATTAAACGCTTTCACCCTTCCTTTTGAAACACCTGTCCGGGGCAAATACTTCACCCCTTTTACTTTTCTTGATATGCCGAGGTCAATGATCACCTGGTGGGGCAACTGCTTTTCGTTTTTGCTCCAGGCGGTATGCCAGTAAGTGGTGGGTTGGTTATCGGCGAGGAGGTTGGCGAGACCGTTTTCCTGGGAAAGCTCTTCGCTGTCTGCGAAAACGATATTGTATTCTTCACGGGGAATTTCTTTACCCTCCGCGTCAATAAACCGGAGTTCGGCGATGGTGGTATAATTCACGTTGCCATAAGACGCATTCGCTTCAAGGCAAATGTAGCGACCCGAGAACGTGTTGTTGAACGAGACTTCCTGCCAGCCGTCTTTGTCTTCGAATGTGCCGGAATATTTTTTATCGGTGTCAGGCAATACGGGGAGCAGTCCGTTTTTTCCGTGGAGGAGAGAAGAATCCACTTTTGTGTCCCAGATTTGTTCGTTGATCCCTGCTATTTTCGGCTCCGCGATGGATTCACTTTCCAGGATCATGATTTCATTTTCTCCTTTTTTCAACCAGCACCCGGGAATGAACAAAGTTTGTTGCGGACCGATGAACCAGTAGCGACCGATATGCCTTCCATTCACCCACAATAAGCCCTTACCCAGTTTCCGGGTATCGAAATAGGTATCTCCCGTTTCATTCAGCGTGATCTTTGCACGGTAGAGGTGCGGGTATCCATCCCTGTAAGCGGAAGGTTTAAAAGCGGCCACATTGTTGAGTGGGAGTTTGTAATGTTGCCAACCGGTCAGTTCTTTGCCATTGAACCAGACACCTTCGGTGATGCCCTTTCTTTCTGAGTCGATGGCGTTCCCGAAGTTCACACGCGCCTGGTGTTCCACTAAGATTTCAATGCGGTGCTTTGTGTTCTCTTTAATATCCAATGCCAAGGTGGATTGGTTCAATCTTCTGTCAAGCACCCCGATCTTTATTCCATCCACATAAACTGTAGCACGGTCCATTACTCTTTTAATGAGCAGGTTGCCTTGCAAAGGACCGGTGGTTTCGTGGGCATATAAAATATAGCCGGAGTTTTGGTCCAGCATTTCCATGGGCTGTGGCTTATCCGACAGAATTGGTTTCGGCAGGTTATCCTTTAATGAGGCCACGGGTTTGAAAGCGAATTCAGGAATTGTAATCTTTTTGAGTGGTGCAGGAAGTGCCGGCAGTTGCAGCGAAGGATACTTGTCTTTGATGACTTTCTGAAAAGCGAAGAACTTTTCATTGGGCACGCCGTCTTCGCTCAACGGAGCATCGTAATCGTAGCTGGTGGTGTAAGGCGTGAAATAAGTATTGCTGCCATTTGCTCCGGGGAAGAACCCGTTGCTGGTGCCGCCATGGAACATGTACAGGTTAACAGACACCCCGTTGTCCACCATCCATTTAAAATCGGCGAGTTTTTCTTCCACGGAATGCACTTCGTGTTTTCCGCCCCAGTAATCGAACCATCCGGTCCAGAATTCCGAGTTGAATTTTGGAACGTCTGGTGCGTATTTTTCGAAGATGGCGAAGTTCTTTTGTGCGCCGCCGCCGAAATTAATGGAAGGCATTACACCTTCAACGTGTGCGTTGTCGTAATAGTTCTTTCCGGCCCAGTCGCAGTGGAACAGGGGTACATCCACACCTGCTTCCAACAACGTATTCTTGATCGCGTTTACATACACCTTATCACCGGCGTAAACGCCATACTCGTTTTCCACCTGTACCATCAGTACGTTACCACCTTTAGAAATGAGATTCCCTTTGAATGACTGCACGGCCCTATTGAGAAAAGCCAGTGTGGCGGGCATGTATTTAGGGTCAGAACTGCGGAGGGTGATGCCTTTGTTTTTCAGCAACCAGGCAGGCAAACCGCCGAGGTCCCATTCTGCGCAGGTATATGGCCCGGGACGGATGATAACCCATAGCCCTTCTTCCTGCGCGATCTTACAGAAAGCGGCGATGTCCAGGTTGTCTTTGAAATCAAATTTTCCAGGCGTGGGTTCATGCGCGTTCCAGAACATATACGTGCAGATGGTATTGAGTCCCATAGCGCGGGCTTTTTTCAACCGGTCGCGCCAGTAAGGGCGTGGAATTCTCGCATAGTGCATTTCACCACTGATGATGTGGAGCGGTTTTCCGTCGAGGATGAAATCTTTCTTGCCGATCTCAAAACTGTGTTTTGCCTGCTGGGCCGAAGCCGTGGCTGTTACCAGTACGGCCAGTAAAAGGACTTTAATCTTTTTCAACATCAATTTTTGCATTACAATAAATCAATAAGGAGTATTGCGCGCAAGTTAAAGGGTTAGGCTTGGGAAATACTTCGCGTATTTTAGCAATTCGTGTAAGTATTATGTAACAACATGTTTTTTAACAGTTGTTTTAACTTATCAGTCACATTAAAAGAGAGGGACATGTAGAAACATGCCCCTCGTCGATTGCAAATGAATCTAACCAAACTGCCTTAATTCTCGATAAAATTGAAAGCTCTGACGTTGCAGAACCTGCCGGGGTCTCCCGCCGGTTGTGTGGTAAGATAACCTATGCTCACCTCTTTTCTTTCTGTTAAAGTGAAGGTCACTTTCAGTTGAGCAAGTGGCTTTCCGTTTACGATTTTTGTATACCCGATAGCGGTTTGCACCTGCGCCACATCTGGTAATCCGTCACCCGCTGACACCACCAGGTAAGCGTTGTCCGCTTCCGTTAGGTTGGTATCCCTGAGGTCGGAGATTGAGAAAGTATAGGTACCTGGATTCAATACACGTGTTTGCCAAATTTTCCCATTGGTCACTGCAGGCGCGCCCCATCCGGATTCCACATTAAAAATATTGCCGTTCCATTCGTCCCAGCCGCCATAACCGCCATGGCTTTTCACGGCATCATTAGATTTCCATTCTGCGAGATTGCCCCATCTCCCGCTTCTTCCGGAAGCGATGAAAGGAACTTTTCTGTTGAGTAATTGTGGCGCAACTTTTACCACTCTTTCCGTATAAGGAACATGGAATGTATCCACACTGGTAGCATCCGGCTTAAAAACGGTTCTATAACGGATTGTAGTGGTTGAATCCATACCATTTAACCTGATGGAAGCTTCAGTGGGTTTAAACACCAGGGTCTTCACTTTTCCACTGTCAGTATATTCCAGTTCAGTATATTGGGCACCCAGCGACGGATCAAGTTGCTCCCAGTTGATAATGGTATACCCTGGTTCAAATTCAAAACTACCGATCAACCGGTTGGATATTTTCCGGCGGTAAGCATTTCCATAAGAGACACCTGTTACCACAACCGGCACTGATTTGTTTCCCTGTGCATCATAAGTATGAATGGTAAAGGGCCTGATACCTTCTGAAATATTAATGTATTGCCTGAAAGTATCAATAAGGGCTGGTTTGATTTCGTAAACAGCAGAATCTTTTTTATCGTTCCAGAATACTTTCAACGCAACGATTTTAGGATCCGAGTTGAGCAAGCCATATACCTGAATACGCTCTTTGCCGGAAAAGATTTTAGCAGAATCGAGTTTACCCGTGTAAAGTATTTCACCCGTTTCTATGTGCTTTTTATAGTCATCCCATTTTGAACAGGAGAGCAACACCGTACCGGAACAAAGCAAGGCCCCGGCTACCCTCAATATATTTTTCATACCTGAAAACAGTTTCATATTGCTGTTTTTAATTGTAAAGAATGGGCAACACTAACGCGGATCGCCATATACTTTCAGTTCATTGATGCTTTGCGCGGTACCTCCGGCAAAATTTTCCAGACAACGGATGCGCATGTACCTTACCCTTGGCGCATCCAGCCGCACATCAAAGTTAAATCCAGCCGATGCGGTAGTCTGGTCCAGATTATTGTCGGTACCATAAGCCAATCCTGAAGGCTTTACTACTTCATAGTAGCCGATCAGTTGCCAGCTTCCGTCCAATGCGCCATTGGAAGACGGGTTTACCGATCCGTACACTTCAAAACGTTTCATTGTTGTAAGAAAATAATACCTGTCTCCTTCAGGATAAGGCCTGATATAGATTCTGCTTAATTTGGATACGATGCCCATATCTAAAGTGATCATGTGTGGCTGAGGTCCTCCATTCACCTGATGGGTGAAGCTGGTATATGGCCAACCTAATCTGTTGTCCCAGGCATATTCAAGCCTCGCGCCATTAGTCACCTGCGGCGCATCTCCCGGCAATACAAATGCCCTGAACTTTGAAGGATCAAGTTGTACCTCATAAATAGGTTTCAGGTCCTTGTACAGCGTATCTGTCGTATTTCCCCAACGGTCTCTCACAAGAAAGCCCACTCTTATATCCATGGTATCCAAACCCCGCACCTTTTTCAGGATGGAGTCGATATTGGTAAATAAGCTTTTGTTGTTGTCTACTTCAAACTCGAGAAATCTGTTTCTGGTAAGTACCACCAGTCCTATATTATCCTTGGTTGGATTAACCGCGCGGATGTTGAACCCACCAAAATCATTTTCCACCTCTATACTCTTAAATACTTTCCAGATGGGCGCCTCCAGTGGCTGTACTTTAACTACCACCGGTTCAGACTCCACACCACTTCTGGATACAGAATACAGCTTCACCTCATACTCCTTCATATCCGCGAAGCCTTCCACAATCAGTGAATCCTGGTAATAAGAAGCTTTGGATTCAGCAGGCACTCCGGATGTAGGTACATACTCAGCCTTTACATACAACAGCCGTTCATCGTTCGGCACCTGGTACATTATTTTTGCCTTCCCGGCCATATTCACTACCGTAACATTTGTAATGGTGCCTGGCACTGTGGGATCATTGTCAATTGGCCCTGGGTCCTCACTTTTCCTGCAGGAAACAACTGTTGCCAGCATCAATAATAAAAGTCCTGTTTTTATTGTCAGTTTCATAATTTCTGGTTTAAGATGAGCATTACCATCCCGGGTTTTCAACAAGGTTCGGGTTACGACGTGTATCATACAATCCTATCGGCCAGAAATAGTCCCTTGGAGAAAGGAAGCGCTGGCTGTAGATCACTCTTTCGCGGTAATATGTTTCCGCGGTTTTACCCATGATGCTCCATCCGGTGATATCTTTGTTCTGTTCGTCAAATGCTTTCTTCCAGCGGCGGAGGTCCCAGAATCGTTGTCCTTCGAAAGCCAGCTCTATCAGTCTTTCACGGTGAATGATTTCCCGCAGTCCCTCCTGGGTGGTGTATTTGGTTGGATTGCTGGAATAATTGCTCCAGGATTCCACCACACCTTTTAATCCTGCTCTTTCGCGTACCATATCCACGTACTGAATGGCCTGTGCGGATCCGGGCTCCACTTCATTCAACGCTTCGGCATACATCAGTAACAGATCAGACATCCTGATTTCCGGCCATGGATATTGTTTATACACGGGTGCGGAAGAACCAGCAGTAGTTGATTCCCAATGCACCAGCTTTTTAATAAAATAGCCTGTTTCGTTCCAGTTTACAAAATCGCCGAAACCAGCTTTGTCGCCATTTTTCGCTTTCACATAGAAGGTATTCCTGTCGTTACCATTTGATGTCGCATCTTTCATATACCATACACCACCATCAAATCCGAGCGATGCGTAGAAGCGTGGTTCACGGTCAAAGTTCAGGCGTGCGGTTACGAAACCGGGTTCAATGTAATTGCGTTCGGCTGAAGTAGCGGTGCGCAGTTGTTCATAGTTAGAGAAATTGAGCGTCCTGTCTTCTTCGATCGGAACACCGTTTTGCGTGTAGAACATTTTGGCGATCTTCATCGGCGGTGCCCAGATACCCTGTAATTGCGCACGTGTATTGTTGGTTGCACGTTCCATGGGTGGCATACAGAGTGCTTCGTTCACAAAATACATTTGCGCATTGGGCCATACATTCTCACGGCCCCATCTTTCCGTTACCGCATTCCTGATGCTCAACTGCGTCTTGGTGGTGTCCGTCAACCCAAGGAAGTCAACAGTATACTTATATAATCCATGACCATTGGCTTCAGCGGTTTCGATGGCCTCCTTTGCCGCATCGCGGGCCTTCACCCATTTATTGGCATCGAAAGTTGGATTAAAAAGCGCCACGCCATCTTTATCACGGAAAGACGCCATGTCGGGATTACCATTGAAAAGCGGGCTTGCCGCAGTGATCCATAATTTCGCCTTCAGTGCCATGGCAATGGTTTGCGTGACTCTGCCCAACTGTGTGTTTTCTTCTGTAATGCGCGGAGGAAGCCTGTCGTAAGATTCATCCAGCAGGTTTGAAATATAATTCACACAGGAATCAACGGGCATTCTTTTGGAGAGAGAGCCATCCACATCATCGTCCAGCCCAAGGTTCTGATCCATGATGGGAATAGGGCCATACATACGCATCATATAAAAATGGTAGTAAGCCTTGAGGAACTTTGCTTCAGCGATCCAGCGTTCACGTTCAGACTGGGTAATATCAGGCACCAGCGCCGGGTTCTCCATATTCTCAATGAAGATATTGCACTGCCTGATGCCTCTCCACAGTTTCTGGTGGTCGAACCGGGTACTGTTTCCTTTTCTCGAACCTGTCCATTCGTCAAACAGCGGGGCATCTTTGTTCTGCTGCCCCTGCGCGATCCTGAAAATCGGGTGCCAGTGCGCCTGGTCGTTTTGCGGCAGCCAGATTTCATCGCCGCCCAACAAACCTACATTGTACCATCCGTCCCCACCTTTTGGCTGATAGGAATAAAGGGTAAACAGGTACTTTTCAGCTTCATTTCTTAATTTAAAAGCATTTTCAATGGTGGCCACATTGTCCGGCACCACATCAAGGAACTTGTTACAGGAGCCCAGCATCGACACGGACAGGGAAAGGGCCACCGGTATCCAAATATTTTTACGTTTCATAATTTGTTCAGTTTTTCCTTCAGGTTAAAAATTCACTTCCAGACCAAGACTGTACACCGACTGAATCGGGTACCCCAAACCGTTACCTCCCATTTCAACGTCCCACAATTTGAAATCACTGAGGATAAAGAGGTTGGTGGCAGACAAATACGCTCTTACACCTGATATGCCCACCGAGGGAATTTTACCGAAAGTGTAACCAAGGTCCACACTCTTCAGTCTGAGGAAATCACCATTGCGCATCCACCAGGTAGAGGTCTGGTTGTTTGGGCCTACCCTCCAGGTACTAAGGCGTGGCCAGAAGGCGTATATATCCCTGTTCTCTTCGCTCCAATAGTCGTTGGCTATTACGTTCAGCAAACCGTTCTGGAAACCACCTTCCTGGAAAAAAGGCTGAATGGCCGCCGGATTGATGAAGAACGAAGAACGGGCGGAACCCTGGAAGTAGAAGCTGAAGTCGAGCTTCTTATAGCTCATGGAAGCGCCGAAGCCATAGATAATTTCCGGTTGTTGTGGATAGCCGATGGCCACACGGTCGTCGGAAGTGATCACGCCGTCGCCGTTGATGTCACGGTATTTGATGTCCCCGGCCATCAGTCCCGGGTCATTGAACTGTGTGGGCGAGTTGGCCACTTCTTTTTCGTCGATAAACAAACGCTCGGCGATGTAGCCCCATGCCTGCGAAATAGAGGAGCCGGCAGTGCGCAGGTGGGCCAGGCTTTCATCGTACAATAATTCATCCACCGTTACACGTTTGCTGGTAGCATAAGTGAAGGTTCCCCTCAGGTTTCCATGGAAGTTTTTGCTGAAGGATTTCTGGTAGCTGGCAGAAAGATCCACGCCCTGGGTTTCAGATTTACCATAGTTGGCATAAGGCACAGCCATCAATCCCAGTGCGGATTCCACATAAGTTTTCGGCAGCAATATCTGGGAACGTTTTTGCTTGAATACATCCACAATAACGTCCAGGGAATTGAACAATTTCAGGTCCATACCCAGGTTCAGTTGCCTGGATTTCTCCCAGGTAATACCGGCATTTGCATAGCGGGAAATAGAAACACCGGGACGGTAATAAGTAGCGGTACCATCGTTCCTGCCGAAGGAGGCGCCAAAGCCGCCATCGTTCAGGTTCACATTAGACAGGTAGAAGAAACGGTCGTTTACGTTACCGATCTGGTCGTTACCCACTACGCCGTAGGTAGCCCTGAACTTCAGGTCGGTGATTACGTGCGAAAGGCCATCAAAGAATCTTTCATTGGAAATTTTGTAACCAATACCTCCTGAAGGGAAGAAACCAAAACGGTTGCGCGCATCAAACCTTTCAGAGCCGTTGTACCCAAAGTTAAACTCGGCAAGGTAACGGTCATCGAAGCCATAGGTCATTCTTCCAGACAATCCACTGTTCCTGCTGGGCAAGGAGGAGGCCACGGTTCCTGAATTACCTGTTTCATAACTCGACATGTAATAAATCAATGAACCACCAATGCGGTGCTTCTCCGCGAAAAGCCTGTTGTAGGTGAGTGTTCCTTCCAGCCAAAGTCTTGAATCCACCACTTTTCCCCCTTCACCATAGCCCAGGTATTCTGTACCGGTTGTTCCCACTGAAGTGGCCGAACCATCATTCAACACCATGATATCATAAGATTTCCCATCTTCTCCTACCACACTATTATAATAGAAAGGGTTATAAGACCTGTTCACATCAAAATAAGAATACCTTCTGAGGTAGCCCATGGTACGGAAAGTCAGTCCTTTGGTAAGGAAGTCGAGGTCCTGCTTCAGTTCCAACTGAGGTTGCACGTTGGAAGTCTTATACACACTATAGCCCCGCACCATTTCGGCGTATGGGTTAACATAAAGGGTGGAGGTAAGTTGTCCGTTGGCCTGTGTGAGTGCTGACCCGAAAAGCGGGTGGTCCACATAAGGCCTTTTCTCCCTGGGATACAGGGCCGGGAACATTACGGGATTGGAACGACGGGCATAGTCGAAAATAGCAGCACCGCCACCAATTGGTCCGCTGTAGTCATCAAACTGACCATATAAACGCACCACCAGTTCAGTCCCTTCCCTGAGGTTCAGGGTAACCGTGGAACGGAGTGAATATTTGGACAATTTGATGTTGTTGTTGAAATCGTTGATCGGATCCACCTTCAGCACCCCGTTATCACGGCCATACGAAGCGGCCACATGGTACTTGGCGCGCGGCGTTCCGCCATTCACACTCAGGTAGTTGTTCTGGTTGATGGTATTTTTCCTGATGAGCTGATCAATCCAGTTGTTGCTGGGGTAAAGAAAAGGATCATCTCCATCAATGGTGTGGTTGATCTTGTTGGGAGAATACGGCAGGATAGCGTTTGGGGACCGGGTGAGTGCGGCTTCATTCGCCAATCTCATATAGGTAATATTATCCGCCATATCGAAATTCTTCGTATTGGAAGACATCCTGGTTTCACTTCTCAGGAAGAATTTGGCCACACCTTCCTTACCGGTTTTCGTATTAACAAGGATAACGCCGTTCGCGCCGCGCGCACCATATACCGAAGCCGCGGCAGCATCTTTCAATACGGAGAAATCTGAGATATCGTCGGGCTGAATCCTCGCCAGGTCGGTAGGAGAAGATTCAACTCCGTCAATCAGAATAAGGGGATCCTGCTTACCTGTTCCAAACGTGGAAAGTCCCCTGATGTAGAACGCGGAGTTATCGGTTCCCCTTCCCGGTTCACCACTTTGCTGGAAGGAGATCATACCCGCTACGCGGCCCGCGAGTTGGTTGGTGAGGTTTCCGGTGGGCCCCGTAAGGTCTTTCACGCTTACTGTAGTAATGGAACTTACCAGGCTCGACTTTTTCTGCGTGCCCCCGAAGCCGATTACGGTCACTTCTCCGAGGTCGCTGTTCAGCGGGAGCATTCTTACGGTCAGTTCTATCACCCCGTTGGCAATGTTCTTTCCCGAAAGGGCCACCACTTCTTTCTGGTATCCTGTGAAGGTAAATTCAAGAATCGCATCAGAAGATACGGTAGCTTTGAAACGACCGAGTTCATCGGTCACGAATTTTTGTGTTTTACCTGAAACGGCGATGCTCACATTGGGCAATCCGCCAACACTGTCGGCCACCGTTCCCTGAACGGTCACCTGCTGCTGGGCAACAGCGCTGTGAAACGCAAAGAGCAGTATCCACATCACCCAAAAGCGACTATTTTTCCTGAAACTCATGTAATTGTTTGTTGTGATTGATGAATGGGAGGTACAGTAAATAGCAAACCCGATATGCGGGGAAGCCACGCATGCACAACCTTGATCCGGATAATATTACCGCCGCTTTAAGAACCGGAGGCAGAACGGTACCGGAGTGAAAATTTCTGGAATAATGGTAAAAAGGATGGTTTGTCCCTGCATGGGGGAGCCTGGGGAAAAGCCCGGAACTTTCTCATTTTATATGGCAATTTTGGTTTCGTTACTTGGGTGCTTGTGCAATATTAACAGCAACTGCACCTATTTTAACCCTCATTTTCTCCCAATTGAGGGTACAATTTCGTATTTCCCCCTGTTGAAGCTGATTATTTGCGTTTGTGTGTGGTGTCCGTAAGATGGTAGGACCGGCCAAAAGCTTTCCTGTACTTTCGTATGTACTCTGATGGCGTAACCCCGAACTGCCTGGTGAACTGCTCCCTGAAATATTTGATGCTGCTAATGCCCACCTGGAAAGCTGCTTCGTTCACATTCGAGGGGGTATGAATCAATATTTCAGCGGCTTTTCTGAGCCGGATAAAACGAATGAACGCATTTACCGACTGTCCGGAAATGGACTTCACTTTTTTATACAGGGCGGAATGGCTCATGCCCAGTTCCGAAGCGAACAGTTTTACATTGAATTGTTCGTCATCAATGTGTTTCTCCACGATGGCCATACATTTTTCGAGGAACTCCTTGTACTCCGCAGGTATTTTCAGCGGATTATCCTGGAGGGTGACTTCATTGTAGAAATAGTGCTGGAGATTGGACCTGTTCTTCAATAAAGACTGAACCCTTGCGAGCAGTAATTCTTTATCGAAAGGTTTGGTCAGGTAATCGTCGGCCCCGGTTTCCACGGCTTTCAGTTTCATCTCCTGGGAGGCACTGCCGGTGAGCAGTATCACAGGTATAAAATTGAGTGCGGGATCTTTTTTTAATATCCCGCAAAGTTCCACGCCATTCATGCCCGGCATGTTCACATCGCAGAGCACCATATCAGGAAGATGGCGTCTCGCCAGTTTAAGCCCTTCTTCCGCATTTTCGGCGGTATACACGGTAAAGCCCGTGAACATTCCTGCAATGTACTGCCTCATCTGCGGGTCATCATCCACTACCAGCAACCCGGGCTCTTCGCCGATAATGGCTTCCTGCTTGGCTTCCAACCTGGTTTCTTCCGCCACACAAAGTTCATCTTCCACCAGTTCGTTGAGCAAACTGTTGCCCACAGCCGGTTTTTCTTCCACAACAGCATCCTGTAAATGTGCACTTCCTTTGCGGAAAGTTATGGTGAATTCTGTACCTGCTCCTTCCTTGCTTTCATATTCTATGGTGGCTTTCAGTTCGTCCACAAATTGCTTCACAAGGTAAAGCCCGATGCCAAAGCCGGGTTTAGCAACGCCCGGTTGCTCCACCTGGTAAAAGCGTTCGAACAATTTGTTGCCGACATGGGCTGGAATCCCGGCGCCGGTATCCGCTACTTTCAGGATTACCTGCTCATTTTCTGCCGCCAGATCAACCGTAATCTTTCCGCCGGCAGGCGTATATTTCACAGCATTGGACAACATGTTGTACAGGATGATCTCCAGTTTCCCCCTGTCGCCAAACAAAGTAATATCCGATCCGGCACTGTTAAATACCAGCTCAATCTGCTGCAGCCTGGCCTGCTGAGTAAAGGCCTGGTAAACTTCTTCGCACAATTCCCGGAAATTCAACTCACTTACTTTGAGGTGTTCTTCGCCGCCATCCGATTTGCGGAAAAGCAGCAATTGATCCACCAGGCTCAGCAAGCGGCGCGCGTTCCTGTACACAATCTGCAATTCATCGGCAGGCGCTTCTTCTTCGGCGCGCTTCCTGCGGATCATATCTTTCAGCGGGTTGATGATTAAGGTAAGTGGGGTACGGAATTCGTGCGAAATATTGGTCAGGAAAGCCATGCGTCTTTCGTTGAGCTCTTTTTCCTGGTTGCTTTTCACTTTTTCCATTTCATGCTCGGCACGTTCCTTATCTGCGTTCAGTTTCACCAAACGCATTTCGTAAGCGAGTTCCTGCTGCCTTGCCCTGTAGCGGAGCAATACATAAAAACCGATGGCTGCAAGTATAAGATATAGCGCATAAGCCCACCAGGTGCGGTACCAGGGTGGTAATACGGTAATGGGTAACCGAATTTGTCCCGGATTCCAAACGCCATCGGCATTGGTGGACCTGATGTGCAGCACATAATTACCTTCCCGCAGTCTTGGATAGCTTACCTGCCGCTGTTTGCCTGCCTCGTGCCAGTTTTTATCCCAGCCTTCGAGGAAGTAGGAATAGCTTACTTTTTCCGGCGCGGAAAATTCCAATGCCGCAAAACTTACCGTTACTGACGCATCGTCGTAAGGCACTTCCAGCGCAACCGGCTCGTTCTCTTCCTTCTTCACATACCTGTTCCCTTCGCGGAGCGGAAGGTTATTGATGCTCAATGCCGTGAGCGACAACGGTGGCATGTATGAACGCGGCACGATGGAGGACGGAAAGAAAATATTCGCACCGCCAATGCCCCCCACCAGTAATTCTCCAGATTTTAACCGGAGCGCCGCATTGTGCAGGAACTGGTTGCTTTGCAGCCCATCTGAAGCAAAAAAACGGGTAAAAGTGTTCGTTGCAGGATCGAATTTTGTGAGTCCGTTGAAAGTGGTGAGCCACAACATCCCCTTTTCATCTTCCAGTATCCTCAGAATGGCGTTGTTGCTCAAACCATCTTCATCGCTCCAACGCTTTAGTACCTTGCCTGTTTTTCTGTCGTACTGCAGCAATCCCGCGCCTTCCGTCCCGATCCAGAAACGGCCTTTTTTATCTTCATGCAATGCCCTTACGGGTTTGCCAATGTCCACATATTGGTGCTGGTGGTTTTTCTTATCGATCTGCACCAGGTAATAACAATCGCCAGCCCATAGGGTACCGGCCCTGTCTTCGTACAGGGAGAAAAGATCATTTAATTGCTGGTCGAAGGGCTGAAAACTATTTTTCTCCGGGTAATAACGATAGAGCTTCCCCGCGCTGAAGGTGGATACCCACAATACATGGTCGCGGTCTTCGAGGAATTGCCAGGCATTGGGATTTAAAATATTTTCCCCGTTGTTGAAGCAGGTGTAATGTTCAAATGTACCGCTGTTTTTTTTGAAGCGGTTCACGCCACCGCCGAAAGTAGCCACCCATATTTCACCACGACTGTCCTCATAAATATTGGTCACCTGGTTGTTGCTGAGGGAGGAAGCGTCTCCCGGACGGTGCCTGTAGTGGGCCACAGCATCCGATTGCCGGTTCCATTTGGTGATGCCGCCCCCTTCCGATCCGATCCAGATATTCCCTTCCGAGTCTTCGCAGAACGAAGAAGTGAAATTGTTTGCGGGCACTTCCTTGCTGCCCGTGGGTTTGAGGTCTACGGAACGAAACCTTGCCTTGAAAGGATCCATTACGTTCAGGCCGCCTTTCAGACTTCCCATCCATATTCTCCCTTCGCGGTCCTCATACACGCTGAATACGGATTCACTGTTGAGCATGTATTTCCCTTCTCCGTATTTCAATTCATCCCTGCCCTGGCCATCGCCCCTGAAAACCGTTACACCGCCACCTTCCGAAGGTATCCACAGGTTTTTGCGCCCATCAAAAGCAATGCTGGTGATCATCCCGGTAATGCCGTTGCTCCTGTTGTCGCGGAAAAGTTTTTTTGAAGCAGGATCGAAACGAAAAACACCCTGATCCGACGCAAGCCATAGCTCTCCCTGCGCATCCACCGCCATACTTCTGACAAGGGGAATGGGCGGGTGCTCCAGCAATAATTTTCTCTGTCTGGAATCATACCTGCACAACCCGATATCATTCAATACCCAAACGCGCTGAGCGTGGTCTACTTCTATATCGAAAGAATTATAAAAATACGTTTCCGTACCATTTACCTTGATGGGCACCACCCTTGCAGCATCCGCACCGGCTTGCTGCACCATAAAACCCAGCCCGTTTGAGCCAATGTAAACATTCCCTGTTTTATCGGTCGCCACCATGTTCACGCTGGTGATGATGCGTTTCTTTTTGCCATCTGAAGGATCAACAACACGTGCAGGCGTAAAAACATCAGTCAGCGGGTCATATATACCGATCCCCTGCCCCGTTCCGATCCACAAACGATTGGTTTTATCTTCTGCAATACTGTAAATGAAATTGTGCGAGAGTGAAAGGGAGTCTCCCGGCCTGTTCCGGAACACTTTAAAATCATAGCCATCATAGCGGTTCAGGCCATCATACGTGCCAAACCACATGTACCCGTTGTGGTCCTGGAAAATACACCGTATCGAATTGTTGGAAAGGCCCTGTTCTATGCCAATTTTGTAAACCGGCGCCTGGGCCAGGGCTGTGTTCTGTACGCACCAAATCAACAAACACAACACCACCGAAGTGTATTTATGGCAAGTGATATTCATATTAGCAATCCAGTTTTGGCTCCCGATTCAATCGTTAAAACAAACTTATTTAAAATAATTGTCTTTTTTACATTTATTTTAACACATCCCTCAAAATTCACCTAAAACCTTCATTCTCCGCCGATTGCGGTATTCCTGCCTAAAGTTCCTTTTCTTTGCAGCAGGAATACCTTTTATGCCTTTATTTTCTCCACAACTCAGAACTGTGAACGTGACCCGTTACATCACCCCGTTACGGGAAGGTGGCTCTCTGCCTGCCATTACTGAAGCAGATGATGGTTTTATGTATGTTCTGAAATTCAGGGGCGCAGGCCAGGGTTCCCGTGCGCTGATTGCCGACCTGATAGGCGGTGAAATGGCCCGACTGCTCGGCTTCCGCGTTCCGGAACTGGTTTTCGCCCAACTGGATGAAGCTTTTGGCAGAACCGAGCCCGACGAAGAAATTCAGGACCTCCTGAAAGCGAGTGTGGGCCTGAACCTGGCGCTGCACTATCTTTCCGGAGCAATCACTTTCGACCCCAATGTAACGAAGCTGCCTTCACGCACTGCATCCGAAATCGTGTGGATGGACGCCTTCCTGATGAATGTGGACCGTACGCCCCGGAACACCAATATGCTGGTATGGAACCGGGAACTATGGCTGATAGACCACGGCGCCTCCCTTTATTTCCACCATACCTGGACCAACTGGGAAGAACAAAGTACCAAACCCTTTGTGCAGGTGAAAGACCATGTCCTGCTCCCCTATGCCAGCGATATAGAAGCCGTGGATGAAGACTTTAAAAAGCTGCTCACGCCGGAAAATATCCGCGCCATCACGGAACTGATCCCCGACGAATGGCTCACGCACCATGAAAGCAGTGTTGCAGCGCAAAAAAATCTTTACGCCCGTTTCCTGGAGAACAGGCTGCTCCATTCCCGAAACTTTGTAAACGAAGCCCTCCATGCAAGGAAAGCACTTATATGAATATGCCGTAGTAAGAGTGGTGCCACGCGTTGAAAGGGAGGAATTCGTAAACGTGGGGGTGATCCTCTATTGCAAAAGCCTGCGCTTCCTGGAAACGAAGTTTCACATCAACCACGAACGCATACACGCTTTTTCAGGCGCGGTGGATTGCGACGAGATCAGCCATCACCTGAGCGCGTTCAGGGAAATAAGTCTGGCACTGCCCGGTAGCGGCCCCATCGGCGCATTGGATGCGGCGGCCCGTTTCCGCTGGCTCACGGCCACCAGAAGTACTGTGGTACAGTGCTCCAAAGTACACCCCGGCTTTTGTGAAGATGCAGCGGCAACACTGGAAGCACTTTTCCAAAAACTGGTGTTGTAATTACGCTTTCGGCTCATGCGCCAGCACACGGTTCCATTCCGGATGCTTCTTCAGGAACGCGAGCACGTAAACACAAAGTGGGATCACTTTCAACCCGTTCTCTTCTGCAAAAGTAAGCGCCGCAGTTACCAGTTTCGGTGCAATGCCCTGTCCCTGCATGGTTTCAGGCACTTCAGTATGGATGAGCATTAACTGGCGGCTCGTTTTTTTGTAATCGATGAACGCTGTTCCCGCTGGTGTGGTCCATTCAAAATGATGTTCCGGTTCGTTGTCGGAAAATTCAGGTGGAAAATCTTTCATATCGCTTTTCAAAAAGTAAAATAAAAATCCATGGAGATAAACTAAATTGAAGGTAATTAAACCGGATCAATATGGAACCACTTGTTAAAGAAATACGCCTTACTGCGCCCGCCTCAAAAATATGGCAAGCCATTACCGACAAAACCCAGATGAAGGAATGGTATTTTGACCTGGCAGATTTCAAAGCTGAACCCGGGTTCACCTTTGAATTCGATGGCGGAACGGAAGAACACACTTATACGCATATTTGTGTTGTAACAGAAGTGATTTCTGAACAGAAGCTCGCTTACACCTGGCGCTACAAAGGATATGAAGGAGATTCACTCGTAAGTTTTGAACTTTCCGAAGAAGCGAACGGAACCCTGGTGCGCCTCACCCATAGCGGACTGGAAACATTTCCGGCCGACAATCCTGATTTTGCGCGTAATAACTTTGAAGCGGGCTGGAACGAGATCATTGGCACTCTATTAAAAGAATATGTTGAAACGGCGCGTATTGTACTTTCCATTGAGATAAACGCATCGCCAGCCAGGACCTGGGCCGTGCTCACCGAAACTGAAACATTACGCCGATGGGCCGCCGCCTTCGGAGAAGGAACCTGGGCCGATACCAACTGGTCGCAGGGATCGGAAGTAATCTGGAAAGACAACGATGGTAATATTGGTGCAAAAGGAGTTATTCTCCTCAACGAACCTGCGTCGCTGCTAAAGACCGGCTATTACGATGACATCAACAGCGTTCCTCCCACCCCGTTAGGTGCTTATACTGAAATCTTTGCCCTCGCAGAAAAAGCCGGTGGCACTATTCTTTCCGCTGATGCAGGTCCACTGTCGTTGAAGCACATCAAAGTACATCAGCCAATGTGGGAAGAAGCGCTGCAACGGATTAAAAGGATAGCGGAAGGCGATGAAACACTGTAGCGACACGCTATTTCAGGATACCATTTTTCTGCATGGCGGCGAACCTGGCCAGCATCTCCAGCATACCACCCTGTGCTACCAGGTCCAGTTCCTTTTCTTTTTTAAATAATCCGTTGGCGGATTTATGGTGAAATATTTCACGGTCGAGACAGGCACGGAAAGCTGCGATATGCGTTGTATCAGTATCGTGCCGCAGCAGGTGCTCATACCCCCGCAGCAACACCGCATTGAACCAGTAGGCATCACGGAATTTTTCTCCGGAAAGAAAATACGCCGTGGCGGCTTTTGCTATGTTGCGTGCCTTAGTAAGATAGCTTGTATCGCCCGTTGCTTCATAGAGGTAAACATTCGCCTGCAACATCGTACCTGCGTTGTAGGAGAACATCCATTTTACAAGTTTGCCACCCGGCAATTCAATGTTATCGTAAAAAACGCCATTTGGCGCTTTCAGGTGCTGATTGGTCCAACGGTACAAAAGTATGGCCGTATCGAGGTATACCTGTTGTTTTGTGGCATGGTGCAACTGCAGGGCCAGCAAAATACCTGGTCCATTGCTGCAGGTGTTCTTGGATTTTTTCTCATCTTCTTTCCAATACAGTCCTCCTCCGGTGATGGTATCGTATCCCGTCATCATGTAACGATAGATTAGTTTTCCGGTTTCGAGACAGGCTTTCTTTCCGGTGCGTGCATAAGTATCCATAGCGGTGATGCCGATCCATTGGTTATCGTCGTAGAAGCGGGAACCACCGCCTTTTTCGATGGGGTAAGAAGCATAACCCGGAGCCGGTAATCGGGGATCGAGGTATTTGCCGATCACCATATACACCTGCTTCATCAACTGCGCATCCCGGGTTTCATTGGAAGCCTGTAACATCGCGCAAAGCGGCCACAGGTAAGATACCGGGCGGCCATCTTTTTCGGGATGAACGGTTTCTTTGTAATAGCCTTCTTTTTCAAGGTAGAAATGCTGTTGAATACTCCGGCTGAGCGCCTTCATTTCAACCCTATAATTTACCTGCGCGTTTACGTTCTGCATTAAAAAATGGAAAATAAAAAAAGGCAGGGTTAGTTTATATATCCGTTTCATGTAAAATACATTGCCGCGAAGTTAAACGCTTCGTGCATTCAACTTGTCATTGTGCTCAAACATGTGCTGAAAATCATTCCACCGAAAGCAGGAACTCCGTTACCTTTTTCACTCTAGTGAGGTGCAGCAGGTGGCCGGTTCGGGGCATCATGGTCACCTGTATACTTTCAGCATTTACGAAATGTTGCTTCATATAAGCCACATTCTCCGGCGGCACCATTTTATCCGTAGCTCCATGAAGAATATATACCCGGGCACGAATGCGGTCCAGTTTCTCCGACAGTAGTTTCAGGTCATTTTTGAGGTACCACAATTCAATATTACTCTGTGGGAAAGCGCCGGGAAGCAGGGAACGGAGTGGCTCCCTGTTTAACAATGGGCGCCAGGGTTCTTTCTTTTCCAATGCCGGATCCAATGCGCCCGACATGATCACCAATCCATCCACCAGTTCCCGGTAATCGGCTGCGAGTATAGCGGCAACAGGTCCCCCTAATGAATGGCCTGCCACAAACAATGGTTTCCCATTGCGGAGTGCATACAACACGGACCCCAATAAACGCGACTGCTCCTGCAACGGATAGGATGTTCCAAAATTACTGAGTCCGAACCCCGGACGGTCCACCGCAACAACACGGAATTTCTCCAGCAATGCCGCACTCCGGAGGTAAGGAAGGTATTCCCTGCTGCCACCCGGACTTCCATGCAAGATCAAAAGCGTAGGCATGGTATCCGACCCAGTCACGGTATAGTGTATGCGATCATCACCATTGATGACCATAACAGAAGTGGCTTCTACGCCCGCTTTGTTTAGTTTCCGCAACATTCTCCCTTCCTCCATCCTGAAGGTGAAACAGGAGGTAAAACAAAGCATGCAAACTAAATATACCAAGAACGAGGATCGTAACATGATACAAGGTTGAATGACCAAACCCACAAAAAACCTATCTTTCCCCAATATAAAAAATATCAGCCACCACCCGTTATGTTCGACGTATTTGACCTTGAACTTCACCACCTCGGAACCGACTACTCTTTCCCCTCCCAATTGCAGCAAACCGGGTACACGCACCGGTTCATCGTCCAGATCAATGACTGCACATTTCATTTCGAACCGGATGACGAGGGTAACTACCGGGCAGTTATACCTTATGGCGCAGATGAAAAGACCTACTTAAAAACTGACTCCGGGCTGCTTAGCGCGATAGCAGAAAAAATCAGGGAAATACTGTCCTGAACTTTTCGTTAACAGTTGCCCTAAAACCCTGTTAATGAAGTATTCAAAATCCTTTGTTTAACAAGTTGTTAGTAAGCTTTGGGCGGATATTCACTTCCTATTACCACACCCAAAATTTACAACTATGAAAAGGGCAATTTTACTCCTGATGCTGGCCACTACGTTTGTATTAAGCAGTTGCAGCAAAGTACTCATAGACAACAACCCGGATCCCCAGGAATGGATGCGTACGCACGAACGGGGTACCGTTGCCTATGTAGACCATTATACCGGAAACTATATTGTGGAGACATTCAGGGGTTATGCAGTAATTGAATCACTGAACGGCGTTGCGCCCCGCGACTTTGACCTTGAATACGCCAACTTCAACAGTTGGGGCGTTCAAACAACCTACAACAGAACAGGAAATTATTTTACCCGGATAAGGGTGGTTGAATCGCGGCTCAGTTGGCAGGATGCGCTGTATGTTTTCGACCAGATCAATTATTAAATAACAAAAGCCCCGGTAGACACCGGGGCTAATAATGGTTAAACCATTAAACCTTATCCTATGAAAGCACAAATGTATATGAAAGAAGTAAATATCACAGCTTTTCAGGGGTTAAAATTTATCCCATTCTAATATTATGCCCTTTATGGGCTTTATGCTGTCCGATAAGGGCATACAATCAATAAAATCATTTCATATATTATTTGCAGCGATCTTTTTATCAGTTCCAGCCGCCGCCCAGGGAGCGGTACAGTTCAACGCCAGCGGTAAGGTTGGCAGTTTTCACGGCTACCAGGTCAAGTTCACTTTGTAATACATTGGCCTGTGCGGTAATCACTTCCAGGTAGTTGGCTTTTCCATTGGCGAAAAGCATGGTGGCATTCTGAATGGCTTGTTGCAGCGTTTGGGTACGTTGCGCCGCGATGCGCTCCTGTTCCTTCAGTTTTTCCAGTTGCACCAATGCGTCGCTTACTTCTCCTACTGCGGTGAGTACGGCACCCCGGAAGCGGAGCACGGTGTTTTCCCTTTCTATCAGCGCCAGTTCATATTGGGTTTTCAGTTGTTTTTTCAAAAAAAGCGGTTGCGTTAAGCCTCCGGCCACCGTTCCGAAGAGGGAGGCAGGTAAATTAAACCAGTTGCTCGCTTTGAAAGCGTTCAGTCCGCCGGAAGCCGTAATGCTCAGTGAAGGATACATATTGGCCCTGGCGATGCCTGTTCTTGCATTGGCGATGGCCAGTGCGAGTTCCTGCGACTTCACATCAGGCCTTCTTCCCAGCAAACTGGCAGGCACGCCAGCCGTAAGACCGCCATTGAAAGCAGTGCCGGTAGGCAAAGTGCTGCGTTGAATAGCACCAGGAAGTTTCCCGGACAGCATACTCAGCGCGTGTTCACGGATGGCGATCTGCTGTTCCAGCAAGGGTACCAGTTGTTGTGCCGCCATCTGCTGCGCCTCTGCCTGTTGCACGCCGGCAAGGGTCACCTCGCCTGCATTGTATTGCAAACGAATGATGCGGAGCGTGCTGTCGTTGAGCAAAATGTTCCTTTTTGCAATGCGCAATTGCTCGTCCAGCATCTGCAGGTTAAAATAGCCTTTTGCCAGGTTCGCCACGATATTGGTCTGAATGGCTTTACGCGCTTCTCCGGTCTGGAGAAAAGCGGCCAGCGCAGCGGCTTTCTGGTTCTTGATCTTTCCCCAGATATCTGCTTCCCAGGAAAGCCCCACTGATGTAGTAAAATCTTCCACATGAGTGGTTCCGAGGAACTGACTTGCACTCAACCCGTTCAGGCTATTGTCCGACGGGCGGTTTGAACTGGCGGTTACCTGTAAACGCACATCGGGAAGGTAGGCGTTCTTCAACTGCCTCATCGTAAGTTGTGCGGCTTCCATATTTTTCAGCGCCACCTGCATATCGTAGTTCCTGGTGATGGCAGTATCTATCAGCGCCAGCAACTGGTTGTCCGTGAAAAATGCCTTCCAGTTCAATGCCGCCACAGAAGCGGTATCGGATGTAGTCGAATAGCGGAAGGTATCCGGTAAAGGAAGCTCCGTGGCCGAAGTGTTCTTTGTTACATTACATGCGTTCAGGATCGAAAAGATCGTGATGGCAAGAATGGGGATGTTCAGTAATTTTTTCATCTTTTTACTGTTGAATTTTTGCTGAGGGAATGAAGGCCCGTATTGTCATACCGCGTTGGTATTGCAGTACAGGCGCTCATTCATTTAAAACATATCAATTGAATCAGGCGGGCTCCAAAGCCAGTTCAGGTGTTTTTCTGCTGACCAGCTTCTCCTGAAGTCCCTGGAATACGATGAACAATACGGGGATGAAAAACAATCCCAGCAGTACACCGCTCACCATACCGCCTGCGGCCCCGATGCTGATGGAGTGATTGCCCTGCGCGGATGGACCGGTTGCGAACATCATCGGGATCAGCCCCACAATAAACGCGAGGGAGGTCATAATGATGGGACGCAACCTTAGCCGCGCCGCTTCCAGTGAAGATTCCAGCAAGCTGTATCCCATGCGGCGGCGCTGTGCAGCGAATTCAACGATAAGGATAGCGTTCTTCGCCAAAAGCCCTATCAGCATCACCAGCGCCACCTGCACATAGATGTTGTTCGAAATACCGGTCATACCAATCGCCGCGAACACACCAAATACACCTGTTGGAATGGAGAGTATTACGGCCAGGGGCAGTATATAACTTTCGTATTGCGCCGCCAGCAGGAAATATATGAACAGCAGGGACAGAAGGAAGATCACCGCGGATTGTCCGCCGGAACTGATTTCCTCTCTTGTCATCCCGGAGAATTCATAAGAATAACCGGAAGGCAATTGCTGCTGCGCCACTTCTTCCACGGCACGGATGGCATCGCCGGAACTGAAGCCCGGTTTGGCCATGGCGTTCACACCAATGGAGTTGAAAAGGTTGTAACGGGAAGCAGTTTCCGGACCATACACCCTGTTCAGGCGTACAATTGTATTGAGTGGTACCATTTCGCCCTGCCTGTTCTTCACGAATACGGCATCCAGCGCTTCGGGAGAGGCTCTTTCGGAGACATCGGCCTGCACCATTACACGGTAGTATTTCCCGAACCTGTTGAAATCGGAGGCCTGCGCGCTGCCGAAATAAGCCTGCATGGTCTGCAACACATCGCGGAGGTTCACATCCAGTTGTTCCGCCTTTACTTCGTCCACCTCCATTTCCAGTTGCGGGTAATCGGCTTTGAAAGAAGTGAATGCTACAGCTATTTCAGGGCGTTTCATCAATTCCATGATAAAGTTGTTGGCCACGCCGCTGAATTTCTGAAGGTCGCCACCGGTTCTGTCCTGCAACACAAAATCCAGTCCGTCCACATTGCTGAAACCGGGCACTGTCGGGAAAGTGAACACGAAGAAGTTGGCGCCTTTAATCGCGGCGAGGCGTTGGTTCACGTCTCCCATGATCGCGTTGATGTCCTTCAGGTCTCCCCTTTCCTTTGCGGGTTTGAGCAGGATGAAGGCCACGCCTGCGGAAGGACTTGTGGATTGCGTAAGGATATTGAATCCACCCAATCCCATCAGCGTTTTTTTGGACGGCAGCGAAGCCAGTTTTTCTTCCACTTCTTTTACGATTGCGTTGGTACGGTCGAGGGAAGCTCCTGCCGGTGTGGCGATGGAGATAGCGATAAAGCCCTGATCTTCTGAAGGAATAAACCCGGTCGGTGTTTTACGCACCATGTAGACAGTGGAAACAATCACCAACAAAAGGGCGGTCAAACTTGCCCAACGGTATTTCGTCATGAGCCTGATTGATCCCGTATACTTATTGGTGAGTTTATTAAAGCCTGAATTGAACCCGGCGAAGAACTTCTCTTTGAATGTTTTTTTGCTTCCGTGTGCCGAACCCTGGTGTTCTTTCAGGAAAAGCGCTGCCAGCGCGGGACTCAGTGTTAACGCGTTCACCGCAGAGATCACGATGGCGATGGCCAGGGTAAAGGCGAACTGCCGGTAGAATACGCCGGTGGAGCCCTCCATAAAACCTACCGGTAAAAACACCGCCGCCATTACCAGTGTGATGGAGATGATCGCGCCGGTGATTTCACTCATCGCAGCTACCGTGGCTTTTTTGGGAGAAAGGTGTTCGTGTTCCATTTTTGCATGTACCGCTTCCACCACCACAATAGCGTCATCCACCACGATACCAATCGCGAGCACCAGCGCGAAAAGTGTGAGCAGGTTGATCGAAAACCCAAGCAACTGCATGAAGAAGAAAGTACCTAAGATGGCCACCGGAACGGCGATCGCCGGAATAAGCGTGGAACGGAAATCCTGCAGGAAAAGAAACACCACGAGGAACACAAGAATAAACGCTTCGATCAAAGTTGTTTTTACCTGGCTGATGGATTGATCGAGGGAGTCCTTCGTGTTGTAAAGAATAAGGTGCTTCACATCTTTCGGGAAATCTTTCGCGGCCTTTTCCATCAATGCTTTGATCGCGATCTGGATATCGCTGGAATTGGAACCCGCATTCTGGAAAATACCGATGTTCAGTCCCGGCAAACCTTCCACACGGGTATTGCTGCCATAAGTATAGGAGCCGAATTCAACCCTGGCCACATCTTTCAACCTGAGGATAGAACCATCACTGTTGGAGCGGATCACGATGTTCTCGTACTCATCGGGCTTACTGAGCTTCCCTTTGTATTTGATCACATATTCGAAAGACTCCTTACTGCTTTCACCAAACCTTCCGGGTGCGGCTTCCAGGTTTTTGTCCCGGATGGCCGCCATCACTTCCTGTGGTGTGAGATTGTAAGATGTAAGTTGCGCAGGATTCAGCCAAACACGCATGGAGTAGTCCTTGCTGCCACCGAATACCACCGCCTGGCCCACACCGGGTATCCTTTTGATTTCCGGAATGATATTGATTTGTGCATAGTTGGTCAGGAAGGTCTGGTCATATTTTGCTTTGTCTTCAGAAAAAAGGTCCACCACCATCACCAGACTGTTCTGTTGTTTCGCGGTGGTAATACCCGCCTGCACCACTTCAGCGGGCAACTGACTGGTAGCCTGGGCCACCCTGTTCTGTACGTTGACCGCGGCCTGGTCGGGATCGGTGCCCAGCTTAAAGAAAACAGTAATCACGAGTGAGCCGTCGTTACTTGCGGTGGAACTCATGTACAACATGTTCTCCACGCCGTTAATGGACTCTTCCAGTGATGGCGCCACGGAACGCAATACCGTTTCTGCGTTAGCCCCTGGGTAGAGCGCCATTACCTGAACCGCGGGTGGCGCGATGTCGGGGAACTGTTGCAAAGGAAGTTTTGTTAATCCTAACACACCCACGATCACCAGCAGGATAGAGATCACCGTGGCCAATACGGGGCGTTCAATAAATCGCTTTAACATAAAGGTTGTTTGTAAAATCTGGGAATTAATTCTTTGCTACTTTATCTGTACTTTTTTCGGGTGAAATCACCACGCCTTCCTGGAGGTTTTCGAATCCTTTCACCACAATCTTATCGCCGGCTTTCAGACCTTCTTTCACGAGGTAATCTGTGCCTGTTTTTCCTTCGATCACGATGGGCTGTTTGGTTACTTTATTTCCTTTGTCCACGAGGAACACGAAGGTTTTATCCTGGATTTCAACGGTGGAAGCCTGTGGCACCAGAACCGCGTCTGGGTGTTCCAGTTGCAGTTGTACTTTGCCGGTATTGCCGGAGCGCAGCAGGCCTTTCGCATTCGGGAAGCTGGCCCGCAGGGTAATGGCCCCGGTTGTTTTATCGAATTGTCCATCCACCATATCTATTTTACCGGGTTCAGTGTAAACAGATTGATCGGCCAGGCGCAAGGCCACGGGCGGAACATGCTTGAGTTTCTCCTCCACAGAGTTCCCTTTGTATTGAGATTTGAAGCGGATGAAATCGCGTTCCCCGAGAGAGAAATACGCATGAACATTATGAATATCGGAGAGTAACGTTAATGCTTCGGGATCTGCAGGCGATACGAGGCTACCCTGCTTTTTGGGAAGACGGCCAATGTAACCACTCACGGGCGCTTTCACGGTAGTGTACCCCAGATTAATTTTCGCGGAACCTACCATGGCCCGCGCCTGTTCGGCATTTGCCAAGGCCACATTGTGTGCGGCTTTTGCGGCCTTTAACTGAAATTCTGAGATCACTTTATTTTCCACCAACGGTGTGAGCCGATCCACTTCAAGCGACGCATTAATTACGGCCGCTTCGGCAGCGTGCAGCGTTCCCAATGCGCTGTTCAGTTGTTCACGGTAAGGTTGATCATTCACTTTAAAAAGTGGTTGTCCCTCTTTTACAAAATCGCCTTCATCTACCAATACTTTTTCAAGGTTACCACTTACCTGTGCGCGGATTTCAACATTTACCGCGCCCTGAATGGATGCCGGGTATTCGATGATTGTGGTAGTGTTCTGTGCGGTTACTTCAAGAAGGGGCAGCACAGGTGCATCAACCGCGGAACCGGGAGCAGCCTGGTTTTCACTGCAGGAAGAAAGAACGGAAAGGGCGAGCAGGCCGAGAAAAAACGATTTCATGATATTACTATTAAATAATTTAATGCTGTTAAATGATAGTGATGAAAAAGACCGGTGGTTCCGGTTCGATGATGTGTTTGTTTGCATGAGATGGCGTTTGAAGGATGGTTATAAAAATTGTTATGGTTCAAAAGAAATATTCAGTTATATGGTTTACCTGATTTAATTGGTTTACTCATTTTACATGTTTTACTGTGTTTACCTTGCTTACACGGATGACTGTTTTAATATTTTGTACCTGGCTAAACTGGTTACTTTTATCCTAATCGTTTTTACAGGGTGAACTTGGTTTATACGTTTAACAAGCTTTACCTGGTTTAATTGGTTTACTCATTTTACATGTTTTACTGTGTTTACCTGGCTTACACGGATTACCCGTTTTAATAGTTTTTACCAGGTTAAACTGGTCACTTTTATCCTAATCGTTTTACAGGATTAACTTGGTTTATACGTTTAACAAGCTTTAACCTGGTTTAATTGGTTTACTCATTTTACACGTTTTATTGTGTTTACCAGGCTTACACAGATTACCTGTTTTAATAGTTTTTACCTGGTTAAACTGGTCACTTTTATCCTAATCGTTTTACAGGATTAACTTGGTTTATACGTTTAACAAGCTTTAACCTGGTTTAATTGGTTTACTCATTTTACACGTTTTATTGTGTTTACCAGGCTTACACAGATTACCTGTTTTAATAGTTTTTACCTGGTTAATTGGTGGCTTTTGTTCTAATCGTTTTTATAGGGCTAACACAGCTTACTCGGTTTACTCGCTTAACAAGTTTTACCGGGTTTAAATAGATAAATGTTTTAGATCGTTTACCGGGTTAAACAGAAGTACTTGCTTTAGTTATTTCTACAAGGTTTAGGTGTTTTACTCACTTTACCCGTTTCAACTTGTTTAACCATGTTTTACTTGGATAACCGTTTTAATCACTTATGCCGAGTTAACCCGAAATACTCAGTTTTACAGGTTTAATATATTTTACCTGGTTTACACGGATTACCTGTTTAGCCGCTTTTACCTTTCATAAATGCAGAACAAAAATTAAATGCTCCTGCCATAGAAAAAATTAATAGTATTCAATTATTTATCATTGTTAAATAGTATTTCAAAAGGCATTTAAAACAACGTTTATTCATTTAATGGTGTTAAATACACATTCAAAAAAAGGGAACGCGGAGTTGTTGATCAACTTGCAACCGGTGATCCATTGGTAATAGAAAGAATAATTCCCCGAACGGCATCCTTCAACACCTCTCTGTTCATTTCATCGGAAATTTCGTTCCTTACAAAATTGATGGATACCAATCCGTGAATCACTGACCAGAACGTATAGTACTTCTTACAAATCTCGTCTTCCGGTTTGCCGGCGGCTTTTACAAGTCCGGCAATCACTTCCATAATGAGCTTTTTAGGGTCCTGGTAGTTTTCTGGATAAGCTCCTTCCATCGTACAGCATCCCACCTGCACCCCGAACATCAGTTGATACAGTTCAGGCTCACGGAAAGCGAATTCCCAGTAAGCGATCCACATAGCTTCCAACTGTGCCTCCGGTTCAGCAAAACGATCCCTGGCCTCACTTACATCTTTCGATAACATCAGGAAACCCTGAGTGGCCAGTTGCTTTAATATCGCATCCTTACTGTTGAAATACTCATAAATAATCGGCGCGGTGTACTCGATCTTGTCGGCAATCTTACGCATACTTAACGACTGCCATCCCTCCTCCTTCGCTATGTGGAGGGCTGCTTCCAGGATATTGCACCTGTTTTCTTCTTTCAATCGTAGTATTCTGTCTTTACTTGCCATCGGTTTTTATTTACATGGTAAACAATTTAACACCGTTAGGCAAATGTACATTCAATCTTTTATGGTATCCAAATTTTTCTTCCCAGCTTACTTTTTTTTATGTTTTCTCTAACAGCCAACCTGTATCCCTTCACTATCTAAAAACAAACTTTAGCTTTTAAAAACCAATAGTTTGTCTGCTACAGTTTGATATATGTCAAAGAATTTCCCTTAGCAACATATAATCGTAAAATCTGCGTTTACTTTACAGAGTTACACTTACCAATATCATGAAAACCTATTACATCCACGACGGAAAGCTTGAGAGAGGGCCTTTTACATTGCTCGAACTCCAGGGGAAAATCACCCGCCATACGCCGGTATGGAAACTGGGGTTGGATACCTGGACGAAAGCATCCGAACTCCAGGAACTGAGGCCCCTGCTGATGGAACATGTCACACCTGTTTCTTTTCACCAGCAGCGCAGATCAAAAAAGAATTTCTGGGAACGATTATTTTCCTTCAAACGACTGGCCAGGTAGCCCCACACTTTACGGCCAAAGCTTTTCCTTCAAACTGCATGCTTTGATGTGGTCAGATTTCACCATCGGATTTCATTACTGAAAAATATTTCAGACATTTGCGCATATACATTATCGTCATTCAACACGCAGTTTATCCTACGTAATCCTACTTATCAATGAAAAAATGGTTTGTCCAGGCTCTATTTACCTTGATTGTAACGACTGGTTTAGCACAAAAGCCCTCCATACATTGGGGAGAAGAATTTAAACTGCGAAGAGGGAGTACAGACTTAGAAGTGATTAAAGCGGATAAAACAGGCGTTTACCTTCAGGAAGGACATCTTACAACAAAAAACTACATTGCCATTGGTGGATCATTCCGCATTTCCGCCAGACTCATTAAGCTGGATAGTCGTTTATCCGAATTGTACAATACAGATTTTAGTAAAGAATTAAAAGGGAAAGACTTCCTTCAATTTTTTCCCCTCAAAGAAAAACTATTCATACTTGCATCTGAATACGACAAAAAAAACACCTCGTTCGTAGTACATGCCGCCGAAATAAATAAGAATACTGGTGAAATGAAAAGCGGTTGGAAGGAACTGGTGAATATCCGCAAAAAAGAAAAGGGAGACGACATCAACTTCAGGATAATTTATAACCCCGACAGCACCACCATGGTAGTGGTCAGCAGCCTGGAAGGAAAAAGCAACAACATTTTCAACATCAGTGGGTTCAACGAAGCTCTACGTGCTACCGCCAATCCTGTTTCCTTATCAAACGAGTTTGATCCGAAAACCTATCAGTTGGAAGACCTTATTTGTACTTCCAACAACCGGATTGTTCTGGTGGGAAGAATATATGAATACCGTGAGGGTAAAAAGAAAAAAGGCAAATTCCTCGACTTTGCCAGGTATAATATCCGTATATACGACCCCAAAGGCACACAGTTGAAAGAACTTAATACTACCGTAAACGGAAAATGGCTGAACAGTACCAAAATTGTGCAGGAGAAAAATGAGGCGCTGGTTTTGGCAGGGTTTTATAGTAAAGACCGAAAGGATAAAACCATTGACGGTATGTTGCTTCAAAAAATTGATCCTGTTTCGTGCGAAGTGATTTCCACAGCAGACAAACAACTCAACCTTTCCATGTTGGATACCCTGGAAGAAACATCCGATGAGGAAGAATCAGGCAGTTTAAGTAAAGAAGATAAAAAAGAACGGGAAAAACTGGAGAAGATAAAAAATGAAGGTGAAGCCTTGTCCACATTAATGAAATTTCGAAAAATCCACTATGATAATGATGGCGGGTTGATTATCCTTGCTGAAAAATTAAATCAGTACAATTACACGAGTCAAACCTATACACCTGGCGCCAATGGGATGCCAGGACAATGGACCCCGGTCACTTATTCGGTTTATGAATCCGGGGACATCCTCATGTGCAGGATAGACCGTGCGCAAAATATTAATTGGGTAAGAATCATTCCAAAGTTTCAACGGGAAGTATTCAGAGGAGGATCATGGGGCTATTCAGAATTTAGTTCATCCAGTTTTTTCGACCTCGGAAAAAGGCCATATTATTCAGGCTTCAATACCCTTCAATCGGGAAATACCATCACATTATTCTTTAACGACAATTCAAGAAACGAAGCAATTTTGCAACCCGGCCAAACGCCTAAAAAAACGACACTTTTTAATGCATCCCATTGCTTTACTATTACATTGGATGCACTGACCGGAATATACAATCGGAATTCTCTGTTTTCAAATACTGAAACACCCACTGCCATGCCCCGGAACGGCACCATTTTCGGCAAAGAAATGTACCTCGTTGGTAAAGATGACCGTATAATGGCTAAAAGCAAAATAGCCGTCGGAAAGATTGCTTTATCGAAATAAAGATTACCTATTCCTACCCCGTCGCTCAGCAGCATGAAAGAAATATTTCTTAAAAAATACCGATTGGTATATTTTTGCGTTTTATTCCTTTCCATTCATGCGTAAATCGGACGTTACAAGGCAACTCATCATCGAAAAAACCGCTCCCGTTTTTAACAGGAAGGGATATGCAGGCACTTCGCTGAATGACCTTACACTGGCCACCGGTTTAACAAAAGGCAGTATTTACGGCAACTTTTCCGGAAAAGATGAAGTAGCGCTCGCTGCATTCGAATACAATCTGGCACAAATAACCACCGTGATTGCGGAAAAAGCCGCGAATGAACAAACGGCATCGGGTAAGTTACTGGCTTATGCGGAAAGCTATTCTGCCTTGTTCCCCACCATCTCAGCCGCAGGCGGATGTCCTATTCTGAATACTTCCGTTGAAGCCGACGACACCCATCCCGCACTCCGGAAAAAAGCCGCTGATGCCATCCGGTCCTGGAAAAAACAACTGGAGCAGATCATCAACAAAGGAATAAAAACACAAGAATTACGTAACGACATCCTCCCTGAGCACACCGCCATCACCATAATCGCCATCATAGAAGGCGCTATCATGGTGTCAAGGGTGTGCAACAACAATAATTATTTTTCTATCGCGATGCAACAGGTAAAACAAATGATAGCGAACCTGGAACAAAGCGAAACTCAATCCATCAAAAAGCACAAATGAAACGAGTAGTGATCACCGGTATGGGGGCGCTTACCCCGCTGGGCAACAATGTGAACGATTTCTGGAACAATATCGTGGCCGGTAAAAGTGGGGCCACACTGCTTACCAAGTTCGATACCGAAAAGTTTAAAACAAAGTTCGGTTGCGAAGTAAAAGGTTATAACGCTGAAGCTTATTTTGAAAAGAAAGAAGCCAG
>CAMLRX010000051.1 GCA_946482545.1 uncultured Flavihumibacter sp. | reverse complement strand
TTCTAAGCCCAGTACCCGCGAGGCATCCGCCTGTTTGATGTAGAAATAATCGTATACTTCGTTGTAGTTGTTCACGATCTTGATGCGGAAAGGATGCGAATTGCCGAACAAGCAGTAATCGATCCTTTCAATATGAAGGTGCTCTTCAGCTTCTGTTTGTCCACCGGATTTCAGTAACGAGTAAACATGCTTCAGACTTTTATTGATCTCATCCTGTAAGGTGGGATGGTACCAAACGGATTCCCATAAGGTATCTTTCCCCGCTGAATCGTATACCGGACGGCAGGAATCGAAATGCCGCAGAAACTCATACGAGATGGGCAACTGCGCTTCCCGCCCGTATCTTTTCAGGAATTTCCTGAAGTGTTTGCTAACGGGATAGCATATTTTCTTTTTGGAGATGGTTTCCAGGGAATTAAAAATTTTGGATGATGAATTTTGGATTGATAGGGGAAGTTATTGTTTTTTTTCACGCAAAGGCGCAAAGGAGCGCTGCTTCGTTCCTCGCAGACGCAAAGCGTTGCTTAGTTTACAGCCTTCTGAAATATACAGCGAAGTAATGCACTACCCTTAATAAAATTCTGGTTTCCGTCCATTCAACATTCAAAATTTCCTACATATCCTTACTCACCTTCCTGAAACTCTTCCACCATGGGGATTTCCTCACTTCCTCTTCCGTAGATATTTTACATTTCTGCTGTGCATCTATTACGGCGATCAGGGTCATGTTCACGATGCTGCGCACGGAACTGCCTAGTTGCAGCACATGCACCGGCTTTTTCAACCCGAGCAGAATGGGACCGATGGCATCGGCACCGCCCACTTCTTTGAGGAGGTTGTAAGCCACGTTGCCTGCGGTAAGATTGGGAAATATTAATGTGTTTACGTCCTGATCGGCGAGTTCACTAAACGGGTAGTTGTCTCGGAGGATTTCCTTATTGAAAGCTACGCTGGCCTGCATTTCACCATCTACGATGAGTGAAGGATTTCTTTGCTTCACTATTTTCCGGGCATTGGCCACCAGTTTGGCTTCCGGGGAATTACTGCTGCCGAAGTTGGAATAGCTGAGCATGGCAATGCGCGGCACCAGGTTAAAATGTTTTACTTCTTTGGCCACCATGAGGGTGATGTCTGCCAGTTCTTCCGCAGTAGGATTGAAGTTCACCGTGGTATCGGCCAGGAAAAGCGGACCGCGTTTGGTCAGCAACAGGTACATACCCGCAATCTTCTTTACATTTTCTTCCGTGCCGATGATCTGGATGGCGGGCAGCAGTGTTTCCTGGTAGTTTTTAGTGAGTCCGGAAATCATGGCATCGGCATCTCCGCATTCCACCATCATACAACCGAAATAATTCCGGTCGCGCATGGCTTTTTTGGATTCGTAATAGTTGAATCCTTTGCGTTGCCTTTTCTGGAAGAATATTTCTCCGTACAAATGGCGTTTTTCTTCCATCTCATCGCTCCGGGGATCGAGGATGGGCATATCGGAAAGATCGATACCATTTTCTTCGGCGATTTTCCTGATGCGCACTTCACCACCCAACAGGATCGGGTATGCGATACCGTCTTCGTATACGATCTGTGCTGCTTTCAGAATCTTCACATTGTCTGCATCGGCGAATACCACGCGTTTGGGACTGCGACGGGCTTTGTTACCAATCACGCGCATCACCTGGTGGTCGATGCCGAGCCTGCGGTTCAGTTCTTCTTTGTATTTGTCCCAGTTTTTGATGGGCGCCTGAGCCACCCCACTTTCCATGGCGGCTTTCGCCACGGCAGGAGCAACGGTTTCCAATAACCGTGGATCAAGGGGTTTGGGGATAATATAATTGGGACCGAAAGAAATGTGTTTTTCGTTGTAAGCCAGTGTTACGATCTCTGGAACAGGGGTGCGCGTCAGTTCGGCCAAAGCCTTTACGGCTGCCTGTTTCATCGCCTCGTTGATCTGGGTGGCCCGTACATCCAGGGCACCACGAAATATGTAGGGGAATCCGAGTACATTGTTCACCTGGTTGGGAAAATCGGAGCGACCAGTAGCCATGATGATGTCTTTCCTTACTTCGGTGGCCGTTTCATAACTGATCTCCGGTTCGGGATTCGCCAGTGCGAATACCACAGGGTTTTTCGCCATACTTTTGATCATTTCACCGGAAACCACGTTACCAACAGACAATCCCAGGAAAACGTCGGCATCTTTCAGCGCGTCGGCCAGTGCGATATTGCTTCTCTTCGCGTCAATGGCGAATTTCAGTTTCAGTTCATCCAGGTCGGGACGGCCTTTGTGGAGCACACCGTCCTTATCGAACATAATAAAGTTTTCATATTTCGCCCCGAGCGACACATACATCTGCACACAGGCCATAGCCGCCGCGCCTGCGCCGTTCACTACGATCTTTACTTTTTCGATCTTTTTCTTCTGTATTTCCAACGCGTTCAGCAACCCGCATCCGCTGATGATGGCGGTACCGTGCTGGTCGTCGTGCATCACAGGTATTTTCAGTTGCTCCTTCAGCTTCTGCTCAATATAGAAGCATTCGGGCGCCTTGATGTCTTCCAGGTTAATACCGCCGAAAGTAGGCTCCAGCGCCTTAACGATCTGCACGAATTTTTCGGGGTCCTTCTCGTTAATTTCTATATCGAAAACATCAATATCGGCGAATATCTTGAACAATACACCTTTCCCTTCCATGACGGGTTTACCAGCTTCAGGGCCGATATCACCCAAACCAAGTACGGCGGTACCATTGCTGATCACGCCCACAAGGTTTCCTTTCGCAGTGTATTTGTAAACAGTTTCAGGGTTGGCGTGAATTTCCTTGCAGGGCTCGGCCACACCGGGAGAATAGGCGAGGGAGAGATCGCGTTGGGTTTTGGCCTCTTTGGTGGGCACCACTTCAATTTTCCCCGGACGACCCTTCGCGTGGTATTCCAGCGCGTCTTCTTTTCTAAGCTGCTTCTTCATAGATTGAATGCATCATGTTTTAGGGCGACCGTACATTTTTACGGATAGACAGCAGATTTGCGGGAGTATATGCTCCGATAAGTTAGCTTTTTACGCAATCATGCCTGAGAAACGCCAGTATTATGAAACGCCACAAAGGTAATCATTCAGTCCTCACAGCAAAGTTTCTGCCCATATTTGATAAGGATCGGTGAAAATACCGTTCAGGTTACAGTTCCATTTTCAGGAACTGCCCCGTGAAACTCTCCTTCACTTTCACCAGTTCCTCCGGTGTTCCTTCAAACAAAATCCGTCCGCCGCCGGCGCCACCTTCGGGCCCCAGGTCGATGATGTGATCGGCCACTTTCACCACGTCAAGGTTGTGTTCTATCACGAGGACTGTATTGCCCCGCTCCACGAGTTTATTGAGCACATCCAGCAAATGGTTGATGTCTTCAAAATGCAGACCGGTAGTGGGTTCATCCAGTATGTAAAAAGTTTTCCCTGTATCTTTTTTAGAAAGTTCCGTGGCCAGTTTCACCCGTTGGGCTTCTCCTCCGCTCAATGTTACCGCAGACTGTCCTAAAGTGATGTAGCCCAAACCTACTTCCTGCAATACTTTGATCTTCCGGTAGAGATAGGGTACGTTGGTAAAGAACGCCACGGCTTCATCCACGGTCATTTCGAGTACATCGGAAATGGATTTTCCTTTGTACCGTATTTCCAGCGTTTCCCTGTTGTACCGTTTGCCATTGCACTTCTCACAATGGACATACACATCGGGGAGGAAGTTCATTTCTATCACGCGCATGCCACCACCTTCACACATATCACACCGCCCTCCTTTCACATTAAAGGAAAAACGCCCAGCATTATACCCGCGTATTTTCGCTTCGGGAACCGAGGAAAAAAGCGTCCTGATCTCCGTGAAAAACCCGCAGTAAGTCGCCGGGTTACTTCTCGGCGTTCTTCCGATCGGGGACTGGTCTATTTCGATCACCTTATCCACATGGTCCAACCCTTTAATGGATTTGAAAGGCATCGGGGTCATCCTGGAACCATAACAATGCTTGCTCAGGATAGGATACAACGTTTCATTGATAAGCGTGGATTTCCCACTGCCACTTACCCCGGAAACCACAATGAATTTACCCAGGGGAAACTTCACACTTACATCTTTCAGGTTGTTACCTGAAGCACCTTTCAGTTCCAGCGTTTTCCCGTTGCCTTTTCTGCGTGTATCCGGCACCGGTATAGACTTATGTCCGTTCAGGTACGAAGAGGTGAGCGTATCCAGTTTCAGCAAATCCTTCGGCTTTCCTTCTGCCACAATTCTTCCACCGTGTTTACCGGCTTTCGGCCCGATATCAATCAGGTGGTCGGCGGCCATCATAATATCTTTATCGTGTTCCACCACCAGTACCGAATTCCCGATATCCCGCAGGTTCTTCAATGCTTCAATCAAACGGTGGTTATCGCGTTGGTGCAACCCGATGGAAGGTTCATCTAATATATAAGTAATGCCCTGCAGTTGAGAACCGATCTGCGTAGCCAGCCGTATCCTTTGCGACTCGCCACCACTCAGTGTTTTGGAGGAACGGTTCAGGGACAGATATGTTAAACCTACATCCAGCAGGAACTGCAGCCGTTCGCGTATTTCTTTCAATACATCCCGCGCAATCACATTCTGTTTATCCGACAATCTTTTCTCCACCCCTTCAAACCAATTCATCAGGTTATCAAGGTTCAGTTCGCTGAGTTCGGAGATATTCTTTTCATCTACTTTGAACCAAAGACTTTCCTTCTTCAAACGCGCACCATTACACGAAGGGCAGGTATGCAGCTTCATATACCCTTCGGCCCATTCGCGGATGGCATCGCTGCCCGTAGCGAAGAACCAGCGCCGGATCATATTCACCACGCCTTCAAATTCTCCTTCGTAAGCGCCGGCGTTTTCAAAATCCACCGTATCGTCCGAAGCACCTTCTTCATTGCCGTACAACAATAAGTTCTTCGCTTTTTCAGGCAGTTCGGCCACAGGTTTCACCAAACTGAACTTATACCTTTTCGACAATTGCTCTACCTGCTTGTACACATGCGCTTCCCGCTCCTCACCTATCGGCGCAATGCCACCTTCTTTGATGCTTTTGGCAGGATCAGGAATCACTTCTTCCATATTGATCTGATAAACCGAACCCAGTCCTTTACAGGTTGGGCACGCGCCATAAGGCGAGTTAAAGGAAAAACTATTGGGAGAAGGCTCTTCGTAACTGATGCCGGTATCGGCGCACATCAATTGCTTGCTGTATTGCACCAGTTTATCGTCATCATTCACCAGCACAAACAGGAGTTCCTTGCCCACCTGTAAACTTTTCTGCACGCTCTGGCTCAGGCGCAACTTCATTTCTGGCGTAGCCTGTAAACGGTCGATGACCAGTTCGATATCGTGGATTTTGTAGCGGTCCACCTGCATTTTCGGAACCAGGTCCATCACTTCACCATCCACACGTACTTTCACATAGCCCTTCTTCCGCATATCTTCAAACAACTCCCGGTAATGTCCTTTCCGACCACGTACAAGGGGCGCCAGGAGTGTGATTTTCTTATTCTTCAGCTTTTGTAGAACATTCTCCACGATCTCTTCTTCACTGAATTTGGTCATTTTCTTACCAGTCTCGTAGCTGAAAGCCTCGCCAATACGCGCGAACAGCAAACGGAGGAAATCGTACACTTCCGTAATTGTACCGACCGTGGAACGTGGGTTTTTGTTGGTTGTTTTCTGTTCGATGGAAATAACAGGGGAAAGGCCGGAAATTTTATCTACATCCGGGCGTTCCATATCACCGATAAACTGCCTGGCGTACGCGCTGAAACTTTCCATATAACGGCGCTGTCCTTCCGCGTAAATGGTATCGAAAGCCAGCGATGATTTTCCGCTGCCACTTATACCGGTAATCACCACCAGTTTATTCTTGGGAATATTGATATCGAGGTTCTTCAGGTTATGCGCCTTCGCGCCTATCACTTCAATCTGTTCCTGCACCGGTTGCTGAACCGGCTTTTTAGATGCTGCCATACTTATTATTCGAGGATTGAAGGTACAAACAAAAAGGATCAGAAAAAGTTTCCTCCGTGTACTTATATGACAATACATACAATACACATTATAAAATAAAATTATGGCACAAGATTTGGCTATATGGGGCAAAACCAGTCTTGAACCACTTAAAAAATAAGCACTATGACTACAGTTAGACAAATGCTCGCCGGAACCACCCTGATCGCCATGATGGCGACTGCCTGCGGGCCCATGAACAAGACAAAGAAAGGCGCAGTAATTGGTACAGCAGGTGGGGGTGCCGTTGGTGCCGTAATCGGAAAAGCGGCCGGTAATACCGCCATGGGTGCCATCATTGGCGCAACAGTTGGCGGGGTAACCGGTGCAGTGATTGGCAGGAAAATGGACAAACAGGCAGAAGAAATCAAAAACAAAGTTCCTGATGCAAAAGTAGAGCGTGTGGGAGAAGGTATCGTGGTAGAATTCAGCAGCAATGTGCTGTTTGGTTTCAATAAAGCGGATGTTACGCTGGAAGCCTCCCAAACACTGGACAAACTGATTACGGTATTGAATACTTATCCCGATACCAACCTGGAAGTTCAGGGCCATACCGATAACGCCGGAACAGATGAATACAACCAGGGATTATCGGAAAGAAGGGCAGGAAGTGCCGCAAGCTACCTGAGGTCGCATGGTATTGCTTCTTCCCGCATCACCACCAAAGGCTTTGGTGAAGGTTCACCCAAATACACCAACGACACTGAAGCTGGCCGTGCACAGAACCGCCGCGTGGAATTCCTGATTACCGCGAATGAAAAAATGAAAGCTGAAGCCGCTAAAGAAGCGAAGCAATAAGTTTATCGTATCATCAAAACTTTTACCTCTTACAATTTAAAACTACCACGATGAAAAAAAGAATCATCACAGCACTCACTGTACTGGCAGGTTTTGCCGGAATGCAACAAGTAAACGCACAAACAACTTTTGGAATAAGGGCAGGCGTGAATTTTCAGAACATTACCGGAGATGCCAGCAACGGCAGTAAAATGGAAAATAAACTGAAGACAGGCTTCAACGTTGGACTGAACGCTGAAATACCTGTTGCACCTGATTACTTCGTTCAACCAGGTGTTTTGCTTTCTACCAAAGGCGCCAAGCTGGAAAACGACAGCAAAGTAAACCTGTCTTATGTTGAGATTCCCGTTAACTTCCTGTACAAACCAGCACTGGGCGCAGGTAAGATGTTGCTCGGTTTCGGACCTTATGTAGGATTCGGCGTAGGTGGAAAAGTTGAACTGCCTAACGGAAATGATGTTGATGTTGAATTTGAGAATGAAGTATCAGGATTAAGCACCACACCAACTTACAAAAGAATGGATGCCGGTGCAAACTTCCTGGCGGGTTATGAGTTCTCCAACAGATTTTCTTTCCAACTGAACGCGCAACTTGGTCTCGCCAAAATCAATCCTGAGTTTACAGGTCTTGGCAACGACGAGTCTTCCTGGAAAAACACCGGTTTCGGTCTTTCCCTGGGCTACCGTTTCTAGTTCAAAAATAAAATTTGGTAAATCCGGGATTCCGGATTTACCTTTGCACCAGTTCTTTTCAACATCGCTTATCAAGAAAGGCAGAGGGATATGGCCCGATGAAGCCTTGACAACCTATTGTGCAGCAATGCGCAACAAGGTGCCAATTCCATCCCGCTTACAGCGGGTCAGATAAGTCAGCGTCCGCTTGATTATTTCAAAACAAAATATATCCAAGCTCTCCTGACTTTCCGGGAGAGCTTTTTTTATGCCCTGAAGAAAGCCCCCTGAAAAAGAATCTTGCTAAGAGGTGTCGCTCGAACAACTGTTTTTCAATTACTTAAAACTGTTTTACAATGAAAGCGACAACACAACTGATTCACAGCATTCCCGTAGATGAACAGACCGGCGCCATTGCCGTGCCCATCTACCAGACCTCCACTTTTGTTCAGGAAGCCCCAGGCATCAACAAAGGATTCGATTATTCCCGCAGCAACAACCCCACCCGTGCCACCCTCGAAAAGATTGTGGCTGAACTGGAAGGTGGCAGCACAGGCCTGGCCTTCGCGAGCGGTCTCGCGGCCATCGACAACGTCATTAAACTCCTCCGCAGTGGTGATGAAGTAGTTGCAGTAGATGATATTTACGGCGGGGCCTTTCGCCTGTTCGATAAAGTATATTCCCAGTACGGCATCAAAGTAACTTATGTAGATACCGCCGACCTCCGGGAAATCAAAAGGGCCATCACCCCTGCCACCAGGCTTATCTGGCTGGAAACCCCCACCAATCCAACACTTAAAATCTCCGATATCGCAGCCATCGCGGAACTGGCCCATGCCCACCGCGCATTGCTTTGTGTAGACAATACTTTCGCTACGCCTGCGCTTCAACAACCATTGAAACTGGGCGCCGATATCGTGGTGCACAGCGCCACCAAATACCTCGGCGGACACAGCGATATCATCGCAGGCATTGTGGTAACCGCTGAACCTGAATTGGGCGCAAGACTCAAATTCTTCCAGAACGCAACGGGCAATATCCTCGGACCTTTCGACAGTTTCCTCCTGATCCGCGGACTCGAGACCCTGCACCTTCGCGTGCGTGAACATTGCCGGAATGCACTGGCCATCGCGAAGTACCTGGAGCAACATCCGGCGGTTGACAAAGTATTTTACCCCGGACTATCCTCCCACCCCAACCATTTACTGGCGGCGAAACAGCAATCGGCATTCGGAGGCGTGGTCTCTTTTACTTTGAAAGACGATACCGAAGTAGCGGCAAATTCATTCGTTACGTCAACAGAGTTGTTCAAACTGGCGGAAAGTCTGGGCGGCATCAAAAGCCTGCTCTGCCATCCCGCGCAGATGACGCACAAATCCATTCCCGCGGATATCCGTCGCGTCAACGGTGTGGCCGATAGCCTGATCAGGCTGAGCATTGGACTCGAAGACAGCGAAGACCTGATCAACGACCTGGAACAGGCATTCCTCAATTTCGATCAACCAGTCATAAAAAAACACGCGCCGGCTTTTGCCTGAGCGCCACTTATTCATCAATAAAAATCTGAACACGATAACCATGGAGGCACACAAACAATTAACGATCGGACTTTTCGGTTTTGGCGTAGTAGGCGAAGGATTGTACAAAGTTTTGCAGAAAACGCCGTCGCTGAAAGCATCTATCAAAAAAGTCTGTATAAAAGATTCATCCAAAAAAAGAAACGCGCCTGCAGAACTTTTCACTACCGATGCAGATGAACTGCTGAATGATACTGAGATCAACGTAATTGTGGAAGTGATCAATGAAAGCGAACCCGCTTTCCAGATCGTGAAAACCGCGCTGAACAATGGGAAAGACGTGGTGAGCGCCAGCAAAAAAATGATTGCCGAGCACCTCACTGAATTGCTGGAACTTCAGGAGAAAACGGGACACTCCATGCTGTACGAATCCGCAGCCTGCGCATCCATCCCGGTGATCCGTAACCTGGAAGAATACTACGACAACGACCTGTTGCATTCCATCAAGGCTATCGTGAACGGGTCCACCAACTATATCCTCACCAAAATGTTCGAGGACAAACTCGAATTCAAACAGGCGCTGGTGCAGGCACAACAACTGGGTTTCGCCGAAGCTGATCCCAAACTGGACGTGGAAGGCTTTGACGCCGCCAACAAATGGACCTTCCTGCTCACCCATGCCTACGGCATCATCACGCGTACGGAAGGCATCGTGTTCAACGGTATCCAGAACATTCAGGCCACCGACGCAAATGTTGCCCGGGAAAAAAATTACGAGATCAAACTCGTGGCCCAGGCACAGAAACTGGAGAACGGTAAAGTAGCCGCTTTCGTACTGCCGCAATTCGTGAAACACGACGATCACCTGGCCTTCGTTAAGAACGAATACAACGGTGTGGTGATAGAAAGCGGTTTCGCCGACAAGCAATTCTTCTACGGTAAAGGGGCAGGCAGTTTCCCTACCGCCTCCGCAGTACTGAGTGATATCGCCGCACTCCGCTACCAATACAAATACGAATACAAAAAACTGTATCACCATACACCACACCAACTCGGCAACGAATTCTACATGCGCGTGTACGTGAGCTTCACCGACTGGAAGCATATTCCCCGCGAGAAGTTCGAGTGGATCGAAGAATGGCACGCCCATGAAGAGCGGAACTACCTCGTAGGCGTGATCGCGTTCAAGGAACTGGAACAAAACAACTGGTGGAAAGAAAACGCCACCTCGCTGATTGTTACGCCCGACGCAGTGATCGAAGACGTGGAAATTCGCAAGCTGAAGAAGAAGAGTCTGGAGCTGGCCGGTATTATCTAGTTGCCCCGTTAAACCACGGTACCCAGTGGCACCGCTATAGCGGCGCCACCGGGTACCGTGGTTTTCTTCTAACCTACTCAGTGATTTTCTTTTTGCTGAAATGAACGTTTTCCCCGGTTTGGGGGAAAACCGGTGCCACCGACGTTGTTTTCTCACCCCGCAAGGGGTGTTTCCACGTTGTCTTTTTCGGTGATTTTCTCCTTAGCCCCCACCCTCACACTTTCAGCTTTGTTCCTATCTTGCAGGCATGAGCAGTTCATTCACGATTACGCATTTAACCCATACACTTTCAGGAAAGAAAATACTGGATGATGTTTCTTTCTCCACTCAGCAGCAGGAACACTGGCTGATCACCGGCGCATCGGGCAGCGGGAAAACCACGCTCGTTGAAATGCTGGCCCATTACAGGTTTCACGAAGGCTTTATTCACGCGGAAGGCAAACCACGTATGGCATACCTCCCGCAACAACACCAGTTCAAAACACGTTCGAATACCAGCGATTTCTACTACCAGCAACGTTTCCAATCAATGGATGCCGAAGACAGCGCCACGGTTACCGAATACATCGGGGAAGAACACCTGCAGCAGACTGCTATCAGGCAATGGATAAATGCATTTCATCTTGATACATTACTTGAACGTCCGCTGATCCAGCTTTCCAACGGTGAAAACAAACGGGTGCAACTGGTGAAAGCGTTGACCACTGAACCCGAAGTACTTATTATGGACAACCCCTTCCTGGGCCTGGATGTGCAGGGACGCGCCATCCTGCACCGAGGCTTGGAAGAGCTTGCTGAACATGGTATTCAGTTCATCATTACAGGACCATCCAAAGAGATTCCCATATTCATCACAGATGTGCTGGTATTGGAGCAAGGAAAAGTGCTGTTCTCAGGCAAACGAAGCGCTTATCATCCTGAAAAAGAATTAGAACACTCTACCCCGTTGCCCGATCTCCCGGAAGACATGCCTGCCCTGAAAGCGCCTTTCTCCACGGCAGTAGCCCTGCACAATGTTACCGTGCGTTACGGGGAAAAATATATTCTCCAACAACTGAACTGGACCGTAAACAAAGGAGAAAAATGGTTACTCTCCGGTGCGAACGGGAGTGGGAAATCCACCCTGCTGAGTCTGATCACCGGAGACAACCCGCAAGCTTATGCGAACGATATCCTTCTTTTCGACCGGAAACGCGGTTCGGGAGAAAGCATCTGGGACATCAAAAAGAACATTGGTTATGTTTCCCCGGAACTCCACCTCAGTTTCAATTCCTTCTCTCCCGCCTCAGATGTGATCGGTTCCGGCATCTTTGACACGATCGGTTTGTTCCGGCCACTGAGCACAGGGCAGGAAAAACTGATCCGCAGTTGGTTACGTATCCTGAAAATTGAGCACCTGTATGAACACGCTTTGGTAAGACTTCCCCTCGGCACCCAGCGACTGCTCCTGGTTATCAGGGCATTCATCAAAAATCCGCCGCTGCTTGTACTGGATGAACCGTGCCAGGGACTGGATGATACCCAGCGCGACCAGGTCCTCTGGCTCACCGATATGATCTGCGCCCAGCCCGAGACCACCCTCATTTACGTGAGCCATTACGCCGATGAGGTGCCTGCCTGCATTACACACCGGTTTCAACTGTAAAATGTATCTTTGGCGCTCCTAAATACACATCAGATGAAAAAGATTGCATTCGTACTGGCATTACTTGCCACTGCTCATTTCTCCAACGCGCAGCCACCCGAAGGCCCCGCAAAACCCGGCGATGTTTACGGTGCGCCCGTAAATGAAAAAGGTGCCGTGAATATCACGAAAATCCCGGCACAACTTGAAAAGAAAGACAGCTTTTCAACAAAGGTCGTGGCAACAGTAATCGATGTCTGCCCCAAAAAAGGTTGCTGGATCAACCTGAAAATCGACGACAACACTACAGCTTTCGTAAAAATGAAAGACTACGCGTTCTTCGTTCCCACAGACCTGAAAGGAAAAACCGTGGTACTGGAAGGAGATGCATTTCTGTCTACTACATCCGTGGATGAATTGAAGCATTACGCGAAGGATGCGAAAAAATCCAAAGAAGAAATTGATGCCATTAAAGAACCGAAAAAAGAGATCAGGTTCCTGGCAAGCGGTATTATGGTGGTGAAATAATTACGCCTGAAATAACTGAACCAGCCCTGTGCGCAAGCACGGGGCTTTTTATTTGTCTATGTTAATCGGTGGTTAAACACATTTTTAAAATAATATTCCTCTCCAAAAAGTGTTCTTTTTACACAGTGAAGAATGATTCGAAGATTGTTTTTCAATTTTAAAATTCAGTTCCTGTGACCCAACCACTACCCACACCCGTCCGTAGAATGGCCATGCCTTTCTTTTTATTCCTTTCCGGAATACTCCTGTTTTTTTTCACCTCAACTACTTTAGCCCAATCGCCGGGGCAGATCATCCGTCCGGTTGGCGGCGCTGGGGTTACCGTACTCAATCCCAACGGCGACGCGTACAGTTCTGCTACAGTAACCGGATTCACCACGAGCGACATCACGCAGAGTGAGGTCGCATTCAAAGTAGTGCCCCCGGCTGTAATTGAACCTACCGGAGACATCGCAACAGGCCCTACCGGCGGCTTTACAGATATCGTAAAAACATTCGATGGAAGCGGCTTCTATATTTATACGGATGGCACGAACCTCCTGTTCAGGCTCCGCATCGGCAATGTAATCAGCGGATCCAAAGGGTACAGTATCCTGGTGGATACCGATGGCAAAATCGGGAATACCGGTCCTTATGCGGATCCGAATTATGTTGCGGGCACCAATACCTCGAGCGGGAACCCCGGGTTTGAATATGAAGTGGTACTGGAAACGAATTTCCGGGTAGCCGTTTACTACGTGGATGGCTCGGCCTCACCGGGCGCTCCCGTGGCTACTTATACACTGAATACCCATTCCCAGATATCACGCGCACTTACGACCGATGGCAATACCCCGGATTATTTTTACGACTGGTATGTACCATTGACGGCTATCGGAAACCCCGCTTCGTTCCGGCTTGCCGCCACCACTGTAACTTCCCCTTCCTCTGCACTCCAGGGAAGCCGTTCCGATATTTACGGGATAGATGATGCTGCCAACGCGAACGTTGCAGCAGCCTGGCAATCTGTGATCAACGCACAACCAACCATCACGGTTTCCGGCTTCAACGGGGTAAGCGCGGTATGTACCGCAGCACCTGTATTAACAAGCCCCATAGCGGCGGGCAGCAATATCTCCGTAACCGGTACCTGGAGCAGGATGGATGCCACCAAGCCTGGTTCGGCCACCATCACGCTTTACAGAAACGGAAGTTCCGTAGGTAGCACAACGGTAAACAGCGGAAATACCTGGAGCATAAGCGTATCCAGCATTTCAAACGGAGATGTGTTTTACGCCAGGGCGCAGGCAAGTGGCGAAACGCAATGTCTTCAATCCAATAATGTTACAGCTTCGGGTTGCATTACACCGCCCGCCACACCGGTACTTAGCTGTGGATCACTGAAGGGCATTTCGGGCACCATGCCTTCTACCGCGACAGGCAATACCGTTGCAGTGTACCTCGTTCCAACCACTTCAGCCTCTCCCACATCGAATATGGTAAGTAATGGCACCAACCTCACTTACCCCACCAGCACAAGTTTCGCGTATTATACCAATGGATGCTCCGGAGGCTCAAACAACGTGGCCACCGGCGTTTACATGATTGTGACCAACAACAGCAGTTGCAGTTCCAATCCGGTATTTGTATGCATCAACAGCGGAAGCAGCGGCACACCGGCTGCTATTGCCACGAATGCGCTCAGCATCAGCCAGCCTGTTTATGCTTCCAATACTTCAATAACAGGAACGGGTGCGGCAACAGGGGACGTACTGCGTTTATTCATCAACGGGCAATACAAGCAAAGCATCACCACAACAGGTACAGGTTTCACGTTCTCAGGACTAACGCTTCAAACAGGGGATCAACTGAAAATCTATTCGCAAACAGGCACCAGTTGCATTACACAGTCGGCTACTTTTACTGTAAGCTGTTTCAGTCAGCCGCCGTCTATTACTACGAATACCACGGGTAACCTGCTTAATGGCGCCACCACCATTTCCGGCACTTCGGCTTATCCCGGCGCAAGTGTTCAGGTGTACAAAGGCGTTAGTCCTTCCGGAACAGCCACAGGTTCCGCGGTTACGGTCAACAGCAATGGCGTATGGAGCGCTACCGTTCCGGCAATGACCAGTAGTGAAACTTATTACGCGGTACAAACAGTCAACGGCTGTACCAGCGCGGCTTCTGCCTCCGCCACTGTATTAACACCCGCCAGTTGCCCTACCATCACGGGAAGCTATACCGCAAGCAGCACCAGCGTTTCAGGCACCATGCCTTCCTCCTTTACAGGCACCATCAGGCTTTACGAGGACGGCGGACTGATTGGCTCCGTGAATGTAAGCACCGCAACCAGTTGGAGCATTTCACTTGCGGTCGGCACCCTGTATTACAACGGGGTATTAAGAGCAACCGCACAGGCCACAGGTGGCGCGGAAAGCAACGGGTGCAGCACAACCACCGTTGGATGCACTGCACCGGCAACCCCATCCATCACGCCCGGAAGCGCCATCATTACCGAAGGACAAAACCTCCAGGTAAACATCAGCAATGTAACTGCGAACAACTGGTATGCGCTTATGGACAATACAGGTACAAGCTTCGCTACTTCCACTTACAGCACCACCAGTAACAACTTCTCTCTCTTCTCCAATACATTTACAACCGCAGGCACGTACAACCTCTACCTGAGTGCAGATGCCCTTACCGGTTGCCCCAACAGTGCCACGCCACTTACCGTTACCGTCCACAGCGCCATACTTCCCGTAAAGTTTGTAAGCGTTGCCGCGAAGCGGAGCGGAGAAAGCGCTGTTATCAGTTGGAAAGTTGCGGAAGAACAACAAGTGGAGCGTTACGAAGTACAGTGGTCCACTGATTGTAATCGTTTCGAAACAATAGGCTCCGTCGCTTTCAGCGGAAGCTTTAATGGTAATTACCAGTTCACGCCTTCCACACTCCCTGAAGCTGAAAAAATATGCTTCCGCATTAAGCAGGTGGATAAAAGCGGAACCTTCATGTATAGCTCCGTATTCTCCCTGAACAATACGGACGTATTGCGCTGGCAGGTGACCCCGAACCCGGTACAAACCATCGCGAAACTCTCTGTTTCGGTTCCGGCGCATAAAGCAGGTACCGTTTATGTGATGGATGTTCATGGGAAAACGCTGTTCTCCAGGAAGTGCACCTTCCTAAAAGGGCAGAACAATATCGTGTTACCGGAACTGAGCCAGTTGGCACCCGGCACCTACCTGGTATGCCTTTCGATTGAAAATACAGTTGAATTCAGGAAAATTATAAAGCAATAACCATCCGTTAAAACACTGTCCTAAGAACTCAGTAAGGTGTCCTATATTTACGGAACATTTACTCAAAACACCTTACATGCTGAAGTTTAATTTAAAATGGCCCCTGCTGGTGGCGGTATCCTGTTCCGCCATCGCCTGTGTAATGTCCGGCTTTTCGGAGCAGGACCCGATTAAATCGGAGAAGCTCACGTTTAACATGGAGATCATTGAAACCGGCATCAATGTGCCATGGGGCATGGAGTTCCTACCCAACGGTGATATCCTTGTAACGGAGAAGTCGGGGCAGATCAAAGTGATCCGGAATGGAAAAGTGCTGGAGCAGGAGATCACCGGAGTGCCGAAGGTGTATGCCCGCGGGCAGGGTGGACTATTCGACCTGCAACTGCATCCGAAATACGCGGAGAACGGCTGGATCTATATTTCCTATTCCGCGCCTAATCCTGACGGGAACGGAGGCATGACGCATATTATGCGGGCGAAACTGAAAGGCAATGCGCTCACCGACCAGGAAGTGCTCTTCAAAGGCGCACCGTACACCACTTCAGGCGTTCACTTCGGGGGAAGAATGGAATTCGGGAAAGATGGCTACCTATATTTCTCTATCGGAGAAAGAGGAGAAAAAGAAAAGGCACAGTCGCTGGAAACTTATAACGGAAAAGTGTACCGGATAAAAGATGATGGCACCATTCCAACAGACAATCCTTTTTACAATACACCCGGGGCCATCAAAGCCATCTACTCTTACGGACACCGGAACCCGCAGGGCTTAAGACTGCACCCTCAAACCGGAGAACTCTGGGAAACAGAACATGGTCCGATGGGCGGTGATGAACTGAACATTGTGCGGAAAGGAAAAAATTACGGGTGGCCGAAGGTGACTTTCGGGATCGATTACAACGGAGAAATTATTTCAAAAGATACCGCGTTACCAGGAATAGAAGCGCCTGTTTTCTACTGGAAACCCTCCATCGCCACGAGTAACCTCGTTTTCGTAACCGGCAACAAATATCCTTCCTGGAAAGGAAATGTACTGGTTTGCGGCTTGGTACTACAAAGACTGGAAAGGCTGGAACTCAACGGCGATAAGGTAACACACCGGGAAATACTGCTGGACAAGATCGGCAGGGTGCGCAATGTAGAGCAGGGACCTGATGGGTTCATTTATGTATCCGTTGAAGGAGGAAAAATTATTAAGATCGTACCCGCCGCCTGACCGGGGGTTTACACCACATCCGAGACATGAAACAAAAAAAGATAGTTGCAGTGCTGGCAGCCTGCATGCCACTGCTGGCATTTCTACCCAACCAGGATAAAGAACTGGAAAAAAGTAAGGCACGTGGAAAAGCATTGTATGAAGAACTTTGCATTACCTGCCACCTGGGCAATGGCAAAGGCACACCCGGAGCCATTCCTCCACTCGCCGGCGCGGATTATATATTGAAGAACCCTAACAACGCCATTTACGCGGCGAAATATGGTTTGAGCGGCACCATCACGGTAAACGGTCAAAAATACAGTACGGCCATGCCGAACCCGGGTATCAGCAACGAGGAAGTAGCGGATGTTACGAACTATATCCTCAACAGTTGGGGAAACAAAGGAAAGATGGTAACAGTGAAACAAGTGGAAGGCGTGAAGAAATAAGCACTTCTCCTGAAAAGAATCAGGGCTGAAGGTTCAGCGTTGACAGGAGTTGTGTTGATAGAATTCATATTGAACATACACTTCTATTGAAGCAACCTGGCTAATACAAAGGAATATTCAATGTGGAGATCGTAGTGCTGGCATTACCATCCTTACTGATTCTTGCATACAGGCGGCATTTTAATGGCGCATGCGGAATGGTAAGTTGAAGTTGTGTGCCGTACCCAACCGGTACCATACTCAGGTAAGTGCCATACCCGTCTGTCCTGATGAGAAACCATTCAATTTTAAAAGATCGGACTGAATCCGGTATAAATTGCCATGTCTGCTGCTTTCCGGCACGGTACAAAAGGTTGTAGGTGAGCACTTCTTTTTCCTGCACCACCTTAGCAGGTTTGAGGATTTTTATTTCAGGAAGCACCCCATTCCTCTCCGACATTAAACCTGGTCGCCAGTAGCGCATCATGGAATCATAACTTTCCTTGCGGTTACCGTTCAGGTCCATCACACCATCCAATTCCAGGCGATTATTGCTTTGCATATCCTGCCAGGCTGGAAGCACCAGCGGCGAATGGTTTGTTTTTTCCAACGCTCCCCACCAGTTGGCTGGAACGCTTCCCCATACTGCTTTGTCCGGGAGAGGCGCATTCAGTGCTGTCTTATTAGTACTGTCCGCAGTTAAGAGAAAGACATCAGCAGACGGCACATGCCTTTGTAATATTTTCAAACGCGCTCCACCTCGTTCGTCCCAGCGCACATCTATGCATACAGGCCGTACAGTATCTATTTCATGTACAAGCCGGCAAACCTGCTCCAGCCATGCAAGGTATCTGGCCCTCAAGGCAAAGCCACCAGGGGCAGAAAACCTTTGTTCAATGGCCTGCAGTACATCTCCGCTGATGTTCCAGGCAATGATATTCTTTTCATTACACCGCTTTTTGACCAGTTGAATGATCCTGTTCTTCTCCCTGTTTAGCGCATTTTCATCGTTCAGATCAGCTATATCATAGTCCGGCCAAATCCTTGCTACCAACAGCATTCCGGCTTCATCCGTTACCCGCAAGATATTCTGGTCGTATATGCCTGGCATGGAACGGAATACCGTGTTGATACCCGCTTTTTTCATTGCACTGAAATCCTGTTCCAAAGCCTTTCTGCTGGGTTCGTGCTTATTCCTGAACCAATGAAACCCTTTATCATAAATAACACCCCTAAGCGAATCGGGAAGATGCCGTTTCTTCCATTCTACAGATTTACCGGTTTCTGTCGAACCACTATTTACCAACAACGATTGATCGACCATTGAATGCAATTGATCCTTCCAATGCTGCTGTAACGAATCTACCTGCAATACCGTTCTTTCATCGCATTCTACAAAAGCCCCCTGCACTTCAGGATGGTGTTTTTGTATTGTTTCAATGGCTGTATTCCACCAGACAAAGTTGAAACCGTTGTTTGAGTGAAAAGGCGCCATGAACAAAACCGGCAACCCTGTATGAAGTAAAGGCAATTCGCGCCACTTCGTATACAGCGCATCAAAAGAAGCCGTGGTTGTTTTTTCCTGAAGAACATCCGGTCCGCTCATGTTAACCATCAGCCAGTCAACAAATCTTTTTCCAGGATATACTTCGGGTAAAACTGTTGCATCTTCAACATTCCATACCCACACAATTTGAGCAGCCCCGGCGTTTTCAAAAATACCGTGTATCCGTTCCCATACCTTTCTGAACAATATCCCTGAAGCACCTTCTTCCTGCCCCAACGACAAACTTATGAATACCGGATGATTTACCTTAGCCAGCGCTGCTGCTGACGCCACCCACGCGGTATCGTGAGCGCCATTTGCCCACTGGTGCAATACCTCGTTATCATGAATTTTAAACGTACACCTTATAAATGGGATAGCGCCTTTTGACACAATACGATTTATCACGGGCACTAGCGCTCCTTCATTCAATTGGTCCACATCGAATGCAAGCATACTTGTAAGGCCACTTACTTTCCCTTGTTGCCCGACATTATCCATCCTTCCCCAATAAAACCGTTCAGCCTTATGCAGGACTCCGGATGTTTCACCAAGTGTTGATTCCGCATCTCCCGACAGGTATCCCCACGCAGCCGCCACTAATACCACCATGGCACAGATGAGTGCATATTTTCTCAGGAAAGCATACACGCCGTGTCGCCATTTCCAAAAACCCATTTTCACCTTTCTGGTACGGGAAGGCACCCCATCCCAATCCCGTTGTTCATTTTTTGAAATCAGCAAAACCACCACCATGATGCAAACGTTCACCCCTGCCAAGGCAGCCATAAACAGGGAATAAGGGTTCAGGTCGTAGTTGAGTCCCAACACGATGGCCAGCAAAGAGGCGGTAATCACAAAAAGGTTAGGAAGATTCAGCGCAAGCGGTGTATGATCGTTACCATGCTTGGGTGTAGGGATATAAGGAATCTTTTTCCGGATCAGGGTATAATACATCCCCAGGAGGTGTATCCACCAGGTGCCGATCTGCAGAAAACCACCCACCACATGTATACCCCGTTCTGTTTCTTCGGCCACCCAGTGCTGCACATAATGCCTGATCAGCAGGATCATGGTAAATAATGGAAAACCCGCCAGCGCGAACTCGGTAATATCTATATCAAGGGGCATTGCGCCCGTCAACAAACTCAGTATGGGGATAAGAAAATTGATGAGGAATATAAGTCCTCCGGCATAATGAAAAGGCAAAGTGAAATAATGAAGCCGCTGCCGCCATGTAAAATGTTTGAACAACCGTGGAAAAGCGGTTACCAGCAACTCGAAAGTACCTCTTGACCATTTCAACTGTTGTTTATAATACGCCGAGAGTGTGGAAGGCACTAGTCCGCGTGAGAGTACTGCCGGGAGATAGGTTGATTTCCATCCTTTGGCATGAAGTTTCATGGCTGTGTGCATGTCTTCTGCAAGTCCTGCGGCATGTCCGCCAATGGTGTCAAGCGCGGAGCGCCGGAAGGTACAATTCGCGCCGATGGCCTGCACCGTACCATAAGTGTGCATGCACATCATCATCGGGCCGTAAAACTGGTAAGTTTGCTGCGCGGCGCCTTTCGCCACAAGACTTTCGGGATGGTTGTAGTAAGCCTGTACCACCTGAACAAAGCCAATACCAGGATCATCAAAATAGGGAACAACCGCTTTCAGAAAACCGGGGGCCGGCACATGGTCGGGATCCAGCACAAGGCACAATTCCCCATTGGCAAGTTTTAATGCATTGTTGATGTTACCTGCTTTCGCATCCCTCTTATCTTTTCTGGTTACATGTTTTACCCCCAGTTCCTGACAGATGCTCCGCACCAAAGGGTCGTCCGCTTCATCACAACACCACACCACAAAAGAAGGATAATCCATGGCTACAGCCGCCTGAAGCGTTTGCTGCAACATATCGTATGGTTCTCCTGCGCAAAAAGTTGTGAATACATCAACGGAATATAACTTGTCTGTTTGCTTTAGCGGAGGTGCTGATATTGAAAAATAATGGTACCATTCGTGAAGGGCCTTCAAACAGAAATAGGCCAGGGTGGTCATTAAAAGCAGGTAAAGCAGAAAATTGTCCCTTTCCGAGGCTACTACGATTGCATGAATGAAAAAGCAAAGTGCTATAACGCCCATTACAATGAGCACACGGAGCTTTATGCGCTCCTTCCGTGATGGTCTGTCTACAAAACTCTCCTTTACTTTCATTCTCCTACAACATAAAATGGTGTATTGGCCGTAGCGGCATATCCATTATTATTTTTAGCAGTAACAAATATACGGTAGGGGCCTTCCTGCTGCGGAGCTTTAAAAACCACGGCCTCACCAGTACTATCCTTCCATAAATTTGTTTCGGGGAACGGCTTGATCCACTTGCCGGTGTACTGTCCCCACCAGTCGTCGCGGATGATTTCCCAGGCATAACCTGCAGTCCCTTTGGTGTTGTTCATTAAAATTTCAGCCGTATGCATGGTTCCCGGCGCAAACAACAACTGATCCCTGGCTCCCTTCTTATCCACCAGCATATACTTTATATCCGGGGAAAGATGTGTTGTTACCGTATCACTCCAGCAATCTTTCAGGGCTTCTACTGTTTCGGTAGGGAGCCCATTGTCGGTGAAAAAACTGAACCAGGTATGGGTATATTCCTGCTTATTGCCCCAGAAAAAAACGAGCGACCCGAGAAAGCGGGGATCATCATGCGGTATTGCCGTTCTATAAAGTTCCCGCAACTGTTCAGCATTTTTAGTGCTCGTATTTTCTATGGAAGATTGCCAAGCGGTAGTTTCCGATTCCCATCCTCCCGGCACACCCCATTCGGTGAGCAGAAATGGGCCATCCCAGAACCAGTTGAAAGAACGAAGATCCTCTTTCAGCCGGGTCATCCGTCCAAAAGTATTGATAGAGATGAAATCAAGTCCGTTGATTCTGGCCTGGATATTAATGATTTCCCGTTTCTCAAAATTCGCGAGTGGTGTGGTAACCGGGTGATCGGGATCTTCCTGTTTAATCAGCCGCAACATTTTATTGTAGGCATCGTAAAAAGGGATATGCCGTACATGGAAAGGAAACCTCAATTCATTACCCAGGCACCAGAGCAGCAGGGCCGGATGGTGCCTGTATTTTTTCACACATACTTCAAGATCACGCATCAAAGCATTCACCTTCGCTGTATCCCTGTAAAAACCGGAGGCCTGGTGACTTCCGGGGATATCAAAGCCTGCAACTACTGCCAACCCAAGGCTATCGGCCTTATCCAGAATAGCACCGAGATTGCTGGTATCCCAGGTTCTGATGGTGTTTCCGCCAATACCAGCCAATTCTTCAAGGTAAGTATAACCTGCGCCACCCTTCACCAGAAAAGGTTGTCCATTCCTGTACAACATCCAGCGCCCATCTGTCTTTTTTAATTCGACCGTTTTCCCTTCCGCCTGTTGGGACGCACCATTATTTTCACCTGAACTACAGGCACATAGGAAACAGGTGAAGAAAAACAAACAAATTGGTTCCAGGATCCGCATACATTTGATTTATAGGACTTTCAAAGGATGCTGGTTCATTTGAGGCTGGGGCTAAGGTAATCAACAACGCTTTAAAAATGCTGTTTCTTTTATCATATTATCCTTATTCTGAACAAAATTCTCTTTCTCCATACACGCTCCGGCCTATCTTCGTAAGATGAATTACAGAACATTTCAATCGGAAAAAATATCGGAAATAGGACTCGGCACCTGGCAACTGGGCAGCGCCGACTGGGGCGTGGTGGATGAAAACGAAGCTTTCTCCATCCTGCAACAATTTGTTGACCTTGGTGGAAATTTTATTGATACCGCGGATGTTTACGGCATGGGCATCAGTGAAAAAACGATCGGGGCTTTCCTGAAAAAAACAGATACCCCATTGTTCGTGGCCACCAAACTGGGCAGAAGACATGACGCACCCAATGGATGGCCACAGAATTTCACACTGGAGTCTATGCGAAAACAAGTGCTCCACTCACTCGGGCATCTCGGGTTGCCGCAGCTTTTCCTGGAGCAACTGCATTGTATTCCTACTGAAACCATGAAAGAAGGAACCGTATTTGAACATTTACGCACCCTTCAGAACGAGGGGCTGATCCGGTACTGGGGCGCCAGCGTGGAAACATCCGAAGAAGCGCTGCTTTGTCTGGAACAGGAAGGTATTGCTTCTTTGCAGATCATTTTTAACCTGTTCCGTCAGCACGTAGCTGAGGAAGTATTTCAGAAAGCCGCGGAAAAAAATGTGGCCCTTATCATAAGGGTGCCCCTCGCCAGCGGACTACTCACCGGGAAATTTAATACAGACACTAGATTCAGCGAAAAAGACCACCGGCAATACAATGCGAACGGTGAGGCTTTTAACGCGGGAGAAACTTTTTCAGGCATGCCTTTTTCAGCAGGGGTAAAACTTGCCGCGGAAATGGCTGCTATGCTGCCCGACAACCGCACGGCACAATGGGCGCTGCGCTGGATCCTCGATCACCCGGAAGTAACCACCATTATTCCCGGCGCCAGCAGGCCGTCGCAGGTGGAAACGAATATGAAAGCCGCCGCGCTTCCTCCATTAAATGAGGAAACCCATCAAAAGCTGCGTTCATTTTACGACCTGCATGTGAAGCCTCTCATCAGGGGACATTATTAATTTGCGCGGGCAATACAATTTCAAGCGGGCTGGAGGAAGGGTGTTTTTCCAATTTCACCAGCCTGCCTTTTTCCCACCTCACTTCAATTGTGGTATTGTGGGGTGCATGTAATTTAAAATGTACATCCATTTGTTTGGGCCACGCGGGCAGGACGTAGAGTTTATCGCCCACACACTGCAACAGCATTTCCTGTAACCCAATCATGCCGCTGCCACCCCAGTTAAAATCCGGTAGCCAGTCGTAGCCCGGCCCCCAGAAAGCGGGAAACCTGCAGTTGCCGTTCCTGAGTTTGAGCCGGGTGAGTTCCCAGGCTTCTTGCGCCAGCCCAAGTCTTGCAGCAAAAATATTATCCTGTTTCCACCCGATATGGCTCCTGAATTTCAACACACTGGTATCGTATTTCCAGGTATTCAATGCGGTATCCAGTCCTGGTTTGCCGATCCCGAATAAACCCCATGGAAAAACGGGGTACAACTGCGGACTCTCCACATTTTGAATACGCTCCCAATGCAGGGCAGGGGAAATGGTGGTATGCCCGTTAAAATTGCGGAAAGCAATTCCAGGTATCCGTTTCAGTAGTGCTTCCAGATAAATCCGTTGGTCAGGAAGAAGCGCGACTGCCGGCAGCGTCAGTAATTTTTGGGTGGTGGCGTGCAAGGCAGCGGTGGTTGAACTGGCGTTGTATGCCATCTTGTAGGTCTCAGCAGCCGAACCAGGGTACAAAACGAGTTTGCCGTTCCCGTCCAGCTTTTTACTTCCACGTTGGGCCGCAAGGTATTGGTAATGTTCATCGAAGAAACGAAGGCAACTCAATACAAATGCGACATCTGCGGAACGGTATTGTTTCGTGTACAACATCTTATCCAGCATCATCCAGCCAAATTCCAACGCCGTGTCCCATTCGTATTCCAGCCAGGCGTTGTATTCCATACCCGGATCGTAGCCGGGCGGGCGCTTGCTGCCATACTCCGCGATATTGGGCAGGCCAAAATTTTCCAGTTGTTCTGTAAAACAGGCGCCTTCATGGTTCCAGTAAATACGGCTCCTGGCTTCGGCTGCGGGTAATAAGTTGCGGTAAAAATTGAGTTGGGGTTCCAGCAGGTCAAAATCTCCGTTCTTCAACATCGGGTAATACACCAGCCGCTGGTTTTGTGCGGTGTGTATCCCTCCGCCCCAGTTCCTGAAATCCGGAGAAGCATGATTGGCAGTATCTGTAAACACCGGGTCTACGGTAAAGAGTCCCCCATTAAACTTTGTGGGCCAGTCGCCGCGGGCGTTACAGGCAAGCATGTAGCGGAACAGCCTGTAATTACGGCTCACCTCCTGCGCATCCAGATCACCGGAATTAATTGCTACAAAACTTCTTTGCCAGAACGCTTTCCACCACGCGATGCTGGCCAATTTTGCTTTTGCTGCGGAGGGGGCTGTATGGCGAAGAGAATCCAGGCCCCGCTGCCAATCGGCCACTGTGCCTCTTTCCCGGTGCAGGGAAATGCTGATGTTGTGTTGCCTGCGTGCCGCGGCTGTTTTCAACTTCCAGCCCTTAAACGACGTACCCGCATATATTCCTGTGGTTGTTCCATCCGGCACCCATCCTTCCGCAGTTATTGCACCACCAAACACCAGGGGAAATAACGGATTGTGAAACTGTTTTTTAAACTGTTGCAGCCCTTGTTTTTCCACTGTGTAGTCGAACACGGAATTTTCTTTGTTGGCATGATGGAATACAACGCCATTTTCTGAGAAGCGAATGCTGTCTCCGAATGCGGTAACAGGCCCCGGAGGCGCGAATTTGTAGGAAGTAGCGAAGAGCTCTTTTTTAGAAAGCACGCGGTCGGCGTGGCGCCAGCTTTCGTACACCAATTCAGCCCTGAGCCTGCGTTCACCTTTAATATCAATATGAATCACCGGTTGGTACACATCTACCCACACCAATATTTCAGCCCTTTGTGTACCGCTCCCGGCTTTAATCACAACACTACCGGTTTCCGTATCCAATGTTTGTGAGAAATTCGCTCCATTGAGCAGGTCAGGAAATAATTTCACGCGTACCCTGCCCGCTTTCAGCAAGGCATTGTTCTCATCGAACCAACCGCTTCGCGCCATGTAGATCAGCAACGCTCCTTTCTCCACCCATACGTTCAGCCCTATATCTCCACCGCCGCAGGGCATGGAGGCGCCTGCGCTGGCGCTTTGTGAACGCCACACCAACTCATGGGAATGCTGCGCGGTAACACAGACCACCATCAGTATTTTCACCCAAAGAAGCAACAGTTTTTTCATGCCGATAACCCTGTTAATAACCTATTCATTTGCACCCAACTGAAGGGGAAGCCATACGGCCATATCTGCTTCTCCCCTGTTCGCCCACGCAAAGTAGGGAATAAGCCGCATCTTTTTTTTCAACTGCGCTTTTGCGTTAACGGGCCTGTACAGCACGCCTTTCCACGAAGGCGCTTCCAGCACCGGAAGTTCCGCTTCAAGCGCCAGCAATCTTGTTCCGGCTATTGAAATATCCGTTTCCTTCCAGCTTGTTTCAGCAGCCACAGACACCTGCTCCAAAGCCGTTCCTACCGGAAGGTCGGGAGATTCCAGGCAATACACGATTGGTCCACGTTTAACGGCCACCTGGTTGCGCACCTCCTCCACCAGCGGATTCGCTTCCATTAATGTAACAGGCATGGGTAACTCCAGTTCCAGCACATCTCCCTTCTGCCATAACCGGCGCACTTCAATATAAGTTCCGGGAGTACATTTACTTTGCCACACTTCACCATTCACTTTTACTACAGCTTTTCCGTCGCTCCATCCGGGAATGCGAAGATGAATGTCCACTGCATCCTTTCTACCCGCGTTCATGATCGTGAATTTCACATTCCCGTTCCAGGGATAGGCCGTCTCCTGGAGCCAATCTATTTCACCGGAAGGAAGCACCGTTTTAAAACGGTTGCCGCCATACATATTCACGTACACATGATCGCCTGAAACACTGTACATATAATTTCTTACTTCAGCAATCGTTCGGACCACATTCGGCGGGCAACAATTAGATAGTTTGATGTACGGAATACGCCCGCCATGCCAGCGCAACTGGTAGGGAAACTTCGTGGAAGCACTGAGCGGATTGGTATAGAAAAAATCCTTTCCATTCAAACTTATTCCAGAAAGCACACTGTTGTACAGGGCAAGCTCCATTACATCAGCATACGCCGCATTGCCGGTTAGTTGCAGCATGCGCCAGTTCCAGAGCACATTACCGATATTGGCGCAGGTTTCATTGTGCGCCGTTACATTCGGCAATTGATAAGCACGGCCATAGCTCTGGTGGGTTTTCTGAATGAAAGGCGGTTCATACGAAGTGCCATAGGGCGAAACGCCGTCGTACAGGGCGCCGCAGGCGCCGGTGATGTACATTTTACGTTGTGTTACATCTTCCCAAATCTGGCGGAGACGCATCATCAGCGAGTCTTCCCCGGTCTCGGCAAAAACATCGGCCACACCGGCATACAGGTAATTGGCCCGCACAGCGTGCCCCATAGCAACAGACTGCTGGCGGAATGGAATCCTGTCCTGGTTGTCATCCGTACCGTTTTCGACCAGTCCGCGGATGTTGATCAGGTTTTTCGCGAGTTCAAGGTAAACTGTGTCTTTTGTAGTGCGGTACATTTCCACCACGCCCATGTAATGTGAAGGACAAATGGCATTCCGAGCCAGCTCCGGGGAAGAACGTTTAAAAAAATTATTGAGGTAATCCGTGGCTTTGATGGCCACATCAAGCAGGTTTCTTTTGCCCGTGGCCCGAAAGTGTACACAAGCTGCGGTCATAAGATGCCCCATGTTGTAGGTCTCGAAATTCAGGCGGTCCTGGAATGCCTTCACCTGTGCCGCATTGTTTTTTTCAGCGATCACCACCGGGGTATGAATATACCCATCTGGCCGCTGTGTAGCCGCAATGGTTGCGATGCAACTGTCCATTAATTTATCTAACTGCGGAGAAGGATGCGCTGCATATACGGCGGCCATCGCTTCTAAAAGTTTGTAAAAATCGCCATCGTGAAAGGGCGGTCCCGAATGGCTTCCGGTATCTTTTCCTGCGGCAATCTCAAAGTTTTTAAAAGCATGGCTGATCTCTGCGCTGGTGTAGGTTTTGAACAATTCAGGCACCATCACATCGGTGCAAACACGGTTTCTTTCGGCCCAGAAGCCATGGGTCCATTCCACTGCATCCAGAGCAACACCTTTCAGCAGCGCGAATTTGCTTTCCCCTGTATTTACCAGGGCCCGCTGCTGTGAAAAACACGGAAACCCGGCACAGAAAAACACGGTCGCGCACGCGGCGATCTTAAAGATGCGCTTATTCATAACGGAATATTTTAAAACTATAATTACCGGAACCCCTTCGGAGCCGGATGAATCCATCTTTGTCTCCCCGCTTCATTTCTGCTGAAATGGTACTGCCATTCACTGTTTCACGCACGTGAGCACCATTCTTTACCGGTAACCTGATTTCCGCCCTGGCATTGGCGGGGATGGTGAACGCCATGGTGAGCGTATCTTTTTTCCTGCTCCAATGTGAACTGAACATACCATACGGAGACTGATATTTTACCGTAACAAAAGAGAGTGAATCCACGGTCTCAGGCGCGAGTATATAACCATCCTTCGGCGGAACACCTTCCTGCTGGCGCACACCTCCAAGGCCGGAATAGAACCACTCCCAGATATGTCCCAGCATAAAATGATTGTTGGACACCAGCGGGGAAGCGACCCAGCTTTCGGTAAGTGCGGTTGCTCCTTTAGCAATCTGGTAGCCGTATCCGGGCACATCATAACGGTTGTTCATCCGGTAAATGATATCCGACCTTCCGGCCTCTTCCAACACGCGGAGTACATACCGGTAGCCCACATCTCCGGCAGTAATCCTGTAATCGTTCTCAAGAATATTCTTCACCAGTTGTACGATGGCATTTCTTTTCTGAATGGAATCTGCCAGTCCCATGTACACAGCGATGGCATTGGAGGTTTGTCCACCGGTGCCGTAATACTTCTTTCCTGCATCGTAAAACTTTGCATTGAAAGCCACGCGCACTTCCCTGGCCCATCTTCCATACTGCAAAGCATCTTCCGGCCTGTTCAGCAGTGTCGCAATCTTTTCCATAATAGAAAGATCATAAAAATAGGTAGCCGTAGCCGTTAGTCCCTGCGGGGTCAGTTGTGAGAAACCGGATCGCTCCGGTCCGATATCGTACCAGTCGCTGAGGCCATGCATCAGTATCCGGCCCGTATCTCTTGACCTGAGGTGTTCCAGGTAGCGTTGCATCATGGAATAGTTCTCTTCCAAGGCACGTTTGTCGCCATACCAGGTGTACAGGTACCAGGGCAGGATGATGCCACTGCTGCCCCACTCTGGTGAATCCCTGAAAACACCATTGGTGAAATGCATTTCTGTGAACTCGGGCGCAATGGAGGGAATCAGCCCTTCGGGTGTTTGGGCCGTACGCATATCTGCCAGCATCTTTCTGAACAGTGGCGCCACGGCGTAGGCGTATTTTACGGAACTTCCCATCAGGTGCAATTGCTCCAGCCATCCGAGTCTTTCACGGTGGGGGCAATCGGTGAAAATACTGACCATATTGCTGCGTACCGCCCAATCCACCAATGAATAGGTTTGATTGAATAGCGCCGATGAAGTATGAAAAGAACCCGCATCCGGCGCGGCATTTCTGATGTGCAGGCTCTCTATACGCTTCAACACCGGCAAATCAGCATTCCTTTTATCGTCCTTTAACCGTGCTCCTTCCACCTGTAAATACCGGAACCCGTAATAGGTGAATTTCGGAGACCATATTTCTTCTGTTCCCCCTTTCAGTATGTAGGTGAAAAAACTGGGAGACCCCGTTTGTTTCTGTGTAACCCTTCCGTTGGAATCCAGTAATTCACCGGGGATTATACGGATAGAATCCCCGTTTTTTCCTGCTACCATTATCCGTGGAATGGCGGAGTTATTCTGTTGCATATCGAAAACCAAAATACCGTGCCCGGGAGCCGTATGACGAACCGGTGTAAACACCTGCATCATCTTTACGGGATCGGCGTACTGTGCATACAAACGAACTGTATCCTGCGAAACGATTGCTTTTTTCCAGCGGGAATCATCAAATGAAGGCATATCCCAGCCTTGCGGATAAAGCCTTGCATCGTAGTCTTCTCCGCCGTAGATAGAGGAAAAAACAATTGGGCCGGGTGCTGTTTTCCAACTGTCATCAGAGCGAAGAAAATCCGTTGTACCATCTGTATATTCCATACGGAGGAGGAACTTCAGTTTAGGATAACCATACGCTCCGGTCAGTTTCCTGTAACGTTCCGCGGTACCGTAATAAAATCCGTTGCCCAACATGATTCCTATGGCGTTGGCTCCTTTCTTCAATTGAGCTGTAATGTCAAAAGGGACATACAAAGCCTCCTTATCGTAACGGGTCCAGCCGGGATCCAGGAAATGATCTCCGGTCCTTTTCCCGTTAACGTACATTTCAAATTGCCCCAGCCCTGCCACAAAAGCCGTTGCGCGCAGCAACTTTTTACTGACCGGGAAAGTTTTTCGGAGCAGGGGCAATACATTCCGTTTGTTGCCGAGTGCAAGTTTCCCTTTTCCATGTTCTGCGGGAATGATTTTATTTTCAGTAGGCAAGGTATCATAGCCGATCCACTGCGCGTTTCTCCAATCTGCTTTAGACGGTAATCCCATCTGCCAGCGGGCGATAGCGCTTACTGCCCGGTCGCCTTTGTTGCTCCAGACTTCAACCCGCCAGAAATAAGTTTTTCCGGCCTCCAGCTTCTTCCCTCCGTATTTTAACTGAAAAGACGCGGAGGAAAACACCTTTCCCGAGTTCCATTGATCACCTTTACTTTTTTTCAGCAAGTTGCTGTCTGTGGCAACGAGTACCTGGTAATACTGTTGCATAACATCCGTTAAACTCGAGGAGAGTTGCCATCCCAGCACCGGTTGCGGAGCTTCAACCCCAAGCTTAGATGGCCTGTATTCACAATGGAGGTCGTGCACCTGTAAACGCTGTGCCGATGCACCCGGTACGCATACAAACACCAGTATTACCCCAATCCATATTAATGCACTTCGCTTCATGCCATCTTTTATTATTTCATCCAACTTTTACCGCACTGCCCTGTATTTCACTACATATTCCTTTCCAGGTGTTATGTTTATTTCAAAAACACCGTTGCCCAGATCAGTTACCTGCGCATCTTTCACAACAGGTTTGGTTTTGCTGCTGAACCGAAGTGTCCCTGTGCCTGCCATGGCGCCTTTTACGCGCAATTCAGTTCTGGAACAACGGACCTCTACATTACCATCAGGCGTGGGCACTTTTCCTTCCATCCATTCCAATCCACCGAGAACGGGCGCTATCGAATACTTTTTATAGCCCGGCGCCAGGGGTTTTACGCCGAGGTAATATTTTCCCAACAGGTATATCGGACTTGCGCCCCATGCGTGGCACAAACTTTTTCCGAAAGGTCTTCCATACATTGCATAGTGTTCAGCACCTTTTTTATCCGGATTGTATTCTTCCCAGAAAGAGGTCGCCCCCAGTTCCAGCATGCCCCCCCAGTATGCTTTCATTTCCTGCAACACTTTTGATTGCTCTCCCATCGCGCATAGCGCCTCCAGTTCATAAAAGCGCATATACGGTGTGGTGATCTTCTGAATGGCCGGATTCAGCAATACACTTTGCTTCACGGCATCCTGTTGCGCTTTTGTAAAATAGCCGAAAAAGATCGAGAACATATTGGCATAACGCGTTACGTTTTCCGTGGGCACGCCATTCACCCTGCTGTGCACCAGCGCTTTTTTCTGTTCGTTCCAGTACACCGAAGCTATCTTTTGTTTCATCTCTTCAAACAGCGCCTTGTATTCCTTCTCTGCTGTGGGATCTCCATACAAACCGGCGCATAAGCTCATTGTTTCCAGGCTCCGGCAAAGCAATAGCTGCTCAAAACTCACTTCTCCCTGCTTACTTAATTTTTCGGCCCAGTCTATGAACACCCAATCCCCCGCCAGTCCTTCCATGAATCCGTTCTTATTCCTTCTGGCCAGACAAAAGTCCATCAGGCTTTTCATCCTTGGATAAAACTGCTTGATGAAAGATTGATCGCCTGTAAAAAGGTAGTAATCATACACGCCAAGAAACCAGTAAAAAGTATAGTCCATGATGGTATTGATGTGACTTGATACCGGATCTTTTCCCCGCAAAGCGAGTGCTGTTCTGGAAACTGCGGGCGCGTCGAAGAAAAGGTAGTAGTTCATCAGGTAGCTCTGGTAAGCGTCTCCGCTCCATATCCAGCGGTCGCGTTTGATGCCGTCGATAAAGAACTCCCGGCTACTGAGGTGCAGGGTGTAAGCGGATACATCCCAGATTTTATTCAATTGGGGATCGGAACAGCGGAATGCGCCCCGGTACTGAAGCGGAAGGTATTCGTACAACATAGAAACGGAGTCGAAGTCTGCACTTCCCTGCGGCACTATGTTGACGTAACGGAAAGCTTTCGATAAAGGCAGCACAGAATCTTTGGCAGCAGGCTGATTGAGCTGAAGTATATCCAGCGTTTCGCTATGCGTCGCGGAAAGCGCTTCTTCCTTCGATTCACCGTAATATATGTTCACCACGCCATTTCCTTTCAGCCCGTGCAGTTTCAGGAAACCGAAAGTTTCTTTGCCGAAATCCACCAGTGTTCCATTGGCTGATTTTGATAAGTTCGTTGCAAACATTGGCGTTGTAGCCAGTTTGTAAGCGGAAGGTTTCTTCAAAGGATCAGCGAAACCCCATGTTCCTGCATTGAGCCAAGTGGTTCCCGATTGATCACTAACCTTACCGGTTTCATCGATCCATTCTTTGTCTTCGAACGTGACCAGCCATGAAGTATCGGAATACACCGTTTTCCCTTTTACAAATACTGAAGGCACCACATCCTGGGCATGTACTTTAATATTCAGTTGGTGCTTCCCTGCGGGAATAACGATTTCGGTGGGATAGC
>CAMLRX010000050.1 GCA_946482545.1 uncultured Flavihumibacter sp. | reverse complement strand
TGTGCAGAACAGGGTAAGCGTGGCTGAACCTACTTTACCGGATGCGGTGAAGCGGTTGGGACTTACGGTGCGCAAGAGAAATCCCAGTATCATGGTGGCCCTTGCGTTTTATTCTCCCAATGGTACAAGAGACGCGAACTTTATCGGAAACTATGTGAACCTGTATGTGAAAGATGCCATTCAGCGGGTGAAAGGTGTGGGTGATGTGTTGTCGCGTGCTGATGATTTTGGGATGAGGATATGGCTGAATCCGGAGAAAATGGCCGCATTGGGCATGACACCGGCAGAAGTGAACGCTGCGTTGCAGGAGCAGAACCTCCAGGTGGCCGGTGGTACCGTAGGGGGAAATCCCCAGCCAGGCACCCAGGCGTTTGAATACAGTGTATTAACAAACAGCCGCATCAGTACAAAAGAGGAGTTTGAAAATATTATTGTGCGTACCCGCCCTGCCGATGGAAGTATTGTGTACCTCCGTGATGTGGCGAGGGTTGAACTGGGAAGGTTCGATTACAGCATTAATTCTTTCGCAAACGGCAAGCCTGCAGCTTTCCTGCTTATTTACCAGGCGCCAGGCGCAAATGCGCTGGACACCTATGAAGGAATCATGAAGGCGCTCACGGAAATGAAGAAGACTTTCCCCCGGGATATTGATTACCTGATTCCGCTGGAAACTGTTTCCGTTGTAAAGGCATCCATCAATGAGGTGATGCATACCTTACTGGAGGCGTTGGTACTCGTAGTGGTGGTGGTATTCCTGTTCCTTCAAAGCTGGAGGGCCACACTCATTCCCGTATTGGCGATTCCGGTTTCCCTGATTGGAACCTTCATTTTATTTGGTCCCCTCGGGTTTACGATCAATACGCTTACGCTCTTTGCGTTTGTATTGGCCATCGGTATTGTGGTGGATGACGCGATCGTGGTGGTGGAAGCCGTGCAGCACAACATAGACCACGAGAAGCTTTCCCCACGTGATGCTACGAGAAAGGCAATGAAAGAAATTTCAGGTCCGGTAATCGCGATTGCCTTGATCCTGGCCGCGGTATTCGTTCCGGTGGGCTTTATCCCAGGAATCGTAGGGCGGCTTTACCAGCAGTTTGCGATCACTATTGCGGTGTCTGTGATCATCTCCGCTTTTGTGGCATTATCGCTTACGCCAGCGCTCTGTATTCTCATGCTGAAGCCATCCAAACAGGAAGGGGATAAAAAGAACCTGCTTGATAAATTTTTTGCCTGGTTCAATAGGCGGTTTGGCGGTTTGACCAGAAGCTACACCAGAGGTGTGGGAAAATGGATCAGAGCAACGCCGTATGTGTTAATCATGATGGTGGTGTTGTTTGTTGGGTTATTCTTCCTTTTCAAAAACAAACCTTCGGGCTTCATTCCTACGGAAGATGAAGGACGTATTTTGGTTACCTATGAAATGCCCGAAGCTACTTCCACTACTAGGAGTGTGGCAATGCTGAAAGACATTATCGCACGGGTTGAGAAGATTCCGGAAGTAAGAGTCGCAGGTGGTTTGGCAGGATTGAATATCATCAGTTTCTCCAATAAATCCAATGCGGGAACTGTGTTTATTAATCTCAAGCCCTGGGAGGAAAGGAAAGGTGCCGGTATGCACGCCCAGGATGTGATGAATAAGATCAGGGCCGCAACCAGCGACATCAAAGAGGCGCGTGTGTTGGTAATTGCTCCTCCGGCAATTCCGGGTTTAGGCGCTACTGCAGGATTTACGTTCGAATTGCAGCAGATCAGCAGTACAGAAAGTATCCAACAGTTTGAGAAAGTGGCACAGGGCTTCCTGGCCAAACTGAACCAGCGTCCGGAGATTGCGATGGCGTATACTTTCTTTAACGCCCGCACCCCCAGTTATAAAGTGGAAGTGGATAAGGAACAGGCCAAAAAACTGGGTGTTGCCGTTTCTGATGTGTACGGAACTTTGTCTACATACTTGGGAAGCTCTTATGTAAACGACTTTAACCTGTATGGCCGGAATTTCCGGGTAATGTTACAGGCGGATAGTACTTACAGAAGTTCGCTGGCCGGCGTAGAGAAGTTTTATGTACGGAACAGCCAGGGAAGTATGGTGCCGCTGGGTTCGCTTATCACTACCAGAGTAATAGAGGCCCCGGCTGTGGTGTCGCATTATAATGTGTACCGAGCCATCGAAATAAACGGTTCTCCGAAACCTGGATTCAGCAGCGGGCAGGCAATCCAGGCACTTAAAGAAGTTGCAGCAGAAGCGCTTCCGGCAGGATATGGGTACGAGTTCTCCGGAATGAGCCGGGAAGAGATCGCAGCGGGCAACCAGCAGGCGATCATCTTTGCCATCTCTATTGTTTTCGTATTTCTTTTCCTGGCGGCATTGTACGAAAGTTGGTCGGTTCCATTCTCTGTATTATTTGCGGTGCCCATCGGCGCACTGGGTTCTATCATCACACTCACCCTGTTGCCCAACCTCAGCAACAATATTTATGCGCAGATTGGGTTGATTACGCTGATCGGGCTAGCGGCGAAAAACGCCATCCTGATTGTTGAATTCGCAAAAGAAAGGGTCGATAGTGGAATGGAGGTGGTGAAAGCTACGCTCCAGGCGGTTGAACTTCGTTTACGCCCTATTGTTATGACCTCCCTTGCGTTTATTCTGGGAGTTCTGCCACTGGCTTTTGCCAACGGCGCCGCTGCAGAATCACGTAAAACCATTGGTTGGACGGTGTTCGGAGGAATGATCGCCGCTACCACGCTCGCGATATTCGTGGTGCCGGTACTGTTTGTGCTGATTACCAAGATAAGTTACGGTAAGAAGAAGTTGAAGGCTTTGCGTGAAACAAAAGGAGATTTGCCTGAAGCCGGAACGATATAGTCGGGAATGGTAGGCGGAAGTGGATGAAACCCTTGTTGTCAAAAGCTTCCGCCTATTGTTGCTGAAGTGTAACTTACATGGTAGGAAAATAGTTTTTTGCCAGAACTGAGTTATTCGATGCTGATGCCTGTCGATGAAGAAGAGGTCTTAATTGCATCAAGTAACAGAAAAAGAAGATTTAAGATGAATGCAGCGAAAAGAAATCGGATTCTTCAATCTTAAGTGGGTGCCGTAATTGAAATAAAGGCATCTCAAAAGTAAAACAAAGCTCTTCGAATCGCATAAAAAATTGTCTCTGTTAAGGAGCCGAATAACAAAATCAGGCTGTCTTAGAAATTAAATGAAGCCTCTGAGAATAGCATAAATGAAAATTGTCTCTATCAGGGACACGAATAACAAGAGGGTGTATCGTAATTATGATACACCCTCTCTATTATGATATACCTTCTCTCTTTTTTAAAGACACCATTCAATGAGTATCATTGCCTGAAATTGTGTGGGAACAAGTAATGGGATTGCGTTTCCATTCGAAGCGGATTATATGGCCATGTTGTGCTCACTTCCAAAGAAGCGCCCGCGCAAAAGATACATTACGCAATACCAGCAATATATTCATCTGCACATCATAGCTGGCCATGAACTTCTTTTCTGCCACGGCCCTAGCTAGACCATGTCCGTCCCGCACATAGCGCGTGGGAAATCGTTTCTAAAACAACACCGCCTGCTTCACTTCCAATGGCGCATGTTCCAGCTTAAGCGCCTGAACAATCTGGTAAGCCCTTTCTCCATCGCGCTTCTTCAAAAGAAGCAGATTGTCTGCCATAAACCTGGACGTAAAATGCTTGTGCTGGTAAACGTTCCACCCTTTTTCGTATTGGTGGGGCAGCAGTTTCCGTGCAATATTGATGAATGGCGTCATCATGAAATGAGGTTCCTTCTCAGGATCGGCTTTCATCAGGGATTGTGCCGCCCGGAACGACTTCACCAGTTCGGTATATCGGTGCCCGCCATCGGCTCTGATAAAAATGGAATGGGTTGGAAAACTACCGAACCCCGAAAGTTCCATTTTAACAGGCGCCTGCGCCCGGGCTATACTATTCAGTTTGTTCAGCAAACGGTGTTCTCCCATTTCCCGCTGGTGGAATTTCAGTAAGGTGATATGGGGACGCCGTACCGGAGTTTCATACCCGGTCAGCAACCGGAAATCTTCCCTGATCTGCTGGATGCGGTTGCGTACGTGCTCAGGCGGAGCAATTACCAGAAGGTATTCGTTCAGGCCCGGCATGGAGTAAGGAATATAAATGGTGGCCATAAAACTATTTTTAACTACTAAAATGATTAGTATAAAAATACTAAAAAAATTAGTAATTCAAAATATTTTTAATTTGCCCCGACTTATTTTTTGAAGTATTCCTGTAAAGCGCTCCAGGAGACAGTTTGCTGTTCTCCCGAAAACATATTTTTAACGTTGACGGTTTGTTCGCTGCGTTCTTTTTCGCCCAGGATGGCAACGTAAGGAATCTGTTTTTTCTCCGCGTAACCAAACTGCTTGTTGAACTTGGCCTGTTCGTGGTAGATTTCACAACGAATGCCGGACTGCCGGAGTTGTTGGCTCAGTTGCAGCGCCACGGCCACTTCCGCATCGCCCAGGTTGAAGAAGAGCACTTCCGTTGAAACCAATACAGAATCCGGGAAAAGCGCCAACTCCTCCATTACATCATAAATCCGGTCAACACCGAAAGAAATACCTACACCAGGAATATTTGGTACACCAAATAGCCCGGTCAGGTCATCGTAACGGCCACCGCCACCAATGCTGCCCATTTGTACCCCATTGGCTTTTACTTCGTAAATGGTACCAGTGTAGTAATTCAGACCGCGTGCCAATGTAAAATCAATGGTAACGCCGGCTTTTTCTTCACTAGCCAGCAGCGGGGAAATATTAGAAAGAATGTACTCCAGTTCACTGATGCCTTCAAGGGCCAGGGCCTCGTTCCCCAATAAGGTTTTCAATGCGTTGATCTTTTCAGCATTGCTGCCATCAATGGCCAGGTAGGCGCTGATGGTAGCCACCTGCTGTTGCGTAAGTCCGCGGGTGAACAGTTCTTCCTGCACTTTTTCCAGTCCTACCTTATCGAGTTTGTCGATGGCAACGGTAATATCGGTAAGTTGTTCCGAGCCGCCGCAGGCCGCTGCCAATGCTGCAAGGATCTTCCTGTTGTTGATGCGGATATCAACGGGGATACCTAAGCGCTCGAATACGGTAGCGTAGATAAGAGTAAGCTCGACTTCGTTCAATAAGGACCTACTGCCCACCACATCGGCATCACACTGGTAGAATTCACGGTACCTTCCTTTCTGCGGTCTGTCGGCGCGCCATACGGGTTGTATCTGGTAACGTTTGAAGGGCATTACCAACTGGGCGTGGTTCATGGCTACATACCTTGCGAACGGAATGGTGAGGTCGTAACGGAGGGCGCGTTCCGTGATTACTTTGGTGCTTTTGCCCTCCAGTATTTTGGAAAACCCTTCCTGTGTCTGGGCTGCTTTCGTAGGGTTGTCGAGCCCGTTGTTGAGTATTTTAAAAATCAGTTTGTCGCCTTCCTCGCCGTATTTGCCCATCAGGGTATCCAGGTTTTCCATGGAGGGGGTTTCGAGGGGTTGAAAGCCGTATTGTTCAAACACGGACCTGATGGTCTGAAAGATGTATTGTCTTTTTCTGACGGTTTCCGGTCCAAAATCTCTGGTGCCTTGTGGTATCGATGGTTTCATGTTCGTGGTTGCCCGGCGTAAGCCGGCATTATTATGTATGCCTTTCAACAATTGCGTTGCAGGCTTCGTCAATCATTTTATATACTTCGTGGTAACCGGATTCTTCGCCGTACCAGGGGTCCGGAACATCCATGTTTTCCCCGGGATGTAGTTCGTCCAGTAACAATTTCACCTTCGTTTCATCAAAATGCTTCCCGGCAATACGTTTCATGGAAAAGATCACATCGGTGGCCATCGCATAGATCAGATCGAAACTTTGCAGGTCATCCTTTGTGAACATCCTGGAACGCTGGGCGCTGATATCGATCCCATTCAGCCGGGCTACTTTCTGGGAAAGCCGGTGTGGTGCTTCTCCTGTATGGTAACCATTGGTTCCTGCGCTGTCTATCTCCCAGTTCAGGCTCCTTTCCTGCACTTTTTGCGCCAGTACGCCTTCTGCCAGCGGACTCCGGCAGATGTTACCCAAACAAACCATTAAAATTCTCATGCTTCCCTTATTTTCATAAATTTCTGCTTACGCAACCTACTTCCGGCCCGGTTCATCTTGCAAAAGTAGGGCAGGGAGGGCATACTATAAAGGTGTTAATTCAGGACCCGACTTATGGAAAATCTTTTTTTCAGGCTCTAACTTGTCTGGTAGGTGATTTCACTGTTCAGGTTTCAGCATGAAATTTCCTAACTTGCCCTCTTTGTAAACCAGGATATGAAATGTGCAGTTTACGGGGATAAGTAAAAAAAGAAAGGTAGCAATGAATGAATTTGACCATCGAAGCAGAAGAACAGGGCCGTCACTCGGTACGATACGGGAAACGGTTATGGGGGTGGTGATTATTGTATGCGCATTGGCAATGTTCTTTAGGGAGAAGCTGGGGCTGGACCTGTCATTTCTTCCAGAAGGAACAGTCGTACCCTTCGCTGTGCTCATCCTTTTGTATGGAATATGGCGCATTTTCAGGGGGATAAAATCTTATAAAGAAGACAATGCTGGTACTGAAGAATAATACGATGAAAGGCAGAAACTATATGTTAAGCGTGCAGGCGGTAGCATTCCTCCTGTTGCTCGCGGCCTGCGGCACGCCGCAGAAGAAAGCTGATTTTACAGGTGACGATCCTCACAACGGCACCATACACATCAGCGTGGATGAGTCGTTTAAACCCATCATTGACTCACAGATAAGGGTGTATGAGTCCTCCAATCCCAATGCAAAGATCATTGCGCATTATAAAAGCGAGGCCGATTGTATGAAGGATATGCTTGTGGACAGCATCCGGATGGTGATTGTTACCCGCGGACTGAGCGCAAAAGAAGAAGCATATTACCAGGACACCCTCAAAATAAAGCCGGTATGGGATCGGGTGGCTTTCGACGCACTGGCTGTGATCATGAACAATGCGGCGAAAGACTCCGTGTTTACCATGGAAGAAATCAGGGATATGCTGAAAGGGACTTCGGCCTTGCCCTACCAGATGGTATTTGACGGACTCTCGGCCACAAGTAATGTTCGTTATGCGATGGACTCTATCCTGAAAGGTGAAAAACTTACAGATAAAGTAACCGCTGCCAAAACAAGTGAAGAAGTGATCGATTATGTGTCTAAGACGCCCAATGCTATGGGCTTTATCGGGGTGAGCTGGATCGGCAACAAAGAAGATGCCCAGCAGGTGAGTTTCCTTGAAAAAGTAAAAGTCGCCTCTATACAAAGCAGGCTGGACGACGGTTATGTAAAGCCCTACCAGGCCAATATCGCCACCCGGCGTTACCCTATGGTACGGGGTTTGTATTATATAGTAAAAGAGAATTATGTAGGACTGGGTCGTGGATTCGCCAATTTTCTTGCCTATGAACGTGGACAGCTTGTTTTCAGAAGGGCATATTTATGGCCCGGTAAGATGAATTTTACCATCCGGAAGGCAAATGTTTCAGAATAATTCGCAAATCAATTAATTTACGACCGCATCAAATCAAGTCACCATTTCAACCATCACACACTCACTAAAACATTAAACAAGCAATGAGAGCGAGAGCAAGTTTTCTGGTAATGGCGCTGCTGGCAAGCCATGCATTATTGGCGCAAACCGTGGAGCAGGGAAAAAAGTTTTTTTACTACGAGCGCTTCAGAAGTGCAAAAGATGCTTTCGAAAAAGCGCTGGCCGATAAACCTGGGAACCAGGAAGCAGCCTATTGGCTGGGGCAGACGCTGATCGAACTGAAAGATGTAAACGGTGCCAAAGAAGTGTACCGTAAAGGACTTGAAGCAAACGGCAACGCACCACTTCTGCTGGTGGGAATGGGGCACATTGAATTGCTGGAGAACAAAGCGGCGGATGCCCGTCAGCGTTTCGACCTGGCGATCAATGCCACCAAAAGCAAAAACATTGATGTACTCAGCGCGGTTGGTAAAGCCAATGCAGAGGCGCCCGCTGGAGATGCGGCCTACGCCATTGAAAAGCTGAACCTCGCCACTACTATTAAAGGGTTCAAAGATCCTGAGGTGTTCATCAATATGGGAAATGCCTACCGTAAGATCGCGGATGGAGGCGGAGCTGTAACCGCGTATTCCAGAGCGTTTACTACCGATCCCAAATATGCCGCTTCCAAATATTACACAGGGAAAGTTTACCAGAGCCAAAAAAACAGGGAAATATACCTCCCCGCATTTGAAGAATCCGTTCAGGTTGATCCGGCTTTCGCGCCCGGATACCGTGAACTTTACTTCGACTATTACAACAGGGATGTAAACAAGGCCATCGAATACCTTGATAAGTATGCGGCCAATACAGATCAGACTCCTGAACTGGAATATGAGCGTACCTCCGTATTCTTCGCGGCCCGTAAATACCAGGAAGCTATAGACAAGGCTAAATCCACACTGGCCGCACAAGGTGCTGCCGCCAATCCGAAATACCACCGTCTGATCGCTTACAGCTATGAAGCCCTGGGCGATTCAGTGCAGGCGCTGGCGAAAATCCAGGAGTTCCTGAAAGTGGCGCCTGCTGATATGGTGTTGCCCGGCGACTATGAACTGCAAGGTAACCTCCTGCTGAAGTTCCCGGATCGTATTACGGAAGCAATGGCCAGCCTGGACAAAGCTGTTGAAATGGATACCAGCTTCGCTACCAAACAGGAAACCGCCGATAAACTGGCTACCCTGCTGGATAAAAAAGGCATGCTGAAAGAAGCCGCCGCATGGAAAGGCAAAGCCTACCGCTTTAACAGAAACCCGACAAAACAAGACCTCTTCTACACAGGTTATGCTTTCGTGAAAGCTCAGGAATACGATTCTGCCCGTGTAATGTTCGGTTCTTATGCTACACAGTATCCTGACGAAACTTACGGTCACTACTGGCTCGGCAGGATAGAACTGATCCAGGACACCACAGGCGAAAACGGAAAGCCACTTCCCCATTTCACGAAATTTATTGAGGTGGCCGAAAAAGATGTGGCCAACAACAAGAACACACTGATTACAGCCTATGGTTATATGGCTGCTTACAATGCAAACGTGTTGAAAGATAAAGAAGCCGCAATCGGATATTTCGATAAAATCCTGGGCGTGGATCCCAATAATGCTGACGCAAAACGATTGAAAGAGGTGCTTCAAAAGCAACTTTCAGCGCCAAAAACGCAAACGAAACCTGCCACGGGGAAATAGGCAGTCATCCTAATAATTTACAGAGGGGTGCATCTTAATGATGCGCCCTTTTCTTTTTTAGGTCCTAATCCTTTTCTAATATCAGGGCCGGAGCAGGTCATGAATAAGTTTTTGATGTTCATTCATTTGTCGTTCTGCTGATTTTGTATTAATAAAAAGTGAATATGTTTAATCTGTCCTGATCGCCCAGGAAACTTTTCTTCCACAATCTGTTTACCGGCTTATTATTTTCTTATTCACATGGTTTTTAATGATTCGTATACTATTTTTGCCGTTGGAGCAATTCAAAGTACCATGGACCCAATATTTTTGCAGGCCCAAACCGTAGGGGCTGCAGCGGATGTTAACAATGCAGTGAACTATTTTCCAATCGGTATCCAATTCCTTTTTGCTATTCTTTTTGTGGCAATTACGCTTGGAGCCACCCATCTTTTAGGTCCAAAACGCAAAACATCCGACAAACTCAGCAACTTCGAGAGTGGCATCGAGAGCCAGGGCAACGCAAGACAGCCTATGGCCATCAAATATTTCCTGGTAGCGATCCTTTTTGTACTGTTCGATGTGGAAGTGATTTTCTTTTATCCTTACGCTGTGAATTTCAGGGAGTTGGGTTGGCATGGCTTCGCTGCCGTGCTGATGTTCGTAGGATTCTTCCTGGCCGGGTTCTTCTATATCGTGAAGAAAGGCGCCCTTCAGTGGGAGGATTAACAGAAAAGGCTGAACACAATTGCATTTCAGGGGTTTTTACCAGGTAGATAAAATGTATTGATTATGGCACGTCCGGTTCGATTTAATATCAATGGTGATGTAAAGTTGGTGAAGGAAGGTCCTGAAGGCCTTATGGGCGAAGGATTCTTTGCGACCAACCTGGATAAAGTGGTGGGCATGGCCCGGAAAAATTCCATCTGGCCACTACCTTTCGCGACCTCCTGCTGCGGTATCGAGTTCATGGCCACGATGGCCTCGCACTACGACCTCGCACGTTTCGGAGCGGAGAGGGTAGGGTTCTCCCCACGTCAGTGTGACCTCTTAATGGTGATGGGTACCATCGCCAAAAAGATGGGTCCCGTGGTGAAACAGGTTTACCTGCAAATGGCTGAACCCCGTTGGGTAATCGCCGTTGGCGCATGCGCCTCTTCAGGAGGAATATTTGATACCTACTCCGTGTTGCAGGGCATCGACCAGGTAGTTCCTGTGGATGTATATGTGCCCGGTTGCCCTCCGCGTCCCGAAGCGATACTGGATGGTTTTATGAAAATCCAGGACCTGGTAGGGAATGAGAGTCTGAGGAGAAGAAACAGCGACCGGTACAAGGCATTGATGAACAGTTACGGAATTGAATAACGCTTTAGTAATGGAAATCACAAACGAATACATCCGGGAAAAACTTGTTGAGAAGTTCGGAGAACAGGTAACAGGCTTCGAAGAATCCTTCGGTATGCTCAGTTTTGAGTCGCCGAAAGAACTGAACCTGAAAGTACTCCAGTTTCTTTACGATGATGAAACGCTGAAGTTCAGGTTCATGACTGATCTCTGTGGGGTGCACTATCCTGACAATGAAGGACGGGAACTCGCAGTAGTGTACCACCTGCACAACCTGGAAGCCAATGTGCGCCTTCGTTTCAAGGTGTTCACAGCCGTGGCGCTGCCCGATGTTTACAGTGCAACGGCATTGTTTTCCACCGCTAATTGGATGGAGCGCGAGACCTACGATTTCTATGGGATCAACTTTATTGGTCATCCTAACCTGATTCGTATCCTGAACGTGGATGAAATGGATTATTTCCCGATGCGGAAAGAGTTCCCGCTGGAAGACCAGTCAAGGATAGATAAGGACGATGAAATGTTCGGAAGGGGAGAGATCAGGTAATTTCAGAGGTTAAATTTTGAATGTTGCTTTCAACCCAAATTCAACATCCAAAATTCAAAATTCACTATACAATGTCTGAACAACATATAAAACTGCCGGAAGGCTCGATCGAAAAGCAGACCACCACGCTGAACCTGGGGCCAACGCACCCGGCCACGCACGGGGTAATGCAGAATATCCTTGAACTGGATGGTGAAAGGGTGGTTTCCACCGAGCAAACCATCGGGTACATCCACCGTGCTTTCGAGAAAATCGCCGAGCGACGCCCCCTGTACCAGATCACCCCGCTTACCGATCGCCTGAACTATTGTTCCGCCCCCATCAACAACATGGGCTGGCACACCACCTGCGAGAAATTGCTGGGCGTAAAAACCCCCAAGCGCGTGGATTACCTTCGCGTGATCCTGATGGAACTCTCCCGCATTACCGACCACCTGATCTGCAACTCTATTGTGGGCGTGGACTCTGGTGCATTCACAGGGTTCCTTTATGTGATGCAATACCGTGAACTGGTATATGAAATTTATGAAGAAGTGTGTGGTTCCCGCCTCACTACAAATATTGGCCGCATCGGTGGTTTTGAAAGAAACTTCACTAATGCAGCCTTCGAAAAGATTGAAAAATTCCTGAAAGAATATCCCGTTGTATTGAAGGAGTTCGAAGGACTCTTCCTCCGCAACAGGATCTTTATGGAAAGGCTGATGGGGACTGGTGCCATCAGCGCTGAACGTGCGCTCAATTATGGTTTTACAGGTCCCAACCTACGTGCCGCAGGCGTAGATTACGATGTACGTGTGGCCAAACCTTATTCTTCCTACGAAGATTTTAATTTCAAAATTCCCGTAGGTAGCACTGGCGACAACTACGACCGCTGGCTCGTACGCAGCCAGGAAATGTGGCAGAGCCTGGAGATCATCAAACAGGCTTACCAGAAAGTGCAGGAGTTCAAAGGTGCGGAAGCCGAAGTGTACCACGCCGATGTGCCCGAATATTACCTGCCCCAGAAAAAAGATGTGTACACCAAGATGGAAGCGCTGATCTGGCACTTCAAAATCATCATGGGAGAGATCGATATGCCGAAAGGGGAAGTGTACCATTCTGTGGAAGGCGGAAACGGAGAACTCGGGTTCTACCTCATTAGCGACGGTGGAAGAGCGCCATTCAGACTGCATTTCAGAAGGCCCTGCTTCATTTACTACCAGGCCTATCCCGAACTGATTAAGGGTGGACAACTGGCCGACGCGGTAATGACAATGAGTAGTCTGAACCTGATCGCCGGAGAACTGGACGCATAACTTAGAAGAGCAATAACAGATTTAAAATACAACGGATGAAATTTTCACCCGAAAAGTTGGAAAAGGTTCAGGAGATCATCAACCGGTATCCGGAGGGAAAGCAGAAGAGCGCGTTGATACCGCTGTTGCATCTTGCACAGGAGGAAGCCGGCGGCTGGCTGGATGCGCCTGTAATGGATTACGTAGCGGAGTTGCTGGGCATCACGCCGATTGAAGTGTACGAGGTGGCTACCTTTTACACGATGTTCAACCTGAAACCCGTAGGGAAAAACGTATTGGAAGTATGTATCACCGGTCCCTGTATGATCAGTGGCAGCGATGATATCATTGCTTATATCAGGGAGAAACTAGGTATTGGTCCGGGAGAAACCACGGCAGACGGTCTTTTCACCCTGAAACCGGCGGAATGTCTCGGTGCTTGCGGGTATGCCCCTATGATGCAACTGGGCAAACATTACCGCGAGCATCTTACCAGGGAAAGGGTGGATCAGATTATTGAAGAATGCAGGCAGAAGGCTTAAAAGTATAAAACTACCGCAGCATGGGAGTTAAACTGTTACTAGAGAACGCACATATTGAAGGCATCCGTTATTACGATGTATACCGTAAAAATGGTGGGTACCGTTCTGTGGAGAAGGCGCTGAAAATGGCGCCCAACGATATTGTGGAAGAAGTGAAGAAAAGCGGTCTCCGCGGAAGGGGCGGCGCCGGGTTCCCCACCGGTATGAAATGGAGCTTCCTGGCCAAACCCGAAGGTGTGCCCCGCTACCTGGTGTGCAATGCCGACGAAAGTGAGCCCGGTACCTTCAAGGACCGCTACCTCATGGAGTTCCTGCCCCACCTGCTGATCGAAGGACTCATCGTTTCTTCCTACGCACTTGGTTCCAACAGCACTTACATTTATATCCGTGGCGAATATGCCTGGATTCCTGATATTCTGGAGCAGGCCATCGCCGAAGCGAAGCAGAACGGCTGGCTCGGAAAGAACATTTTAGGTACCGGTTTCGATCTGGAAATCTACGTGCAACGTGGTGCCGGCGCTTACATCTGCGGAGAAGAAACCGCGTTGATCGAATCCCTCGAAGGCAAGCGTGGTAACCCCCGCATCAAGCCGCCATTCCCCGCCGTAAAAGGATTGTATGATTGTCCCACCGTGGTGAACAATGTGGAAACACTCGCCGCCATCGTACCTATCATGAACATTGGAGCGGAGGAATATGCTAAAATTGGTGTGGGCCGTTCCACCGGTACCAAACTGATCTCCGCCTGCGGCAACATCAATAAAGGTGGTGTGTACGAAATCGACATGACCATTTCAGTAGAAGAATTTATTTATTCCGATGAATATTGCGGCGGTATCCGCAACGGCAAAAAGCTGAAAGCGTGTATTCCTGGTGGTTCTTCCGTGCCCATCCTGCCCGCTAACCTGTTGCTGAAAACAGCAAAAGGAGAAACCCGCTACATGAACTATGAAAGTTTGAGTGATGGTGGTTTCGCCACCGGCTCCATGATGGGTTCCGGCGGTTTCATCGTGCTGGATGAAGACCAGTGCGTGGTAAAACACACCATGACCCTGGCGCATTTCTACAACCACGAGAGTTGCGGTCAGTGCTCTCCCTGCCGGGAAGGTACGGGCTGGATGTACAAGATCCTGAAGAACATCGAGAAAGGAAAAGGTAAAATGAGTGATATCGACCTGCTGTGGGATATCCAGCGCAGGATCGAAGGCAATACCATCTGCCCGCTGGGAGATGCTGCGGCCTGGCCCGTAGCGGCTGCCATCAGGCATTTCAGGGATGAGTTTGAGTGGCATGTACTGCATCCGGATGAGGCGGTGAAGGGGAATTATGGGTTGAGGCATTATGCGGATCCTATTTATGTGCCGGCGGAGGCGTAGGTGATTTCACGGGGTAGGGTGGTGTTTTTTCACGCAAAGACGCAAGGGAGCGGAGACGCAAGGAGTGGTTGAGTATTTTGCAGGCGTAAAATACTTGGAGATGATAGAGAATGAGATTGCAAGAGGTGTGTTTGAGGCTTCTTTGGGTTTGCATAGGAAATTCGGGCCGGGTTTGTTTGAGAGTGTATATGAAGAATTGCTCAGTTATGAATTGACGAAACGGGGTTGGGAGGTGGAAAGGCAGAAGATTGTGAAAGTTGTGCATGAGGGGTTGGAAATGAAGCGTGGTTTTCGTGCAGATTTGGTGATAGAAGAATGTGTGATAGTAGAAGTTAAATCAGTGGAACAATTGGAAAAGATTCACTTCAAACAGATTATTACCTATTTGAAGTTGACGGATATAAAACTGGGATTACTGATCAATTTTAACGTTGATCTTTTAAAAGATGGATTTCACAGAATAGCAAACGGGCTTTAAATGAAAGCAGCAGATCGAAAAATATTAACAATCAGTAACGCTATCGCATCCTTGCGTCTCTGCTCCCTTGCGTCTTTGCGTGAAAAAAACATACGAGGATGAGTGAACAACAACTATTTAAAGTAACGGTAGACAACATCACCATCGAAGTTCCCCCCGGAACCACGATCCTCCAGGCCGCGCGCCAGATCGGAGGCGATGTTACCCCGCCCGCCATGTGCTACTACAGCAAACTGAAGGGAAGCGGCGGGAAATGCCGTACCTGCCTGGTGGAAGTAGCCGCTGGCTCCACTGCCGACCCACGCCCCATGCCCAAACTGGTAGCCAGTTGCCGCACCACCGTGATGGATGGCATGATCGTGAAAAGCATCACCAGCGAACGCGTGATCGATGCCCGCAAAGGCGTGGTGGAATTCCTGCTCCTCAACCACCCCCTGGATTGCCCCATCTGCGACCAGGCTGGTGAATGTCACCTCCAGGACCTCAGCTATGAGCACGGCGCAGAAAGTACCCGCTACGAATTCGATAGAAGAACCTTCGAAAAAGAAGACATCGGCCCGAATATCCAATTGCACATGACCCGCTGCATCCTTTGCTACCGTTGCGTATTCACCGCGGAGCAACTGACCGATGCCAGGATCCATGGTGTGCTGGAAAGAGGGGAAAAGTCTGAAATATCTACCCTGCTCGGCAAAGCCATCACCAACGATTTCAGCGGAAACGTGATTGATGTTTGCCCCGTAGGCGCACTGACCGATAAAACCTTCCGTTTCAAGAACCGCGTTTGGTTCCTGAAACCGGTAAACGCGCACCGTGATTGTGAGAAGTGTTGCGGACAAACAACCCTCTGGTACCGTGGCGACGAAGTGTTCCGCGTAACCGCCCGCAAAGACCAGTGGGGTGAAGTAGAAGATACCGCCGACGGAAAACCAGGATGGATCTGCAACGAATGCCGCTTCGAGAAAAAACATACTTCCGACTGGACCATCGAAGGACCACGCCAGATAGACCGCCACTCCGTGATCAGCGCCAACCACTATGTGGGTATGAAAAAACCGGAGGAAACGATCCCGAAAGTGATGGGCAAAGAACCGAGGCTGCTGATGGACATCCACAGTGTGAGCGAAGTGAACAAACCGGAAGTGAAACTCTCTGAATTACCCGGACCAGCCAGTTCCGGCGTATTCAAAAAGCAGTAAGCAGAATTCAAATTAGAACAGAAACAATTCAATAGAATGCACCTTACGTTATTGGCCATCGATTGGGCTTTCATCATCGAAAAAGCAGCGCTTATCTCCGTGATCATCGGGGTGAGCCTGGTGATCGCTATGTACGAAACCTATGCTGAAAGGAAAGTGGCCGGTTTTATCCAGGATCGTCTCGGTCCCAACCGCGCGGGTCCTTTCGGGATATTGCAGCCGCTCGCCGACGGACTTAAACTTTTTATGAAGGAAGAGATCGTACCCAATACGTCTAACAGGTTCCTGTTCATTATCGGACCCGGACTGGCAATGCTCACCGCGATGATGACCAGCGCCGTGATTCCCTGGGGCAGCGACCTTAGTTTTACGTTCAACGGCGTGGAACGCACCATTCCTTTGCAGGTAGCAGATATCAACATCGGGATACTGTTCGTGTTCGGTGTGGTGAGTATGGGTGTATATGGCATCATGATCGGTGGCTGGGCCTCCAACAACAAATTCTCCCTGATGGCCGCGCTCCGTGGCGCTTCGCAGGTAATCTCCTACGAACTGCCCATGGGCCTTTCCCTGATCGCCCTGCTGATGCTCACAGGATCACTCAGCATGAAAACGATCGTGGGCCAGCAGATCGATACCTGGTACAATGTGCTGTATCAACCACTTGGCTTCTTCATCTTCCTGGTTTGCGCATTCGCGGAATGTAACCGTACACCATTCGACCTTCCCGAAGCGGAAAGTGAACTGAACTTCGGTTACCACCAGGAATATTCTTCCATGAAACTAGGTTTCTACCTGTTCGCAGAATACATCAACATGTTCATCAGCAGTGTGATCATGGCGACCCTGTTCTGGGGCGGATACGATATCCCGTTCGTGAAAGACATCGCGCTGGGTGAATCGATCGGCGGGAACTGGCTCGCATTGCTCCAGGTACTGAGTTTACTGGTGAAAACCTGCATGTTCATTTTCTTCTTCATGTGGGTGCGCTGGACAATTCCCCGGTTCCGTTACGATCAACTGATGAACCTGGGCTGGAAAGGATTGATACCTTTGGCGCTCGTGAATATGATTATTACCGGAGCCGTAGTATTGTGGCTGAAGAAATAGCACTTTAAAACTGAAATTATGCAACTGACCAATAGATCCCAGTCTGTAGATCGTCGCCCGATGACATTTTCGGAGAAGATCTATATGCCTTCCATCCTCAAAGGCATGGCGGTAACGCTGAAGCACTTCTTTAAAAAGAAGCCCACCATCAGCTATCCGGAGGAGAAGCGCCCGTTCAGCCCCGTGTTCCGTGGCCTGCACGTGCTGAACCGTGATGAGGAAGGTCGTGAGAAATGCACCGCCTGTGGATTGTGCGCCGTAGCCTGTCCGGCCGAAGCCATCACCATGGAAGCGGCGGAAAGGCAGAAGGGGGAGGAGAGCCTGTACCGGGAAGAAAAGTACGCGGCGAAGTACGAGATCAATATGCTGCGCTGCATCTTCTGTGGCTTGTGTGAAGAAGCCTGTCCGAAAGACGCGATCTATCTTTCCGAAACCTTCGCTCCGGCAAATTACCAGCGGAAAGGGTTCGTGTATGGCAAAGAAGAACTGCTGATCCCGAATCCTAAAACTGATCCGGAAGGATATGCGAAAGCGAAAGGGGAATAGGAAGAATTTTGAATGTTGAATGTTGAATTTTGGATGGGGCGGTTGAGCGGTGTAGCGGATTTGTTTATTTAAAAAGAAAATTTAAAAAAGGAATATAGGATTTTGCTGTTGGCGGACAAAGATGTTGAATGAGAACATCATTCAATTCAAAATCCAACATTCAAAATCCAAAACTTAAAACCCAATGAGCATCACACAAATTCTATTCTGGTTTCTAACGGTACTTGCTTTGGGGAGCGCCATCGGCGTGGTACTCAGTAAGAACCCGGTACACAGTGTACTGTTGCTTATCATTACCTTCTTCGCTATTTCCGGGCATTACATTTTGCTGAACGCGCAGTTCCTGGCCATCGTGAACCTGATTGTTTACGCCGGCGCCATCATGGTGCTTTTCCTGTTCGTGATCATGTTGATGAACCTGAACGCCGATACAGAGCCGCAGAAGAACAAATGGCTGAAGCTAGCGGGAGGCATTGCCGGATCGAGCCTGATGCTGATCCTGGTGGCGGCGCTCCGCGAATCTGAAGTACAGAAGAACATCACCCAGTTGAATGGCGGGAACATCGGGCTGATCCAGCAACTGGGCAAAACCCTTTTCACTGATTATGTGGTTCCTTTTGAAATAAGCAGCATCCTTTTCCTGAGCGCTATGGTGGGTGCAGTTGTCATTGGTAAAAAAGATTAAACCCAACAACCGAATTATGCCGATCAATTATTACATATTCGTAGCCGTCGCCCTGTTCTGCATAGGTGTGATTGGTGTGCTTACGCGTCGCAACGCGATCATCATTTTTATGTGTGTGGAACTGATGCTGAATGCCGTGAACCTGTTGCTGATCGCCTTCTCCAAAATGCACCACCAACTGGCGCTGAAAGGGGGAGATGCCGCGGCGAACGTGGTGAATGCCGCGAATGCGGGAATTGAAGGCCAGTTGTTCGTATTCTTCATCATGGTGGTGGCCGCCGCTGAAGTGGCCGTAGGACTCGCCATCATCGTTATGATGTTCAGGAATACGCACTCCGTGGATGTGAACTTTTTGAACCGACTGAAAAACTAATTCAAAATCCAAAATTCAGAATCCTTTTATTTTGAATTTTTGACTTGCTGAAATATTATGAACCTAGTTTACTTAGTACCGCTTTTCCCCCTGGTTGGGTTCCTGCTCAACGGATTGCTGCGCAACCAGTTGTCGAAATCCGCCGTGGGTATCATTGGAAGCGGGTCCATCCTCGCATCGTTCATTGTGAGCCTCGTGCTTTTCTTCGAAGTGAAATCGGGGCATAACACCGTGGCCACCCTGTTCCAGTTCATCAACATCGAACAGTTTAAAATACCGTTTTCCTTCCAGGTAGATCAGCTTTCTTCGATCTTCCTGCTGGTGATCACCGGGGTTGGGTTCCTGATTCACCTGTATTCCACGGCATACATGCACGAGGAAAAGAGTGAACATTTCGCGCGGTATTTCGCCTACCTGAACCTGTTCGTGTTCTCCATGCTGTTGCTGGTGATGGGCGGGAACTTCCTGATCATGTTCATTGGTTGGGAAGGGGTTGGACTCTGTTCTTACCTGCTCATCGGGTTCTGGTTCAAAAACAACGACTACAACAACGCGGCGAAGAAGGCATTCATCATGAACCGTATTGGTGATCTAGGGTTCCTGCTGGCTGTGTTCTGGTTGTTGTTTAAATTGGGAACACTTACCTACGGTGAAGTTTTCGACCCTGAGAAACTGAAATTGCTTTCCGCTACGGATATTACCATCATTACCCTGCTGCTTTTCGTTGGCGCTACGGGTAAAAGTGCGCAAATACCTTTGTACACCTGGTTACCCGACGCGATGGCGGGTCCAACGCCGGTTTCTGCATTGATCCACGCGGCAACGATGGTAACCGCAGGTATCTATATGATCGCAAGAAGCAATGTGCTTTATACCATGGCGCCCGTTACACAACACGTGATCGCCATCATTGGTCTGGCTACGGCCATCTTCGCGGCCACGATCGCATTGAAGCAGAACGATATCAAAAAAGTGCTCGCCTATTCTACCGTGAGCCAGTTGGGTTATATGTTCCTCGGTCTCGGCGTAGGCGCTTATACCGGAGCTGTTTTCCACGTCATGACACACGCTTTCTTTAAGGCGCTGTTGTTCCTGGGCGCGGGTTCCGTAATTCACGCCATGCACCACGAACAGGATATCCGCAATATGGGCGGACTGAAAAAGAAACTTCCGATCACACATATTACTTTCTTACTGGCTTGTCTGGCGATAGCGGGTATACCTCCGTTCTCCGGCTTCTTCTCGAAAGATGATATACTGATGGGTGCATTCGCGCACAATCCTGTGTTGTACTATATAGGAATGGCCGGTGCTTTGATGACCGCATTCTATATGTTCCGTCTTTACGCGATGACCTTCCTCGGCAAGTTCCGTGGTACGCACGAGCAGGAACACCACCTGCATGAAAGTCCTGCCGCCATGACCATTCCTTTGGTAATCCTCGCCGTTCTTTCCGTAACAGCAGGTTTCATTGGTATTCCGGAAGTATTCGCGCATGGCGCGCACCACCTGGAGCATTTCCTGGAACCTATCTTCGCCGGATCCAATAAGATTGTGGGTGAACACGCACACATCGATCATACCACAGAGATCGTGATGATGGGCATCAGTACCGCATTGATCGCGCTGATCATCTTCTTCGCTATCAGCAAATTCTCTAAATACCAGAAAACTGAAAAAGAAGAAACCGGCGTGGGCAAACTGCTCGAGAACAAATGGTATGTGGATGAACTGTACAACACCATCATCGTGAAACCTTTGATGGCGCTGGCTAAATTCCTGAACAATATTTTTGAAAGATACATTGTGGATGGCATCGTGAATGGCGTGGGCAAAGCCGTTCAGTATGGCGGCCGCCAGTTGCGCCTGGTGCAGAGTGGCCAGGTAGGAGGTTATATCCTGCTGATGGTATTGAGCATCCTGGTGTTTTTTGCAATACAACTGTTTTTAAAGAAATAATATAAATTTTGGATGTTGAATTTTGAATGAAAGATCAAATTCACAATCCAGCATTCAGAATCCAAAATTGAACACAACCAAATGATACCGGTTCTACTTCTTTTAATTCCTTTGATCACTGGGTTGACGGCCTTCTTCATCAAGAATGAGAACGGCGCGCGATCATGGGCATTGTTTTCCTCCATCGCCACGCTGGTGGTGACGCTGTTGGGGATCACCGTGTTCAACAAATACCAGTACCTGTCTTCAGATTGCGCCTGGTTGCCCATGCTTGGAAGCCGTTTCACCCTTGTGCTGGATGGAATGGGAAAACTTCTTGCTTTGCTGACCGCCATCGCTTTCCCGCTGATCTTTGTTTCCACCTGGAAAAGTAAGTATAAGGATGCGAACCAGTTCTTCGGATTGATGCTGCTGTCGCAGGCCGGACTTTTACTGGTGTTCATGGCAATGGACGCGCTCCTGTTCTACTTTGGCTGGGAAATCGCGCTGATACCCGCTTACTTCCTCTGCTCCAAATGGGGTGGGGAGAAACGCATTCAGGCCACTTTCAAGTTCTTCGTGTACACATTCGCGGGTTCCCTGCTGATGCTGATCGGGTTGATCTACCTGTATTTCCAGACACCGGATCAGACTTTCGCCATCAATGCTTTCTATGACCTTAAATTATCGGTAAAAGAACAAAGCTGGTTGTTCTGGCTGTTCTTCGTGGCCTTCGCCATCAAAATGCCGATATTCCCCTTCCATACCTGGCAGCCAGATACCTACGAGCAATCGCCCACGGCGGTTACCATGGTACTGAGCGGCGTAATGGTGAAGATGGGCGTTTTCGCGCTGATCCGCTGGTTGCTGCCCGTATTGCCTTACGGTACGTATATGTGGGGTGACACCGCTACTTCAATGGCCGTGATCGGGATGATCTACGCTTCGCTGATCGCCATTAAACAGGATGACATCAAACGACTGGTGGCTTATTCTTCCATCGCCCACATCGGGCTGATGTGCGTGGCCATCTTCGCATATACCGAAGCCGGCATGAAAGGTGCCATCCTCCAGATGTTCAACCACGGCATCAACATCATCGGGCTCTGGATCGTGGTGGAACTGATCGAAAGACAATATGGTACCCGTAAAATGAGTGAACTCGGCGGGCTCGCACAAAGTTCTCCGGTATTGGCCATCTTCCTGGTGGTGCTGGCGTTCGCGAACATCGCGCTGCCCCTTACCAACGCGTTCGTGGGTGAGTTCCTGATGTTCAACGGCATATTCTCTTCCACCATCACCCAATATAATGTGGTATTCACGGTAGTGGCGGGATTGAGCATAATCCTCGCTGCGATCTATACTTTGAATATGGTGCAGAAAGTATTTTACGGTAACACCAATACGCTTACTGCCACCGGGTATACATTGGGCGGGAACGAGAAACTCGCGCTGGGTATCCTGGTAATTGTGATCCTGTACTTTGGCGTTTATCCGCAACCGTTGTTCGATCTGAGTCAGGATACAGTGACCAATATCATGGAACGAATCAAAATCAATTTGTAGTCAGCGAAAATAGATTATGAACGCAATTATTATTTCTGCTATCTGGGGTGTGATCATGATGTTCGGGGGCTTGTTCCTGAAACAGTCATCTGCCATCCGCTCGCTTGCCATCGCCGGTCTGCTGGTTTTGCTCGGAGCCAACGTTTGGGAAACTTACCACAGCGCTTTCTTTAAGATTGATACGCATGGCATGCTGGATTTTGGCAGGTTCGGCCTGTTCTTCAACACCATCGCTTTCGCATCTACACTGGTGTATGTGTTGCTTTCCGGCAACGACATCACCAAAGTGGGCAACAAAAGCAATGCCGCCGATTATTTCGCGCTGATCTTCTTTATACTCGCCGGCGTGGGTATCGTTTCCTCCTTCGGATCACTGCTGATGTTGTTCCTGGGCATTGAAATCATTTCCATTCCATTGTATGTGTTGGCTGGAAGCGATAAAAAGAACCTGAAAAGCAATGAGGCTTCCCTGAAATATTTCCTGATGGGCGCTTTCTCCACGGGCATTATGCTGATGGGGATCGCCCTGATCTACGGGGCGAAAGGAACTTTCTTTATCGATACCATCGCAGTAGGTGCTGGTAAACTGACGCCGCTCATGGCTTCCGGCCTGATACTGCTGCTCATCTCCATGGCATTCAAAGTCTCCGCCGCGCCTTTCCACTTCTGGACCCCGGACGTGTACGACGGCTCACCAACGGTATTCACCTCCTTCATGGCTACAATCGTGAAGGCGGCAGCATTCATAGGTTTTGTGCGCCTGTTTGAACGCTCTTTCGGTGCCGCCAAAGAAGAATGGCAACTGCTGGTGGCGATTGTTACCGCAGCCACGCTGATCATTGGAAACGTTACGGCGGTTTTCCAACAGAGTGTAAAAAGAATGCTGGCTTATTCGAGTATCGCACAAGCCGGTTTTATGATGTTCGCCATCTTTACCCTGAATGATTTCGCGAAGGAAGGCATCATCCTGTATGCTGCGGCATACAGCCTGGCTACCATCGGTATTTTCGCTGTGCTCATCCGTATGAAGGATTATACTTTTGAAGGGTTTAACGGACTGGCGAAAAGCAATCCGCTGCTGGCAGCCGTGATCACTATATTTCTGCTTTCACTGGCAGGTATTCCTTTAACGGCGGGCTTCTTCGCGAAATACTATATGCTTACCGCAGCCATTAAATCCGGAACCTATTTCTGGCTGGTGATCGTAGCTATTGTATGCGCCGCCATTTCAGTATACTACTATTTCAGGGTGATCCAGGCCATGTACTTCAGAGACGGAGAGGCAGAGGTAGCCCCTGTTTCCGGTGGCTTCAAAGCCCTGCTGATAGTGGTTGCGGGTATTATTGTGCTGATAGGCGTATGGCCGCAGTTGCTGCTGAATTATCTTTATTTCTAGGAGAGAAGTATTTTCTTTTTTGAATTTATTAATGTCTCGCAACGACGCTACGGCGCAACGTTTGCGAGACATTTTCTTGAATACCGGCTAACACCGTGAAAACACGGTCCCCGGTGCCACCGCTATAGCGGTGCCACCGGGCTGTTTAACCCGTTAACCTCCATCGCTTCAACCTATAGACATTCCCTCCTTCACCGTTGCGTCTGCGAGGCTGCGAGGAACGAAGCAGGCAGCAGGAAGCAGGCACCGTTGCGAGAAACATCCTCCCCGCATCCCGCTCCTCAACCGCTCTTCCCTCCACCGGTTTGCCCTCTCGTTTTTTGTCCTATCTTTAAAACAGAAACACACGTTCATGCAATTCAGGGACATCTTTTCACTTGCTTACAGAACCATCCGGGGCAATCGCCTGCGGACGGGCATCACAGTGGCCATCATCGCATTCGGGATCATGGCGCTGGTGGGGATCATCACAGCCATCACGGCGATGGAACAGAAGTTTACGGAAAGCTTTTCCGCCATGGGCGCGAACGGTTTTACCGTGCGGTTCCGTGAAGTGAACAGGAATATGGGGGGGAATAGTAGGGAAGTTACCAAATCTGAAAAGGGCGCGAAGAAAATTAAGAAGTCGAACGAAGGGAAAATCATCACCCACGATCAGGCCGTTGAATTCAAAAAAAGATACCAGTTCCCCGCAGCAGTGGGCATCTCCATCTCGGGAGGAAATGATGCCATTGTGAGCGCGAACAGCAAAAAAACGAATCCCACAGTAAGATTGTATGGCGGAGACGAGAACTACCTCGAACTGAATGGATATACCGTGAGTACCGGGCGCGGTCTCAACGAACTGGACGTGGAAAGCGGGCGTAATGTTTGTGTGGTGGGTATGGATGTAGTGACCAAGCTCTTCGGTAAAAATGCCGGTTCCGCAATTGAAAAAACGGTGCGGGTGAACAATATACCTTACCGCATCATTGGCGTGCTGGATGCCAAAGGATCTACTTTCGGTTTCAGCCGCGACAATATTGTAATCACTTCTTACAACAATATCCGCCGCTTCTTCAGCTCCGGCCGTTCCTATCTGATCGGTGTTAAAGTGCCGGAGGTTAGTTTGGTAGACGAAGCCATGGGCGAGGCCCAGGCTGTATTGCGTCCCATACGCAAACTCGCTACCACGGAAGGCGATAATTTCTACCTCGATAAAAGCGACAGCTTCGCGCAAATGGCCATTCAGAGTACGAGCATGCTCACGCTGGCAGCTACTGTAATTGGATTGATAACACTGATTGGCGCAGCCATCGGGTTGATGAACATCATGCTGGTATCGGTTTCTGAAAGAACAAAAGAAGTGGGGCTTATCAAGGCTATCGGCGGGAACCAGAGCACGGTGCGGAAGCAGTTCCTGCTGGAAGCGATCATTATCAGCCTGCTGGGCGCGGCATTCGGTATCATACTGGGAATACTGGTAGGTAACCTGTTTTCCATGGTATTGGGTACCGGGTTCGTGGTGCCCTGGATGTGGGTGTTTTACGGCGTGCTGATCTGCTCTGTTGTTGGACTGGTGGCAGGGTTGTATCCTGCGATGAAGGCGGGAAGATTGAACCCGATAGAGGCGCTACGCTACGAGTAAGCTTCTCTGTTAGTATATAAATGCTTTTTCAGCCCCTGCTTTTTATTTCAGTACGCAAAAGGAATACTTACTACGGCCATCCGATTCATCTTTAACAAAATGATGCGCCCCTTGTGTGCTCTATTTCTGAAAGCACACAAGAAGGAGCACAGCTTCATCAATGACGCAGCATTCTTTTAGTTAAGGGCCGCACGAAAATTTACTTTCGATTACACTCATTGTACCCAAACAACGCTTTGCGTCTGCGAGGCTGCGAGGTACGAAGCAGGAAGCAGTGTTCCTTTGCGCTTGTGAGGCACGAAGCAATTGCGTGCCCCAGCAAACACCTTCCCCACACGATAAAATATTTCCTCCCAGGAAACATTCATAATTCCTTAACCTCCCGCATACACTGAGATTAAAAGAGAAATCTACTTTTGATCCACAGTAAATAAAATTTCTCAATAGGAAAATTGTACCACATGCGGCAGCTTTCATTTATCCTTCTTTTTATACTGTTTGGCTGGGCCTCCGCCCATGCGCAAACGGGCACCTTATCCGCTAAAGTATATGACCGGCAAGGCCCTCTGCCTTCGGTCTCCATTTCCATTCCCGCGCTGAAAACAGCAGGTGTTGCCACCAATTTACAGGGCGCTTTCAGCATCAACCTTCCTGTTGGCAGCCACAAAGTAGAGATCAGCTATGTAGGTTACATCAAAGCCACTATTGATGTAATGATTGAAGCAGGTAAAACCACCGATGTCGGCACCATTGTGTTGCAACCGGAACCTTCCATGAAAGAAGTGCTGGTGCGCAGCACCTATGCCAGGGGTGAAATGAGCGCGCTTTCCATGCGGAAGAACGCTTTGGCCATTATGGAAGTAGTAAGCGCCGATGGTATCGGCAAACTGCCCGACCGCAATGCGGCCGAAGCCGTTCAGCGGATGCCCGGCATCAGTATTGAAAGAGACCAGGGCGAAGGAAGGTACATCACCGTGCGCGGAACACCTTCGCAATGGAGTTCCACCACCGTGAACGGCGACCGTATTCCCGCCGCCAAAACCTCTGGCGATCTGTTGGGAAACAGGACCGTGCCGCTCGATATTCTTCCATCAGAATTCATTCAGTATATACAAGTGCTGAAGGCCATCACACCCGAATACGAAGGGGATGCCATTGGTGGTACCGTGAACTTTGTTACACGTACCTCGCCCGAAAAAAGGTTGTTCAGTGTAACCGCGGCCATGCCTTACCACCATCGTGATAAAGAAACGGGTTTCAACGGAACATTGATGTATGGCGACCGCATTCTGAAAAACAAACTCGGTTTTATGTTGCTGGGTACGATCAATAAGCGGCCATACGATACCGATAGTTATGAAGTGATTTACGGCAACGAATTGCACAACGTGAACACGCTTGACGTGAGAAGTTATGTGGGCAAAAGAACTACTAAAGGCTACAATGCAGCCGTGGATTTTAAACTGACCGATAACATCCAACTGTTTGCACGTGGGTTTTATACCAGTCTGCTCGACAACGAACGCAACCGCAAAACCATGTTTTTCTTCGAAAAAACAACCCTGAACCAGCAACTCCGCTGGAACGCGGTAGACTACCTTTTCAAGAACTATGGCGGCGAAGCTGGTGTAAACGTGAAGCTGGGCAAACAACTGAACATGGATGCAAAATTCTCCCTGTTTGAATCCTGGGCAGGGTACGATGGTCCTTCCACAGTTGACAAAGACCGCCGCGGTTATTACTACGGCAACTGGTTGCAGACCGGTAAATTCGATAACCTGGTGTCCGTGAACGGCAAAAACTACAAGTTCCTGAAAGGAGATGAACCCAATGCGGAATATGTGGGCGATGCACCCGGAAATATTCAGCCACACTTCGATGAAAGCACTCCGTTCAATCCCGATAATTTTCATTTGGATCGCTACCTGATCAGCATCCGGAATATCAAAGAATCCGATAAGGTGGGCGCCATCAATTTTCAGTATGCGGCCCGGCAAAACCTTACTTTGAAATTCGGTGCAAAATACCGCGATAAGAGCAGCAGTTACGACCGCAGAACAGCCACCTGGTTGTATAAAACCAGTGCGCCGAAAGTGTACCTCAGCGCGTATGAAAAAGAAGGATTTCCCCGCGCCGGTAACTACTTTCCGGAGTTGAATAACCCTTACAACCAGCTCGCTTTTCCTTATCCAACTTTGCAGTCGTTCATCGATCCCACCAATTCCCCTGCATTGATGAGCAATATCACCTATACCATGCAGGATAAAACCAATTCCACCATGGCTACCGCCAATTACGAAGCCAAGGAAAAAGTACTGGCCGCTTATGGAATGGGTGAATATAAGATCAGCGGACGTTCTACATTGGTGGCAGGTTTAAGGTTCGAACAAACAGATGTAACCACCTCCAGTTTCCGCTATAATACAGTCTCCAAAGAGATCACACCGGTGGAAGGCGGCAAAAGTTACCCCGCAGTACTTCCCATGCTGCACTATATGCTGAAACCTTCCAAAGCTTTTGATTTGCGGGCAGCCATCACCAGAACTTTCGCCAGGGCCGCCTTCAACGAACTCAGCGCCTACGAAAGTGTGAACCCTTCTTCACTGACCATCACACAAGGCAATGCCGAACTGAGGCCTACCTTCTCCTGGAACTATGATGTGATCGGAAGTTATTACATGAACAACACCAGTTATATCTCCGGAGGACTTTTCTACAAAGACCTGAAAGATGTGGTGATCGTGAGCGGAAGCCAGGAAGAAAGAACCATTGATGGCACTTCCGCCCAATATCAGGTGTCGAAACCCGTGAACTCGGAGACCGCATCTCTGTATGGACTGGAGCTCATCTTCAGTAAGAAATTCACGCAACTCCCCGGTGTATTGGGTGGACTGGGACTGAACCTGAATTACACCTATACCAAATCGGAAACTTCGCTGGAAGCAAGAGACGGAGAAAAATCCGGATTGCTCAACCAATCGCCCAATATCTTCAACGCAGCATTGAAATATGAACGGAATGGACTCTCCCTGCGACTCGCCGGTAATTACAGACAGGCTTTCCTGGTAGAGATCAGGGACAACAAAATGGCGGATCGTTACCAGGACCAGGATTTCCAACTCGATTTCTCTGTTAACTACAATTTCCCCCGGAATATTACTCTCTTCCTCGAAGCCAATAACCTCACCAACCAACCGCTCCGCTATTACCACGGCACAAAAGGAAGGCCCGAACAAGTAGAATATTACTCTTCCCGCGGAAGGATCGGTATCGGCTGGAAACTTTAATCATACCCGCTTCACCCTATCCCAGGTTGCGTTCTAAAAAGGCGCAACCTCTTTTCTTTCTTCAAATATTTTACATCGCAATATATGGTTTCACGCAAACATTTTCTCCGCGCCATCAGTTTTCTTTCTGTAGGTTCCCTGCTCCCCGAATGGATGAACGCGAACAACCATTTCTTACACGGCATCGCTTCCGGAGACCCACTTCAAAACAACATCATTTTATGGACACGTATCTCTTACGCCCGTATTTACGATGCACGCGTTGAATGGGAGATAGCGGAGAACAATACCTTTACGAAAGGCGTGCAAAAAGGAACACGCACGGTTTCTGCTGCGCAGGATTTCACCGTTAAAATTGATGTGGATGCACTTAAACCTGGAACGCAGTATTATTACCGATTCCGCTACAACAAAGTGTATTCTCCGGTTGGCACCACCCGCACCCTTCCCGCATCGTTGGACGGCGAAGCTTTTGAGCTTGCGGTGGTAGCCTGTAACAACTGGGAGGATGGTTATTTTAATGCTTTCCGCTTCCTCGCGGAGAAAGAAACCGTGGACCTGGTATTGCACCTCGGCGATTATATTTACGAATACAAGAGCGGCGAATACGGGAACCCTGCATCGGGCAGAACCAATATGCCTCTACATGAAATACTTACACTTTCCGACTACCGTCAACGCTACGCGCACTACCGCACCGATGCCGACCTTCAACGTCTCCACCAACTGAAGCCAATGATCGCAGTATGGGACGATCATGAACTGGCCAACGATGCCTATGTAGATGGCGCGAAAAACAACCAGCCCGGAGAAGCGGTATGGAGCGATAGAAAAGCCGCCGCTATGAAAGCCTATTTTGAATGGATGCCAGTGAGAGCCTCTTCCCCAATAGAACTGGCCCGTAATATTACAATAGGAAAAGACATCAGTCTTTTGCTCATGGATCAGCGCCTTACTGGAAGAACCATTCAAAAACCAACAGATGCACCAGACTTCTTTGATGTTAACAGAAGTTTGCTCGGGAAAGAACAACTGAACTGGTTGCTGAAAGAAATGACGAACAACAATACCACATGGCAATTTATCGCCAGCCAGGTGATGTTTACCGGCTACAAAGTGAAAGAGGGCTTCACAGCACCCAAATACAACGACTGGTGGCTGGGTTATCCGATGGAACGCAATGCAGTGGTGGAATTGCTGGATGCAGGTAAAAAACGCAATACTGTTTTTCTAACAGGCGATCACCACCAGTCGTTCGTACTGGCACTACACCCCGATCCCTCTTTTCAATACCAGACACCTGCCACGGAAACGCCATTGGCATGGGAATTCCTTACGCCGAGTATCACTTCCAGGAATATGGACCGGGCCGCCGCTGATGAAGTGAAAAAGCGCGAAGCAATGTTGCGGGAGCCATCCGTTAATCCGCATCTTGTATTCGCGGATATAAGCAAACACGGTTATTACATTGCCACCATCACGCCTTCACAAATGGAGATAGATTATTATTTCGTTTCAACCATCCTTGAAAAAGACGCGGAAGAATACCAGGCCGCTTCATTCCGGATCGATCAGAAGGATTTTAGTTTGAAGCAGAAGGATCAGGATTTTGCATCCGTAAAAAAGTAGAACACAAGCAGTGAAACGGTTTGCTTCGACTTGTTCACCGGTACGTGCGCGATGTTGCCATCGAAGAACAACGCATCACCTTCCGATAGCTCGAAGGTTTTATCTTCCAGTTCATACTGAACCTTTCCGTTCAGGAGGTAGATGAATTCGAACGCGGCAGTGGTTACCTGCGCGCGATGGCTGCCGGGTTTCAATTGCAGCAACGATACCTGGAAAGCGCCGCCCTCCATATTGTGTTCCAGGATGGAAAAATAAGCGAATCCTTTTGCACCTTCCTCTTTTTCATAAGGCGTGAAATGTTCCTTGGGAAGAAAATAATAGCCCGGAAACTTGTTATCAGTATTGAGTTGGGAGAAAAAGACCTCGGGAGAAACCCCCAGCTTCTGAATGATGGTGAACAGGGTGGGAATGGTGGGGATCATCCGTCCGTTCTCGATCTTGGAGAGCATGGCAGAACCGATGCCGGTTAGGGCGGAAAGATCCAGCAGTTTCAGGTCCTTTTCTTTCCTGTACTTCCGGATGATACCACCGATCTTAAAATACGCGAGCTGTTCTTTTTCAATGGATTCGTTCTGCATAATGGGCTAAAATTACGGTTAGTTTTATTTCCTGAAAAGAAATTCATTCCCGCTCCTGGCTTCCCATTCTCATCTTAACAATTAGGTAATGCGCCGATTGGCTTCTTTCCTTAAAAGAAAATTACTTTCGTGAAAAGAAATTATATTTCCGGAAATGCAAATAGAATCGGCAGCAGAAAGAAGCGTTAAGAACGGCAGATGGGTGGTATTCAACGGACCGGGTTTGCCCTTTGAAATGAACCATTCCTCCATAAGGCCGCTACAGCCCGGGGAAGTATTGGTGAGAAACCTTTATACCACCATTTGTGGCAGCGATCTCCATACTTTTTGCGGGGTAAGAAAAGAAGCTTGCCCCACAGTATTGGGGCACGAGATTATTGGTGAGGTCATCGAAATACATCCTACCCATACCGGGTTCGACCACAAAGGAAAGAACCTGAATGCCGGCGACCTGGTAACCTGGTCGGTCTTCTCCAGCAACCCCCAATCGCCTAATGCATTGGAAGGGATTCCCCAGAAAGGAGATGATCTTTTTAAATACGGACATGCAAAAGCAGAAGGCCACGAAGTGTTTCACGGTGGGCTGGCGGAATACTGTATCCTGAAACCCAATACAGCAATACTAAAAATTCCGCAGGACATGCCGCTGCCTATTGCGGCCACACTCAATTGCGCCATCGCCACCGTTGCGGGATCGTTGCGGCTGGCCGGAGACCTGAAAGACAAGAACGTACTCATTACAGGTATGGGCCTGCTTGGAATTGCCTGCGCCGCCATGTGCCGCGATGCGGGCGCGGAATGGATCGGAGCCGCTGACATCGCCGATAAAAGACTGGAAGAAGCGCTGGGCTTCGGTGCCGATGAAACCATGAACCTCAACGGGAATAACCAGTACCTCGTGGAAAAAATGACGGGTAAATTTCCCCGGAAAGGAATAGACGTGGTATTCGATATGAGCGGATCGCCCGATGCCATGGAGTTCGGACTTGATTGCCTCGCCATCGGCGGAAGGGCCGTTTGGGTGGGAGCCGTTTTCAACAACAGAAAGCTCCAGGTGGACGCGGAAAAACTGATCAGGAACCTGCTCACCATCAAAGGACTACACAATTACAATTATGAAGATTTTAAATATGCCGTGGACTTCATGAAACGGAACTGGAAGAAGTATCCATTTGGAAACGTAGTGGAGAAAGAGTTTCCATTGGAGCAAACACAAGAGGCATTTGAATATGCGCTGCAACACAAACCGCTCCGCGTGGGCATAAAATTATAATCTTGGAAAAAATACAGGCTCCTGGAAACTTCCGAAAGATGCAGTGGCGTATGCTGCTGATCACCATGTGTTGCTACCTGTTTTTTTATACTGGTCGCCACAATTTCGGCTGGGCGGCGAAAGCTATGGCAGAAGAACTGCATGTATCGTATGAACGGATCGGATGGATCAGTTTTTCCATGTTGTTAGGTTATGCGCTGGGCCAGTTGATCAACGGGAACCTGGCGGATAAATATTCTCCCCGTTTCATGATCCCGATAGGAGGAATGCTTTCTGTGGCCACCAACTTCGCTATCAGTTTCTCATCCTCCTTTGAGGTGATCCTGGTGTTGTGGACGCTGAATGGATATTTCCAGTCGATGGCCTGGGCACCGGGAAGTAAACTCATCTCCAATTGGTGGGGGAAAAACGAGCATGGGATGGCGTTTGGATTTTACACGATGGCGGCAGGAAGTTCTTCCGTGGTCACTTATTTTCTTTCCATCCTCCTCGTGCAGCAACAACAGCAATGGCAATGGCTTTTCAGAATCCCGGTGCTTTTTCTGCTCGTGGTGTTGGTGCTCTTTTACCTGATCGCAAGGGGTAAACCTTCGGACATGGGGTTTCCTGATATCGTAGCAAAACAAGAACAGCAGGGATCGGATTGGAAGCAACGTTACAAAGCCGTGTTCAGCAACTGGCGTTTCCTGATCGCCTGTCTGGGGATCGGTTTCCAGAGTATGG
>CAMLRX010000049.1 GCA_946482545.1 uncultured Flavihumibacter sp. | reverse complement strand
TCGGTCTTCACCAGCCACACGTGCCGGTAGATGCCGGATCCGCTGTACCAGCGGCAGTTTTTCTGCATCGAATTGTCAACACGCACGGAGAGCTGGTTTTTAGCGCCGGGTATAATATGTGGGGTAAGGTCAAAGGTGAAAGCAGTATATCCGTACGGGTGAACGCCCAATGATTTTCCATTGATGAATACTTCGGCATTCATGTACACCCCTTCAAAATAAATGGAGAAACGTTTTCCCTTGAAAGATGCAGGCACCTGAAACGTTTTGCGGTACCAGCCAATACCCGCGGGATAATAGCCGCCGTCGTTACCCATGGGATGGTGGCGGTTAGTATTGCCTTCAATACTCCAATCGTGGGGAAGATCGAGCTGGCGCCAGTTTTCATCATTAAATGTCGCTGAACTGAATTGAGAATCATCTCCTGCCTGGAATTTCCAGTTGTAATCGAAAAGTTGTTTTCCGGCAGATATGGTTTTCTGACTGAAAGCGGCGGAAGAGAAAAGTATAAAAAAAAGAAGGGTTTTTAAAAGATGGGCAAACGATCTCATTTCGAATTGATAGTTTATAATTGTAAATCCTACACCTCTAAAAATACGGAATTAAATCTTTTGCACGGTGCTCATTCAATTGCAAGATAAAGTCAGCTTTTAAATCGGGGAAAATGCTGGATTAGTCGAGGAAGTTTTGGTCGAATAACTGCCTGAACCTAAAATAACTTTCCTCTATTTTTGGTTGTCCAGTTTGCGCGCCAATAATGCAGTAGCTGGCGTGGGGTGTAACTGATATGCGCGTTCCGCCCATAAAGCAGCGTCCTTTAACGCAGGATCTCCAGGAGAGAGTATGGTCGAAAAGGCGTCAGCACACTCATACAGCAAGGTGGCCACCTGGGCAGAATACTGTTTCATCGCCAGGCGTTTTTCCTCCGCAAATGCGTTCTTCAATACACTATCCGTTGGCTCCCGCTCAAAAACATGTTGTATTTTTTCAAACAGTTCCCTGTCCTTTTTTTGCGCGAATAAAGTATCTATATCCATCTGTGTTCCGGCTAAACGGTAGGCTGCTTTTTTCATCTCTCCTACCTGCCCCAGTTTTCTGCCATGATAGAGTTCAAGGTGATTAAAGGTCAGTTGCCGGGCATCATTCAGCAGGGGATACAAACTTAAAGCGATGCGCCTGATACGATTTGCCTGCAAACTGTCCTTGTCGTTAATGGCTGTTCCCCAGGCAAAATAGACCGTCCTGTCGAACAGGAAGGACGCAAGCGCGCTTTTGTCTGTTGAAGGCAGCTTATCAAGATGCTTACTGATTAAAGGGACAGCTTCCGACCAGCTTCTGCCACCATTCTTTGCCAGGAACCATAATTCTGTTGTATCTGGCACTGTATTGCGCAGCACACTAACGTAAGTGTTGAGTAAAGAGGAATTGTTGAGTTGAAGGGAAGTACGGTAGCTTAAATACATACGCAGAAAATCAATATCCCGGTCTCCGTTTCTGAACCTTGTTTCAAAGGCGGCAAGATTTGCGGCCACGCTGTCCATTCCAAGCGCAGAACCAGCGGTTACAATAAATTCGGGAGCAGAAAGGTAGCCGGTTCTTCTGCTCAAAAGGGTGCCCGTTTTATCCAGAAATAACCAGGTGGGGTATGCTTTCACTTCATACGTTTTACCCAGCCGGGGCCCTTCCCCTTTTTCCGCATTCATACGGTAGCTGATAAAATGCCTGTTGAAGAAAGTGCCAACTTCCGGCTTTACAAATACTTCACGCTCCATTTGTTTGCATGGCGCGCACCAGTCTGTATATACATCCACAAATATTGGTAATCTGCGCGCCGCTGCTTCAGCCAGTACTTCATTCCAGGTTCCTTTGAAGAAATGAATAGCCGTTGAATCCTGGGCCGTAACTGAATGCAACGCAGCAATAAAATGTAAAAAAACTATAATAACTATACGATAACACTGGCACATAGGCGTAAACGAGAAGGTTCCAAATATAATAAACCATCAGCTCAAATAAAGACGTAGTCATAAAAAAGCCTTTCGCGTTATTTTACACGAAAGGCTTCTTTATGATCTTAAAGATCATTAATGGTACATTTTAAATATACCGGAGTAACTATTTTTTATCTCCCGATTCTTCTTCATTTTTTTCTTTCTCTTCTCCGGCATCTTCCATCTCTTCCCGTACTTCATTGGCAAGGGATGAAAGTGGTCCTTTCATTTTCTCCTGCGGATCTGTGGTATGTAATGTTTCAGGATCCGGGCTGAAAGCGGACTCGCTTTTTTCTTTGTTTTTTTTGTCTGTCATACGCGTAGTTTAGAATACGTGCAACAAAATTGTGCCATCCCTATACATTTCCGGTTGCGGAAACATTTTCCCAAATAGCAAACTCAGGCGCCCTGCCCAAGACTTTTAGTCAATCCACCATCCATGTAAAAAGTCGACCCTGTGGAATAATCACTATCGCTACTGGCGAGGAATAGCGCAAGTTTTGCGATCTCTTCCGGTTTGCCGGCCCGTTTCATCGGGATATGCTGTTCTTTTTCCTTTCTGATGGCAGGGTCATCCATGGCTTCCTGGTTCATGGGTGTGAGGATCATGCCGGGTGCAATGTTGTTCACCTGAATACCTTTATCGGCCACTTCCAGTGCGAGGCAGCGGGAGAAGTTGCGGATGCCTGCTTTTGAGGCGTTGTAATCTGAATTGCCGGGTGAGGCGATGGATTCGTGTACAGAAGATATATTGATGATTTTTCCGGGCTTATCCGCTGCCAGCAGTTGGCGCACGAAAGCGCGGGAACAAAAGAAGGTTCCGTAAAGGTTCGTTTTGATGGTTTTGTCAAATACTCCTGTGTCCATCTCCGCAACAGGTATACCTGAACCGTTTACGCCTGCATTGTTTACGAGGATATCCAATCCGCCGAATTTATCCTGAATAAGATCAAAAGCCTGCTGTACGGATGTTTCATCGCTTACATCCAGTTTTATCACCATGGTTTCAGCTCCTGCTGCCGATGCTTCTTCAGCCGCAGCTTCAGCGCCTTCATTATCCGAATGATAGGTAAAAATAACTTTGGCGCCGTTGCGGGCGAATTCAAGTGCGATGGCACGGCCGATGCCGGAATCGGAGCCAGTGACGAGGGCGGTTTTGTGTTGAAGTACCTGCATTGTTTTGGGTATGGGGGTAAAAAAACCATACCACTACGGTAAGACTTCCTATCCAGCTATTTCTATTTCTCCCTTAATTCGGTAGAAACATCAAAACCACGCTCGTGGTAGTCGTGGCAAACCACCTCCTCTCTGGGAGGTGCAGCTTCAGTATCTACGAGCAGGATTTCAGCCAGCATCATCAGTGGTTCCTCGGGTGAAAGTAGCATAAGCGGCATATTTAACCTCAAAGTTGGCACTTCCATATTAAGCAAACAATAGCTGTGAAAAGAGTTTACAATCAGTTAATGTGCGTTAAATACATTATTTTCAAATATGCGTTGAGCCATATCCGGTATAGTTGTTGTACAAGCAGCTTACCGGAACGGTAATGTTTTAAAGCAGCCAATAACAGCAGAAAAAATGTTTGATCAGTATGGAAAAAAGACCCGAGGCATCTTTTTTTGGAGCACCTGAAATTGACTTATCAACCTTAGACGCGTTAAGCAGGCAAGCGCCGGAAATCATTGTATGGGCCGCGCCGGTGATGTTTTTACTGGTGTTGATCGAATGGTACTTCTCCTTCATCCACAAAAAAGGCCTCTACCATAAAAAGGAAAGCATTGGTTCCATCCTGGTGGGCATCGGTAACGTATTGATTTCGCTGCTGCTGAAGGTAGGCCTCCTGTGGCTGGTGGTGTGGGCGTACAACCTCGTACCCTGGAGAATGCAGTTCAGTTGGTGGAGTTTTCTACCCTGCTACGTATTTTACGATTTCTGCAGCTACTGGGCGCACCGCATTTCGCACGAGCAAAGGTTCTGGTGGGCCACCCACATTGTGCACCACAGCAGCGAGCATTATAACCTCACCGTATCTTTCAGGCTTAGTTGGGTGCAGCATTTAAAACTGATCTTCTTTGTACCCGTTGCCCTGGCTGGTTTCCACCCCATTATATTCTTTGTGGTGAACCAGATCGCTACCCTCTTCCAGTTCTGGGTGCATACTGAGTACATCGGCCGCCTGCATCCCATCATTGAATATATTTTCGCAACGCCCTCCAATCACCGGGTACACCATGGTTCACAGGAGAAATACATTAATAAGAATTACGCGCCTACTTTCATTATCTGGGACAGGCTTTTCGGCACTTACCAGCGGGAGGAAGAAAAGGTGGAATACGGCGTTACCCATAATATCGTGCAGAAAGCCAATCCCATTTATATCAACTTTCACGAATTTTCCGATATCTGGAAAGATGTGAAAAAAGCCGGGTCCTGGAAAATGAAATTCTTCTACCTTTTCGGTAACCCTATTGCTGTAGCTGCCGCCAAAAAAGAAGAAAAAGTTGTCGAATAGATTAATAATGAAAGAAGAGATTTTTTAAACAAAAGGATACTTCCCCACTGTATTTCATCTTACATTGCTTTGGTAACTTCGTGGTAATCTTTTAAAAAATGAAACCATTCATCTTACTCCTGCTCACTTTGTGCTCCACTTGCACGAACCTTCCTGCACAAACCACCAATAACGATCTTCAGATCACACACCTCACAGGTGAATTCTACATCTACACCACCTATAACCTGTACAAAGGAGACAAAGTACCGGCCAATGGCATGTATCTTGTTACGGCCGAAGGCGTTGTGCTGTTCGATACGCCTTGGGATACCGCGCAGTTTCAACCGCTCCTCGACAGTATCCGGATCAAACATGGCAAAAACGTCACGCATTGTATAGCCACCCATTTCCACGATGACCGTTCCGGAGGACTGGAATACTATAAAAAGCAGGGAATAAAAACCTATACGACCAAGCGTACAGATGAACTCAGTAAAAAATACGGCCACAAAAGGGCTGAATTTCTCCTCCATAAAGATACAGTCTTTACCATCGGAGGATATTCTTTTGAACCCTGCTTTCCCGGGGAAGGACATACGCCTGACAACATCGTCATCTGGTTCAACCAGCAAAAAATATTATACGGCGCCTGCCTTATAAAAAGTGTGGAGGACGTTGACCTGGGCTACCTTGGTGATGCGAACAAACAGGCATACGCCGCCACCATCAAAAACCTGCAGCAAAAGTTCCGCCAGCCTAAATATGTAATTGTGGGACATGGCAACTGGACTAATGTAAAAGCACTGGAACATACACGAAAAATGGCCGAAGCATTAAAACAGTGAACAAAAAGTTCCCTTAACGGTTAAACTGAAGTAACGCATTTCAACCGCTTAACAGGATACTTTATGGACCGCGAATTCACCATCGAAGAAAAGGACAGGATCATAGAAATGGCCTGGGAAGACCGGACGCCATTTGAGGCCCTCCACCACCAGTTCGGACTCCTGGAAAAGGAAGTAGTGGCCCTAATGCGGAAAGAATTAAAACGCGCTTCATTTGAACGGTGGAGAAAACGCGTGCACCAGGGCGTGAGCATCAAACATCTACACAAAAGACCAGGATCGGTTACCCGTTTTAAGTCCGCGATGCAAAGAACAATTACCGGCAACAGGATTTCAAAAAGATAAGGTTCCAGTGCTTTCCATTCCTACAATCCCCAACAAAAATGACCATAACTTCCAACGAACTGACTGCATTTGAAAGAAGGTTCAGGGCCAATTTCATCAATTCCCTGGGCGGCTTCAAAAGCGTGGTGCTTATTGGTACACGGAGCGCCGCAGGCAACAACAACCTGGCTGTTTTCAGCAGCCTGTTCCACCTCGGTGCCGATCCCGCATTGTGTGGTATTATCGTTCGGCCCAATCCTGAAACAGAGAATACTCTTGGAAACATTATGTATTCCGGGCAATACACCATCAACCATATTACAGCAGATTTCGTTCAGCAGGCGCACCAGACCAGTGCCAAATACGAACATGGCAAAAGCGAATTTGAGGCGGTGGGACTAACACCTGTATCCGAACCTGGCATCTCCGCGCCTTTCGTTCAGGAAAGTAAAATCCGTTTCGCCTGCGAACTGGTGCAACGCATAGATATCGCACTGAATGGCACGTTCCTGCTGATCGGTAAAATCATCCATATCTCCGTTCCCGATGAAGTGGTAGGACAGGACGGGTTCATCGACCTCGAAAAGGCAGGCACCATTACGACCAGCGGACTGGACAGCTACCACAGCACCAATAAGATCATCAGACTGGAATACGCCAAACCATAATCAGTAAACCGATCAGCGCAGTAATGGATTTGTTCCCTACAAACTACCAGGACATATTAAAAATCCCCGATGCTATTGACCCCGTAACATACGGTAAAACAAGGAATTTTCTTGCCGGAAAAGTAACGCGTTTGTCGCCCTATATTTCCCGTGGCGTCATTTCCACCAGGATGGTCGCCGAAAAGCTCCTTGCGCGGGGATTTGACTTTCACGAAATAGAACCACTCCTGAAAGAACTCGCATGGCGCGATTACTTTCAACAAGTATGGATCGCACTTGGCGACGGTATAGATGCGGACATCAGACAGCCGCAGCCATCGGTCCGGAACAAAGGCATCCCGCTGATGATCACCTCGGCCAATACCGGCATCAATGCTGTTGATTCCGGTATACAGGAATTATATGAAACCGGTTATCTCCACAACCATCTGCGCATGTATGTGGCATCTCTGGCCTGCAACATCGCGGGCAGCCACTGGCAACTGCCCGCCCGCTGGATGTATTACCACCTGCTGGATGCCGACCACGCCAGCAATACGCTGAGCTGGCAATGGGTGGCCGGAAGCTTCAGCGCTAAAAAGTATTTCGCCAACCAGGAGAATATCAATAAGTACTGTGGTACAGCGCAAAGCGGCACTTTACTGGATGTTTCTTATGACGAACTGCATCATTTAGCGCCAGACCTTCCCTTTACTACTGAATTTCCTGCACCCGCTACCCTGCTGCCAGAAACACCCGGCATTACGCTCAACAATGAACTGCCTACTTATATTTATAACTTCTACAACCTCGATCCGGCCTGGGGAACAGCAGAACCCGCCAACCGTGTTTTATTGCTGGAACCCTCTTTTTTTGAGCGTTACCCGGTAAGCCCCAAAACAATGGCGTTCATATTGGAACTGGCACAGAATATTCCACAGATCCAGGTATTTTGCGGGGAATTTGATGCCTTGTGCGCCATTGGGAACCAGCGGGGATTTCATTACAAAGAACACCCCACCACCCGGCATTACAGTGGAACGATGCATGCCCGCGACTGGCTCTTCCCGCAAAACACCGGTTATTTCCCCTCCTTTTTCAGTTTCTGGAACAAGTGCGATAAAAAAGCATACGGTTACAGCAAACGTGCAGGCGCTTAAAATGGTGGCCTGAAAAGCTAACATTTCCCGCATTAAACGGTTATACAGGTGTATGCATATTCTTGTTACAGGCGCCAATGGCTACATCGGGCAAAGACTGATCCCGGTATTGCTGGAACAGCAATTCAGGCTTACCTGTTGTGTGCGCAGCAGGCAAAGGTTCGAATCTAATTATCCTGGGAAGGAAATCAATGTGCTGGAAGTGGATTTTTCAGGAGATGTTTCCAACCTTAAATTTCCTACAGCTATTGATGTGGCTTTTTACCTCGTACATTCCATGCGGGAAGGCGCTGATTTTGAAGCGGCCGAACAACAGGCGGCGAAGGCTTTCCTGGAACTTGTGGAAGGCACACAATGCAAACAGGTGATCTACCTGAGCGGTATTGTAAATGCGGATCAGTTGTCGAAGCACCTTTCTTCCCGCTTCGCGGTGGAAAATATTTTACGTGCGGGCCGTATCCCGGTAACGGTGTTGCGCGCGGGTATTATCGTAGGTTCGGGCAGTTCCTCCTTCGAGATCATCAGAGACCTGGTGGAGAAGCTACCGGTGATGATCACCCCAAAATGGTTACGGACGAAATGCCAGCCGCTGGCCATCCGGAACGCGATCGCTTTCCTGACCGGGGTAATTATGGATGAGGCCGCTTTCAACAAAGATTATGACATTGGCGGCCCGGAGGTCCTCACTTACCAACAAATGCTGGAGCAATTCGCAGAAGTGCGCGGGCTGAAGCGCCATATCATTACGCTGCCCGTAATGACACCCCGCCTGTCCAGCTACTGGCTCTATTTCGTTACCTCTACCTCCTACCCGCTGGCCGTTAACCTGGTGAACAGCATGAAAGTAAATGTTACCTGTCGCCCGAACAACCTTGCGGAGCGGTTGGGCATTACACTGCTTTCTTACAAACAGGCCGTGGAACTGGCTTTTCAGAAAATTGAACAGAATGAAGTGATCAGCAGTTGGAAGGATGCTTTCAGCGCTTTCAATACCAGTCCGGTCATCATCAACAACATTGAGGTCCCTGTTTTCGGATGTTTTAAAGATACCCGTCACCGCGAGATCACCGGGAATCCCGACCTGGTGCTGGACAAGATATGGCGCATCGGCGGCGAGCAGGGTTGGTATTACGGCAACCGGCTCTGGAAGCTGCGCGGCTTCATTGATAAAGCATTTGGTGGTGTGGGATTGCGGCGCGGTCGCACCAGTGCATTTCAGATTGAACGCGGAGATGCCCTCGATTTCTGGCGGGTGATCATTGCCGATAAAATCAACCGCCGGTTGCTGCTGTATGCTGAAATGAAACTTCCGGGAGAAGCCTGGCTGGAATTCCAGATCATGGAAAAAGAAAAACGCTATTACCTGTTCCAGACCGCCACCTTCAGGCCCAAAGGATTGTTGGGAAGACTATACTGGTACAGTGTACTTCCTTTTCACCACTTCATTTTTAATGGTATGATCAGCGAACTGGTAAAGCAGGAATTGCAGGAAGCATGAACTTCGGCAGCCAGAAATTTTTATATTCGTAGTACTTGAAATGAGTGAATCAATATACAGTTACTATGCATGAAGCCGAACGCGTCAGGGCCTTACGCGGATACAAAATACTGGATACACTTCCGGAAGCATCTTTCGATCGTATTACGCGGCTGGCGGCGCTCATCTGCGGAACACCCATTTCCCTGGTATCACTGATTGATGAAAAGCGCCAATGGATCAAATCAGGAACCGGACTTGATGTAAAAGAAACGTCCCGGGAAGTAGCTTTTTGCCAGTACGCTATTCTGGACCACCATATCATGGAGGTACCGGATGCGCGCGTTGACGAGCGCTTCAGCAGCAACGATATGGTGCTCAATGAACCTGGCATCAGGTTCTATGCCGGCCAGCCTTTGGTGGACCCGAATGGCTATGCGCTGGGTACCCTATGTGTATTGGGGCCGGAACCTGGTCGCCTGCGGCCCGATCAGAAAGAAGCGTTGAAACTCCTGGCGGAAGAAGTGATGGACCTGATTGTGGAACGGCGGCAGAAAGAAGAGTTCAGGCACTTTGAAATGTTGTTCCGGCTTTCCAACGACCTTTTGTGCATTGCTGGAACAGATGGTTTCTTCAAAAGAGTGAACCCCGCTTTCACGGTTATATTGGGATGGGATGAGCAAACCCTGCTCCATACTTCCTTTTTTGAACTGGTGCATCCCAGCGATCTGAATGCCACCCAGGCGGAACTTACCAAACTGGCGGCAGGAGAACCCACCGTGAATTTCCAACACCGGTTCAAACGCATTGACGGGCATTACCGCTGGCTGCAGTGGGTGGCCACGCCCGAGCCGGAAACAGGTTACCTCTTCGCCATCGCCAGAGACATTACCCTTGAAAAAGAAAGGGCCTCGAAACTGGCTGAAAGCGAAGGAAAACTGCGCGCTTTTTTTGAAAACTCCCAGGGATTGATGTGCACACACGACCTGGAAGGCCGTTTCTTATCTGTAAATACAGCGGGCGCCCGCATCCTGGGCTATACACCGGAGGAAATTCTGCCGCAAAGCCTCTTCGATATTATTCCGGAAGAAAGACATCAAAATGTTCACGCCTACCTGGAAGAAATAAAACGATCTGGATTCGCCAGTGGTCAGATGATTACGCTGCATAAAAACGGCACGCCCAAGATATGGCTGTTCAATAATATCCTGGAATGGGGCGATGGTGCAACCCCTTATGTAATCGGCAACGCTGTGGACATTACTGAGCGTGCCGCGCTGGAAGAAAGTTTACGGATCACCAGGCTGATGCTGGAACAAACCAGCGAAATGGCACGCGTGGGTGGATGGGAGCTGGACCTCGACAACAGGAAACTTTATTGGTCCAGCATTACTAAAGAGATTCACGCTGTGGCCGGAGATTATCAGCCGGATCTCAGCACAGCGATTAATTTTTACAAAGAAGGAGAAAGCAGAGAACGCATAGCAACAGCGGTAAACCTGGCGTTGCACCATGGTACAGCCTGGGACATGGAACTTGAGTTAACAGATGCAAATGGAAGAGACTTTTGGGTAAGAGCGATAGGTCGCGCTGAAATGAAAGAGGGTGTATGCAAAAAACTGTACGGTACTTTCCAGGATATAGACGCCGCGAAACGTGCTGACCTTGAAATACGCCGCTCCCAGAAACAACTCAACGATCTGTTGAACGCGGCTTCCGAAGTAAGCATCATTGCCACCGATCCGAACGGACTTATCACGGTATTTAATACCGGAGCCGAAAAAATGCTCGGGTACACCAGCGAAGAAATGGTGGGTATTCACACCCCGACGATCTTCCACGATCCCGCAGAAGTGGTACAACGTGGCCGCGAACTCACTGAAGAACTTGGGCAGCCGGTGGAAGGACTAAGCGTGTTTATAACAGCTACAAAAGGCCAGGAGTCCGCAAACAGGGATTGGACCTATATCAGGAAAAATGGCGAAAAAAGAACCGTATCCCTGGTGGCCACCGCCATCCGAGACCATGATGGCGAAATCACCGGCTACCTCGGCGTAGCTATTGACATCACGGAGAAAAGGATCATCGAAAACGCGCTCATCAACGAAAAAAGCAGACTTGCGTCATTCGTGGAACATACTCCCGCTGCCGTAGCGATGGTGGATGAAAACATGCAATTCATCGCCGTAAGTAAAAGGTGGAAAGACGATTACCACCTGGCGGGGAAAGAAGTGGTGGGAATGTCTTATTATGATGTATTCCCAGACCTCTCACAAGACCGTAAAGACAGGCACCAAAGAATTCTGGCAGGGGCTGTGGAAAGAAAAGAAGAAGATGTGTACCGGCTGAAAGATGACCCGGAGGACCAGTATGTTACCTGGGAAATGAGGCCCTGGTATACTCATGATGGAAAAGTAGGCGGCATGATGCTTTTTACCCAGAACATCACCGCCATGATCAAGCAGCGGGAAGAACTGAAACTGGCCAAAGAACAGGCCGAACAGGCGAACGTGGCCAAATCTGAATTCCTGGCCAATATGAGCCACGAGATCAGAACCCCGCTCAATGGCGTGATCGGCTTCACCGACCTGGTCTTAAAAACCCCGCTCAGTGAAACCCAGCGGCAATACGTTTCCATCATCAACCAATCCGGTAACGCGCTACTCAGTACCATTAACGATATTCTCGATTTTTCGAAGATAGAAGCGGGCCGCCTTGAACTGGACATTGAAAAATGCGACCTCTATGAACTCTGCGGCCAGGCCAGCGATATCATCACCTACCAGGTTCAGTATAAGGGACTCGAAATGCTCCTTAACATTGGAACCGACCTTCCAAGGTTCATTTATGCCGATGCCATCCGCCTGAAACAAATCCTGGTGAACCTGCTCAGCAACGCCGCCAAGTTCACCGAAAAAGGAGAAATAGAACTGAAGATCATGGACATGGGTGGCAACAGCAACGAGCGCACCATCCGCTTCGCGGTTCGGGATACAGGCATTGGCATCAAACCCGACAGGCAGCACAAAATATTCGACGCATTCACCCAGGAAGACAGTTCCACCACCAAAAGATATGGAGGAACCGGACTTGGACTTACCATCGCAAATAAGTTGCTCGCACTGATGAACAGTCGGCTGCAACTGGAAAGTAAGCCCGGAAAAGGCAGCACCTTCTTCTTCGACATCGTCTTCAGGGCCGAACAGGGCGAATCCATTGAATGGACAGGCATCGAAAACATCAGGAATGTACTGGTGGTGGACGACAACGAACACAACCGCCTCATCGTTGCCCGGATGCTCGCCCTGAAACAAATGAAAGTAACCGAAGCCACCAACGGATTTGAAGCACTCCAACTCCTCGCCAAAGGGGAACAGTTCGACGTGATCCTCATCGACTACCACATGCCTTATATGGATGGACTGGAAACAGTGCGCAAAATCAGGCAAAGTTTTTACCCCAGCTTCGATGAGCAACCCATCGCTTTGCTCCACAGTTCCTCCGACGACCAAAGTATTCATCAATGGTGCAAAGAACTGGACATCAGGAAAAGACTGATCAAACCGCTTAAACTACAGGACCTTTATGGTATGCTTTCCCGGTTACGGACAAACGAAACACTTCAAACCCCAGAACCGGAAAAAGAAACGGAAAACACAGGGGTAAGCGGCGCCATCCTGATTGCTGAAGACAATTCAGTGAACATGCTACTCGCCAGAACCATTATACGCAGCATCGCCCCCTCAGCCACCATCCTGGAAGCCACTGATGGGGCGCAGGCCGTGGCGCTCTGCCGGAACAGATTACCCGACCTTATACTTATGGACGTTCAGATGCCTGTAATGAATGGCTACGATGCCACTGCGCAGATCAGGAGCCTGGAAAACGGGAAACTCGTTCCCATCATAGCGCTCACCGCAGGTAACGTGAAGGGGGAAAAAGAAAAATGCCTTGCCGCAGGCATGAACGATTTCCTGGTGAAACCCATCATTGCAGATACCATCGCCGGCGTGGTGAACAAATGGTTGTACCACCAGGAAGGACCCGTAATGGAAACCCTGGATACACCTGCTGCTGAAAAACATTACGATCCGCAAAAACTCCGGTCCTATATTGGAGACGACCCGGTTGCGCTCGCGGAAACACTTGATGCGGCAAAGCGTGAGCTGGAAAAATCAATGCAGGCCTTAAAGAGATTGTCTGAGCATCCAACAGGCGATGCCTCAAAAGAAATAGGACACAAGCTTTATGGAACAGCGGCATCGGCAGGCATGTACACGCTCGCTGAAATGGCAAATGAACTGGAGCGCAAGGGTGAACATCAGCCGGAAGAGATAACAGGGTTCTGCGAAGCAATCATCAAAGAAATTACACTTGTCTTAAAAATGATACAGCAACATTAAGGGATGAATTCCAGTTAATGTTGTCAATAGTTCTTGCGGCGAGCGTTTCCAGGTTTTTAAATAGGAAAAAAGCTTATGTGTTCAAATTTTAATTTGAGTTTCAGGAAAAAGTAAAAAAAATCTACTTTTAAAACTCAGACAGGAAACTAAATATTTAAAAACACATGCAGACAAAAAAACTAGCTGAACTTACGGTGCAGGAATTAATGCTTGAAGAAAAAAAACGAAAAGCCATCTACATCGCTTTCGCCGTGCTCATCGGAATCATGGCAGGAGCATCCATATTTGGGTTCATCCTAAAAGGATTCACTTTTTTCACTGTAATGCCACTGCTGTTTACCCCGCTTTTTTTAATGAATCTGAAAAACTACCAGGACGTAAAAAAAGAAATCAAATCCAGAAATACCAACTAAAATGGCGGAAACTTGTTTAAACTGTGCCAACCAGGTAACAGAGAATTTTTGTGGGAAATGCGGGCAGAAAAAATACAAACGAATTGACAGAAAATACATTTGGGATGAACTGCAATACACTATTTTTCACACCAATAAGGGATTGCTCTATTCTATAAAAAGTACGCTGAAAAACCCTGGTAAAACAGCCCGTGAATTTATTGATGGCAACAGGGTAAACCACTATAAGCCAATATTACTGGTATTTGTATTGAGTGGTATTTCCACCTTTATTTCTTTTAAAGTGTTGAACTTTAAAGAAGTGCTAAGCGACTATTTTGCGCAGATACATGTGAATTCGAAGTTAATGGCAGATATGATGACGTTCATGTCAAGCTACAACTCAATACTCATGTTGATTTACATTCCATTATTTGCGCTTATTACAAAAATTGCGTTCAGGAAATGGGGTAACAATTATTATGAGCATGTGGTGATGAACGCCTATATTTTGTCTTTTTATACATTGGTGAGCATTATTTTAGTTTACCCGCTCATGTTTTTTTTCAGACACTCACCAGGCATTTTCTTTAAAATGACCCAGTTTTCAGTTTTACTTGTTCCGCCAATATTGTTCTGGTTCTTCAGGGCGTTCTACAGGGAAAGGTCAATGAAATCAATACTATTAAAGGTATTGGCGGTGTTGGGTTTAACGATCGCGACGTATTTGATCATCATTATATTGGCAGGAATTATCGGGGTAATTATTTCTTTATTAAAGGGGCCCCAGGCATTAGAATATATTAAACCAAAATAAAGAGACCGGCGCAAGGTTTACACGCCAACGGCTCATCATCCTTTGCCAGGTAACCCATACAGACGATAGACTATTCTACCCGAATGTCTTATTTTGCCATTCAAACTGCGCACTCGCGCTGCATTATATTGAGGACTGGAACTTTACCATCCGCGAGTTTCACCGGGTGCCGAAGCCGGGCGGAACACTCGTCATCTCCATCGAACACCCTTTCTTCGAATACATTTTCTTCAACTCCGGCAAGTATTTCGAGGTGGAATCCGTCCAGTGTAACTGGAAAGGTTTCGGGGAACCAGCAGTGGTGAACAGTTACAGGAGACCTTTGGGCAAGTGCATCCAACCCCTGACCGCGAACGGCTTTCGCATCGACACGATCCTGCCCCCTCCCCACCGAAGCATTTCAACGCGCAGGCCCCAGGCACTTTGAGGAACTCAGCAACTTCTCTGCGTTCCTGTGCATCAGGGCGGTTAAAAAAAATGATACTACGGCACCCCACTAAACACCCATGCAGCAGCCATTGACAACCCTAAACTTTTCCAAAACCTTCCACGAAGAATGGAACGACCCCTATTCCGACGAACTGTGTAATATCGCCATCTACCACCTTTTTTAACGGTCCTGAGCATTTCGGCTATCTCCTGGCAGCCGGGGCAGGCGCATATTTTGTACCAGACGAGACGGCATTTGTTGTAAATGACGGCACCAAATAAACACCTACACTGACTAAATCGTCGGCTCTACCAAAGCAATACAATACACAGCACCATAATAAGTGTCAACCCTAAAAAAAATAATAACTTTCAATAAACTATATAATTTTTTCTTTGATAATAGTTATACAAAATTCAAAAATTATTGATGCGCTCAAAAAGGATTATACTTTTAAACCGTCGATATATATCGACGTATGATGTGTCTTACAGCATCCAGTCTTCTTATAAAATAAATCCAATAGGATAAAAACCGCTACTCGCATGCCTTATTACACTTTCCTTTCTAGACGTTTCGTTCACGACGCGTTCTCAAACAACACTTAGTGCAGGAGACGTTTCTTTCATTTCCCTCACAGCGAATGTTACGCCAAAGCATTTTGAATTTGTGATTTGGCAGAATATTTCGTCAACCACAGAAATCGGGTTTACCAATTGCGGCTTTACCGATCAGACAGGAAACATAATACGCTGGATGGAGCAATACGTTATCTGGACCGCGAGTACCGCACTGCCTGCGGGCACGGTCGTTAGAGTTGAGGGTAACACGGCAAATTATGGATCAATGGCAACCTATAACTGCAGCGGGTCAGGCTTACCCTCTGGCTTAACACGGGGCAATTCAACGGGCAACCAGATATTTGCCTTCCAGGGTGCAGGCGCAACATCTTAATCGTATTCCACTTCCTTTAGTGGTACGCTGCTGGCAGGAATCCTCTACCAGTCTACTAATGGAACCGGCAGCTGGTTATCAACCGCAGGTACAACAGTTCCCTCGGCAACATCCTATCTACCCACCTCTATTTCGAGCTATTCAATGGTGTTAACCGCCATGGCGAATGAAGGAGTGTATGCCGGCCCGAGGACAGGTAGCACAACAGTGGCGGCTTATCGCGCGCAGGTACTTGATTTCGACAAGATCTTCAGATGGCGCCGCCTTCAGCGCAATTGGCACAATACCCGCTAAAAACAGCCCGGGCGCGCAAAATTATTCGTTCAGTGACCGCGAGCCTATTGGAGAAAAAACATACTACCGTCTTATTTTGCTAATCAAGACAAGTTTTAAGGAAGGAAATACAGCTTGAAAATAGTCTTGGATAGACGGCATTTGAAAAATTCAGTTTTACCATAAATTTACTTGCAAAAAAGCGGTTACAGACTATTGTCTTTCAAGGAAACCACCCGTTGTCTTATATATCAAATAGAACATTAAATGATAAAACTTATAGCCCTGGCCTTACTTTCCCTGAACGCACTTACTGTCTTCGGACAGAAAGGGGCGTATGATATTGTGATCAGGAATGCAAGTGTTTTTGACTCGCGAAAAGGTACAGTTTCATTAAACAGAACGATTTGCATTAAAGACGGAATCATTACAAAAGAAACAGGTCGTCAGAAACATTATGATGGAGCAAAAATCATAAATGCCGAGGGGAAGCTTCTTACCCCAGGTTTTATCGACACGCACATCCATGCGACTGATGTCTTCCGGACCTATGGTCCGCTGCCGGAATATTTCCCCAAGGACTCTTTAGAGGAGTACAGGAATCGGATATCTGAGACTTACCTGCCTTACGGCGTCACAACGGCAATGATCATGGGACAGCCTGAAACCTGGTTGTCGCCAATACTCAGTTGGGGCGCCGATCAGCGAAAAAGTTCACTGGATATTTACACTGTGGGGGGCGCATTGGTTTCTGATGGGGGACGAAAGCCTTACATTAATCACGTTGTCGTAAACGCTCCTCATGCCGCAAGGCAGAAAGTCATAGAATATTTCAACCTTGGCATAAGGCATATCAAACTTTACTGGAAACTTAGAAGACCAGAATTCGAAGCAGCATTTCATACTGCTGATAGTTTGGGGATGAATGTCTATGGGCACGTGGATCAGAATGTCATGTTTATTGATTCAGCGTTAGATATTGGTTTGGTAAACTATGAGCATATCCTGACGTTGGTGAACAGCGTTTTTCACGCTCAAAAGGACGATAAAGATTTTAGGTTGGAATTACAGAAACACTATGCGCCCGGCGCGGTAAAAAATGGCCAGTTGGAGCGATTGGAAATGTTTCGTTTTATGCACGACAAAAACCCGGCGGTGCTTAATTCTTTGATTGATAATCTCTCAAAAAACAAAGCAACTTTCTCCACATCAATTCACCTGATGGCCGAGCCCTTCGGATGGACCTATTTCACTGCTAATGTTGACACCTCATTATCTTTATTGCAGTTGGAACGGTGTAAAGAGAACTTCAGACTGTTTATGGGCTACGTAAAGCAGTTGTTCGATAAGGGAATAAAGCTAAGAATAGGAACAGACTGGCCCAATGGAGGAAAAGCAATTGTTTCTGAACAACTTCTTCTAGCTGAATATGGCTTTTCAGTACCGGATATCCTGCAGATTTCTACAATAAACGGAGCTACTGCTTTGGGGTTAGACAAACAATACGGTTCAATTGAAAAAGGAAAGAGAGCAAACCTGCTGATATGGGATAAAAGCCCCTTCGACAATGAAAAAAACTTTCTGTCAGAGAAAACAATAATTAAGGACGGTATAGTCTTAGATAAATCATCGAAATTACCGTATTAGTGAATCGCTAAGATAATTCACCAAACAATTCACCTAATGTGCGCCAAAACATTGAAACCTTTTGATATTAATTAACCTTCTGAAAAGACAAAAGGCCCGTAAACATTGCGTTTCACGAGCCTTTTGTAATCCTTTGAGCTGAATGCTGTCGGGATGACTGGATTCGAACCAGCGGCCTCTTCGTCCCGAACGAAGCGCGCTACCGGGCTGCGCTACATCCCGATTCGGGATGGCGAATTTAATAAATTATTCAAATAATTCCGGCTGCCCATCGTCCTTGCCGGCCTTTTTCTCCCATTCAAAATCTACCGCTTTTTTGTCTACCAGTTTATTGCCCACGGCTTTCCAGCCCATTACTTCCACGAAATCCGCGATCTTGATTTTCTGGATTTCGGGAGCGGATTTTTTACCTGTTTTCAGCAGCAATACCGGTTGTTCATCAGTGGTGATGGAAGCGAGATAGTTGCCCTCTCCTTCCTTGATAAACAGGAACCTGGTTTTCAGGGTACCCGTTTCAATCTTGAACCTTTTAATGTTGAACTGAAGTTTTACCGCATCGTAGTAGATAGCCGTGAGTATGCGTAGATTGTTGAACTGCTGGATCAGCATTACCTTGTCTGCATCAAAACGCTGCGTAAGTTCCTGATCGGTGATTTCGTAGGTGCCGTCGTTGTACACCACCAGTATTTTATCTTCAGGATCGAAGCTCCCGAGATACGTACCTTTCTCCTCGGTATTCAGCCTGCCGAACTGGTCGTCGAACCATAATTTTCTGGCACTGAGTGTGGATTTACCAGCTTCTTTGAACTTTACGCTTTTGATGGGGTATTTGGTAACCTGGTTGCCCAATACTGATCTGCCTTTAATTTCCAGCGTTTCAAAATAAAAGTCCAGTTCTTTAATGCGCGCGCTGCAGTTCGGACTTAACAATACTTTCACCACTTCCGCTTCGCCATTTGGATTCACGGAGAAGTAAAGCACTTTTGATTTGGGATCACCTTTCGTGAGATCATATTCTTTTTCGCGTGTAACACCGGTAACATTGAACCTTTTTCCGTAGCTGATGCCGCTTTTTCCATCCGCATAAATCATATTATAGGTGGTACGTTCATCGTTCTTCTGGAAAACGGCGATATGGATAATGTCTTTACCAATAAATACCTTATCGGCCATTTTCACCACTTTCATTTTTCCTGATTTGGTGAATGCGATGATATCGTCGAGGTCAGAACAATCGGTTATGAATTCATCCTTTTTCAACCCGGAACCGATAAATCCGTCGGCACGGTTTACATACAACTTCGTATTGGCGATAGCCACCTGTTTGGCCTGGATGGCTTCAAATAATTTGATTTCCGTCTTGCGTTCACGTCCTTTTCCATACTTTTTAAGCAGGTTTTCAAAATAGGAAATGGTGAAATCCGTAATGTGCTCCAGGTCGTATTCCACCTGTTTGATATCGGCTTCCAGTCCTTTAATCTGTTCGTTCAGTTCATCGATATCGAGGCGGTAAATTCTTCTTACGGGTTTCTCCGTGAGTTTAACGATATCTTCTCTGGTGATGTCTCTTTTCAGTTTCTTTTTGAAAGGATCGAAAGCTTTGTTGATGGCTTCGATTACTTTATCCCAGGTTTCATGTTTCTTTTCGAGTTCCTTATAGATTTTCTCTTCGAAGAATATTTTCTCCAATGAAGTATAATGCCATTTCTCCTGTAGTTCACCGAGTTTGATTTCCAGTTCTTTTTTCAGAAGGTCCCGGGTTTGATCTGCGGAATGCACCAGCAGGTCGTGGGCGCCGATAAACCTGGGTTTGTTGTCGACAATCACGCAGGCATTGGGTGAAATGCTCACCTCACAATCAGTAAACGCATAAAGCGCGTCGATGGTGATATCGGGAGAAATTCCGGGTGCGAGGTCAACCATAATTTCCACATCCGCGGCGGTATTGTCGGTCACTTTTTTGATCTTGATTTTTCCCTGATCGTTGGCCTTCAGGATAGAATCAATGAGTGAGGAAGTGGTTACGCCGTAGGGCACATTGCGGATGATGAGGGTTTTCTTGTCCAGTTCTTCAATGTTGGCGCGTACCCGCACTTTTCCACCGCGTTTGCCGTCGTTGTAGTTGGTAACATCAATCATTCCACCGGTAAGAAAATCGGGGTACAACTCAAATTTCTTTCCCCGAAGGTGTTTAACAGCCGCTTCAATGATCTCACAAAAATTGTGGGGCAGAATTTTGGTAGACAATCCAACCGCGATACCATCCGCACCCTGTGCAAGCAGCAGCGGAAACTTCACGGGTAAGGTTACAGGCTCGTTCTTGCGGCCATCATAACTCAGTTGCCATTCCGTAGTTTTATTGTTGAAAACCACATCCAGCGCGAATTTGCTCAGACGGGCCTCAATATACCTTGCAGCGGCTGCATCGTCTCCGGTACGCACATCACCCCAGTTGCCCTGCGTATCTATCAGCAGGTCTTTTTGCCCCATATTCACCAGTGCATCTCCTATGGAAGCATCGCCATGGGGATGGTACTGCATACTTTGGCCGATAATATTGGCCACTTTATTGTAACGCCCGTCATCCATTTCCTTCATGGCGTGGAGTATCCTGCGTTGAACGGGCTTCAGGCCATCTTCAATAGCCGGTACGGCCCTTTCCAGAATCACATAAGAAGCGTAATCCAGGAACCAGGTTTTGTACTGGCTCTGTACGCCGGTTTCTTTTTCATTCTTTTCCTGTGCGTCGTAATTTTCCTTGCTCATACACTTGTTATTTGAATTCGTCGGGGTAAAGATAATGCAAACTGTCTCGCATAAAAACGCCCAGTTCTTTGCTGAACCATCCTGTCGCCTTGTGGCTGAGGTTGGTGATGGTAAAGAAGTTGGTGCTGTCTGAACTTATTGCTTTGTTTTCGAATTTTTTGAAAGGAACTTTATAAACCGCCGCTATCGAATCAATTTTTGCAACCATTTCGTTCCGGTTATGACGGAGCATCTCTCCTTTTTCCCAAAGCGGTGATTCGTAAAGCAGTACCGGAATATGTTGTTGCTGAAGAAAACTGATCAATTGTGAAAAATACTTAGCCCTTCTGTTACTCCATTGGAAATCCTTCGCTGGTGCGCCGTGTACAATAACCGCGTTTTTACCCGGCTCAAAAGGAATAGGGAAAACGCCGGTACCTGTTGTGGTATCGATCACGTTCTTTTTTCTGAACTTATCTCCCCAGCCTAAAATGCTTTTAAAGAAAGTATGGTTCGCGTACCAGGAATAGCGCATAAAAGGGAGGTGCATCCATTTTTCGTAGGGCGCGTCAAAGTCCCTGATAATGTTTCTGATGGTATCATCAGGATCAAGGTGTGCAAACCTGTAGCTGTTGAATCCATTGGCAACTGACTCATCAAATGATTCCGGGGTTGCGAAGATGACAACAAGTTCTGGTTTCTTTTGGTGTGTAAGATATGATCTTACCATCAGAAAATTTTCCGCGTAGTCGGCGCCAAACTGGCCAAGAATAAAATTTGTACGGCCCGAATATTTCTTTACTGAATCAGGCACTATGCCCCACTCCGGCTCACAGGCCCCGAGGTAAACGATATCAGCATCAATCCGGCTGGAAAGAATATACCCCGGCTTATAGTTGCGGTTATGAATAATCCCTTCCCGCATAAATACGGGAAACACAATCAGCAGCGCTGCAAGCGTAATCAGAATAAATAATATTTTTTTCCCAGTACTCATATCAGAACTGCATATAAATGAACCGTTCACCAGCGTCGAATATACCAATGGACAGCAGAAGAAACAACATCAGAACGGAGTAGGCAATATGCAATTCTTCACTCTTAGCATATTTATCGATGCGGTGTTCGAAAAAAAGTAGTCCTGCCGCGAGCACCATTCCGAGCCTGATGTTCATCGTGTCCTCTATATATCTTCCCCCGTTAATCAGCCAGGTTTTCAATGCTGCTCCTTCGGGAAGCAATACAGGAAGTTCAACCAGTTGTTTTGAAAGTATTGTAAGCCCTTCCCAGCTTCCCGCCCTGAAGAAAAAATGGGCTACGGAAACCAGGTTCAACACTACAAAAGCACGGATCAGTTTCCCGAAAAAAGTTTTGCCTTCTTTGCCCGCTGCTCCTGCTTTTTTTTCTACCGCCAGGTACACAAAATGAAACAGCGCCCAAATAAAAAAAGTAATGGCCAGTCCATGCCATAAGGCACTGACGAGGAAAGTGATGCCAATTGCCAGATACAGGCCGTAAGGAGATTTCCTGTATGCAAATGAAACCGGTTGGAAAATATAGTTCCGCAACCAGGCCACCAACGTTATGTGCCATTTGCGCCAGAAAGCCGTAACGGACTGTGCCCGCAGCGGCAGTTGGAAATTTTCGGGAAGAGCGATGCCGAATAACCTTGCGGAACCAAGCGCGATGTCTATATAACCTGAGAAATCCGCATACAACTGGATCGTAAACAATACTGATCCCATGTAAATATCGAATACAGACAATGCAGTATGCTTATCAAATATTTCCTGCACAAAGGGCAAGAGCCTGTCTGCAATCACCATCTTTTTTACCAGTCCGAGGGTGATGCGGTTTACTGCATAAATCACATCTTTTTTTCGGGTAATGTATTTTGCTTCCGACTGAAAAAGTTGCACTTCTTTTGCCGACAGCAAAGGACCCGATGGTATTTTCGGAAAAAAAAGTACCGAGAGAAAATAACTGTTTCGCTGCTTTGAGGAATCATACCCTGTGAAATGAAGCGCTATCCAGTTGCCCACGTGCTGTAAGGTGTAGAAGCCTATCCCCAGGAGCAGCCATTCATTCATCCCCAGATACTCCTGCATATATTTATAACCAAGCAACAGCAACGTATTTAATGTCAGGGCTATAGTAAAGAGCGTTTTTTTTGAACCCACCTCCCCTGTGCTTGCATACCCTCGCATCAACCTATAGTTGCCTGAGGAAATAACGAGTATTGCCCCCAGTGAAATCCAACTGAAATACCCCACAAACACACACCCGGCGAACAAAAGCCACAGTTGCTGTGTCCTGCCTGACTTCAACAGGGAAAATATCCCTGCTGTAGCCGCCAGAAAAAGTAAATAGGAAAGGGAGTTAAACGGCATTCCCGGCAATTTTTTCAGCGATAAGATCTACCATGTCTCCTAATTTTTCCATCTGCATAATTTCATTGAACCTGAATTCAATATTAAAAAAAGCTTCCACTTCGCTGATGATGGACATGTGTGTGAGTGAATCCCAACCTTCCACCTGGTCCGCGCTTGTTTCGGAAGTCACAATAAGTCCGGGCTGATCCAGTAATTTTCTCAGCACGCCACTTACTTCAGCTAAAATTTCCTCTTTTGATTTTAAGTTCATAATAATGCGATTAGTTGCTGGCGGTCAATTTTTCCATTGTTGTTGTACGGCCATTCTTCAACAGTCCTGTATTTTCCCGGGATCATATAAGCGGGGAGTAATTCCTTTAGTTGGCTACTCAACGAGGCTGTATCTACCGGAGCAGCGCCTTTTACAAAAGCGACTAATGTGTTGTTGCCCTCCTGGTCTCTGTGTGCTATTACCACCACTTCTTTTTGCAATACATGACTTACTTTAATAGCAACCTCCTCCATCTCTATGCGGTAGCCGCCAATCTTTACCTGGAAATCTTTTCTTCCATGAAAATGCAGGCATCCCTTTTCATCCTGGTGCACCAGATCGCCCGAAGGAAACCAGCCATCCTGTAAACAATTTTCGCCATTGCCCAGATACCCATTAAATACCTGCGCGCCCTTTAATAATAATTCCCCGGTTTCACCGGTTCCGCACGGTGTACCATCATTGATCACCGCAACAGTGGTACCAGGAAAAGGAAACCCCATTGGAACGATCGGATGCGTTGTATTGTTTTTTTCTTCGTTCCAACAAAATGCGGTACACACGATTGTTGTTTCAGTAGGACCGTAACAGTTATAAATGACCGCGTTGTGGCAGGCATTTTCCCATGTTTCGGCCAGGTGCCGGTACAAAATATCTCCGGACAAAAAACTCAGCCTCATTGCCGGGAAAGACATTCCCTTAATAAGTCCCTTTACTATCTGAAGCACAGTAGGTACCATGCTCAGCACCGTAATATTGTAGAAAAGCAAAGCTTCCAGGATCAGCAACGACCTGATTTGTTTTTTCGGCGGCAAGAGACAACATGTTCCACCTGTTTCCAGCGCGATTAAGAAAGGGAAATAGAACACATCAAATGTTGCGTCATACACCTGAAGGAACCTGTCTGCTGAAGAAAACCCATACCGCGGGTCATTAAGGTAATATTCCTTGAAAGCATGCAAACACCGAAATGGCACCGGAACACCTTTGGGCTTGCCGGTACTTCCGGAAGTAAAGAGGATATATGCGGGTTTTTCACTTGAAGCCGCATCAAAAGACGGAAGATCAACAGAACCGCCTATGCCCTCAATATCTTCCGGGAAAACAACTTTCCGATTGGGAGCTGTCAGTGCTTCAGCCAGTGGCATATTATCAGGAGAAACAACCACACCTGCCCTGCTTTCATCCAACGCAAATACCTGCCTGGTTAACGGCCATTCAGGATGTATTGGAACAATTGTTTTCTCCAATAAGAAGGATGCCAGTATACATGCGTTCATCTCCACCGAACCGGTTGCCAACACAGCAATACATTCCATTTCCAGCTTCTGGAATTCCCGGGCATAAAGCAACACCCGCTCATGGAAAGCCGCATAAGAAATAGCTGCATCATAGGTTTGGAAAGCCACAGTATCGGGCCGGGTTTTCACCCAACCTGAATAATGGTCCAACCAGCCCTTACGCGCATACACTTCTTTTTCCATCTTGGTGTCAGGTTTCGTATAATTCCAGTGGTTGACCGTTGGGGTCGTAAAAGAACAGGAACTTCTTACCTGTCAATTCATCCACTCTTATTTCTTCCACTTTTTCTACGCCATTTGCCAGCAGGAAAGACCTTGCTTCCGTCACATCTTCCACGGAAAACGCCAGATGACGCAAACCTTTCGCTTCCGGGAAGGAAGCTCTTTCCCGGAAATCCGGAAAAGAAAAAAGTTCAATCATGTACCGGTCATCCAAAGCAAGGTCCAGTTTCCAGGAATCCCTGGTTTCCCTGTAAGTTTCCGCCACCACCTTAAAGCCAAGCAGTTCCGTGTAAAACTTTTTACTTGTTTCGTAATCGTCCGTCAGTATAGCGATGTGGTGGATGCCCAGCAGTTTCATTCTGATTGTGGCTTGGTTTATAACGTATAGTTACAATTGTGAAAATTGAATTTATCCCCCTGCCTCCTGCTCATTTGCATTACCGCCGCCGCTTCCCGGAAGTTTCACCTCAAATTCCTTCCAGGGCCTGCCCATATCGCCATTCACCTCAAGTTTTCCGTTGCCGGCAAGTTCTTTCAACCGCCATCCGAGGAAAACGTCCCCGGTTTTAATTTTCATCCTGTTCAGGGTATTGTTGATCACCCGTTGCGCTTTTTGCCAATCAGAGGTGCAGTTCGAAAGAATGTCTTTGTCGTAAAAATCCGCTTCTTTGGTCACGATTTTTTTGCCGCCTTCCAGTATGCGCACCAACCCATTTTCTTCTGAAAGTTTTTTCCATTCATCAGGATCAACTTCCAATTCGCTTGGGGTGATCACCCGGGCAAGTTTTTTCGCTTTCCTGAATTCCGAAACGGGAATTTCACTGATCCATGAAGGATAAAATATTCCTCCCTTTTCATTAATAAATGGCAGGTTATTCAGGTACAATACGAATACCCGTCCCTGGAATTGTTTCAGAAAATGGAGCAACCAGTAATACCCGCATACGTCATGCTGGTTCTGGGCCATCCATATCCAGATCTTTTCGTTTTCGTCCCGGCTCATGGTACCGGACAATTCGGCCACGGTTTTGAAGTCGTCGACTTCCCCGGATTCCGCTTTTCCCTCATACTCAGTACCGGTCAGTAATGTTTTCCACCATTCATTGCGCAGCGCGCGACCTTCTCCCAGGTACCCATTCAGTAATGGCCCAACTGCATAATCGTCTTTTATTTGAACCACTTGCCCTTCCAGGTCCTCATTGATCTCAATCGCTTTTTCCAGGATGGCCACATCTGCCTCATTAAAAACTATATGAATCATTTCAATCGCTTAATTCAGGTTTTCGTTCACGATATCCAATTCTACTTTCAGGTTGTCTATAATAAACTCCTGCCGTTGCGGGGTATTTTTCCCCATAAAGTATTCAAGGAGTTGTGTGATATGCGTCTCCGGCATCACCATCACTGGTTGAAGACGGATATCTTCACCTATAAATCTTCCGAACTCATCGGGAGAGATTTCACCCAAACCTTTGAACCGCGTGATCTCAGGTTTGCCACCGAGTTTCTTTACAGCAGCCTGTTTCTCGCTTTCATCATAACAATAGATGGTTTCCTGTTTGTTCCTGACCCTGAACAAAGGCGTTTCCAGGATGTAAACGTGTCCGTTTTTAACAAGATCCGGGAAAAATTGCAGGAAGAAGGTCATCAGCAGTAACCGGATATGCATCCCATCCACATCAGCATCGGTAGCGATTACAATATTATTGTACCGCAATTCGTCTATACCGGCTTCGATGTTCAGCGCGTGTTGAAGGAGGTTGAATTCCTCGTTCTCATATACTACTTTCTTAGTAAGTCCGAAGCAGTTCAATGGCTTTCCGCGCAAACTGAAAACGGCCTGCAGTTCTACGTTTCTGGCCTTTGTAATGGAGCCGCTTGCCGAATCCCCTTCCGTAATAAAGATGGTACTTTCCAGTTTCTTTTGTTCAAATTCTTCTTTATTCTTTGCGGGAGCCTCATCATTAAGATGGTACCTGCAATCCCGCAATTTTTTATTGTGGAGGTTCGCTTTTTTGGCCCTTTCATTTGCCAGCTTGCGTATACCGCTAAGCTCCTTTCTTTCGCGCTCGCTTTGTTCGATCCTCTTTTTCAACGCTTCTGCTACGGTGGGATTTTTGTGCAGGTAATCATCCAAATGTTTGGCGAGGAACTCTCCAACAAAATTCTTCATGCTTTGCCCGCCTTCAGCCACATTCAGTGAGCCCAGTTTTGTTTTGGTCTGTGACTCAAAAACCGGCTCCTGCACCCGAACCGCTACAGCCGCACAGATGCTTCCCCTGATATCCGAGGGTTCATAATCTTTTTTAAAGAACTCGCGCACCGTTTTCACGAACGATTCCCTGAACGCCTGTTGGTGTGTACCGCCCTGGGTAGTAAACTGGCCGTTCACAAAGGAGTAAATATCTTCCCCGTAATCATTGTTGTGGGTAATGGCCACTTCTATGTCCTCTCCTTTCAGGTGAATGATCGGGTACCGCAGTTCGTCCGGGTTGGTATTCCTTGTAAGCAAATCCAGCAGGCCGTTCCGGCTCACGTATTTTTTACCGTTGAAACTCAGGACCAGTCCTGCATTCAGAAAGCAATAGTTCCATATTTGTTTGTCCAGGTATTCATGGATAAAATGAAAATGCCTGAAAATCGTATCGTCAGGAACAAAGCTGACCAATGTGCCATTCTCTTCTTTCGTAGTGGTCTCTTTATGCTCTTTAATAAGTACCCCTTTCTCGAATTCCGCAACCCTTGTTTTGCCATCCCTGAAACTCTGCACCATAAAGTAATTGCTGAGTGCATTCACCGCTTTGGTACCCACACCGTTCAGTCCAACACTTTTCTGGAATGCTTTACTATCGTATTTCGCTCCGGTATTGATTTTACTCACCACATCCACCAGTTTTCCCAGCGGAATTCCTCTTCCATAATCGCGTATGGTAACAGTCTTATTTTCAATCGTGATCTCCACTTGTTTCCCAAATCCCATCATGTGTTCATCGATACAGTTATCGATCACCTCTTTTACGAGCACATAGATGCCATCATCGGGACTGGAACCATCTCCCAGTTTTCCGATATACATTCCAGGTCGCAAACGAATGTGTTCGCGCCAGTCCAGACTTTTAATGGAATCTTCCGTGTAATTCGATGTGTTTTTTTCTGCCATATACTGGTTCACCTTTTTTTGAATGCGCTACAAATTCGTAATTATTAAGCATTTACAGGAAAAATTATGCAATACTTCCAGCAAACGGCAACGAAGATACTAACATTTTTAGCAGTCCTGCCTAGGTTTTTTAACGGAAAAAGATCAGTGTTTTCACTGTAAGTAGCACTCCGTTAAAATCTTCCAATGTTAAATTAAAGTGATGCAAAGTTTAATATTTATATGATTTTGAATTAATTACGATGATTTTCATCAGCTTAATTTACAACTGCTGCGTTAAAATCTTCCAAACCTGTATTTTGCCGCATAAAAAAATTGGCTAATTTTGAAGCCTTACCAACCCACCAGGCACAGCGGTTTACTTTCGCTCGAAGTGCAGCTTATTAACCCATTTTATTCTTAGGAGCATATTTTCTAAACAGCTAAATAAGCGGTGTATGTACAATTTTGAACTTTTGGAAAAAGGCTGTTACTACCTGATACAGGAGAAACAGGATGCGGTAGTGAGTATGATTCAGGTAAATCTGAAAACGGATCATTGCATGTTTATTACTTACCATGGAGACACGGAAAGTTCTTCCTGGAAACGCAAGTCGGACACGATATTCGACATTATAGAATTATTGGATGAAAAGAGTGTGAAGGCCTGGGAATCACTTTATGTGAACAGTGAAGATGCGTTTAATACGGGTGAGGAAGAATAACAATCCGTTTGCGTTTTTTGGTACAATTTTTTCCGTAAATGAGTTAATGGATCAACCCAAAGAAAAATACCCGGTCGTCCGCGATATTTTTATTCATGTCGTTGCCGTACTTACGATCATTCCCCTGGCCCCCGTTATCAACCGGTACATTCCGCCGGTAATGATCGGGAAGTGGAATGCGGACCTGGTGTTGTCCGTCCTGATCTCTGCTTTGATTATCCGGCTGATCTCCTGGTTATTTAAGCCCCTCATTATTCCCGGATTTATTGTACTGGCAGGTATGCTTACCTGGAATGAGTTTACGGATGGGTACTCTTTTGGAAACGTGGTGCATGATTACAAGAACATTGTATCCAATAACTGGCGGCATAAAAATCTGAAGGAAAGAGACCTTTCTATAAGGCCTGCATTGTTCGAAACAGCCACGCAGGTTCTGGTGAAAGACCTGCAGGTAAAGGTGGATTATAAAGATTCGCTCGTAAGAAACTATGCCGTGAAAGCATCAGTTGAAAATTTTGATGAATACCATCCCAAATACGGACCTGTGGTGCGGTGGCTTTCGCTGTTCAAAGTAGTAAATGAGAGCTTCAAGTATGTTTCAGATGCTCAGCGCGATGAATATTTTGCGGGTCCAAGGGAAACAATTCTCAATGGAATGGGGGGAGACTGTGATGACCATACCATACTAATGGTTTCAGCGATGCGTTCTATTGGCGCTAAAACACGCATGATTGTTACGCAGGGACACGTGTATCCTGAATTATATTGCGGGGACAAAGCAGAATTCGAGAAGGTAAAACAGGCTGTATTGCACCTGTTCGCAGATCAGATATCGAAGGGACTGCACTATAGAGAGTTTAACGGAGAGTACTGGATGAACCTCGATTATACCGCGCATCACCCCGGTGGCCCCTACCTGAACGACCTGGCGTATGCTGTAATTGACTTCTGACCAGGATTAATTTCTAAAAGTGAAAGAAATCATCGTTCCCATTCCATCAATGCTGTCGATAGAAAGCTTTCCTCCCAGCCGGAGGATCATCTCTTCCACAAAGAAGAGTTCCAGCAATTCTTCCTCGGCACCTGCTTTCTTTTCCTGCTGAAGCTGGCCCGACAAGAGCGTTGCAGCAGATTCATCGTCCACATTAATCACCAGCAGTACAAAATCATTGTCGGAAGTAGCGGAAAGGTGAATGTTCGCATCTTTACAGGTATGCAGTACCTGAAACAACAACTGGCGCAGGATGAACTCCAGTTTAGTCCGGTGCTGACCAATAGTAATATTTTCGGGCAGGTGCATTTTGAAGCGGGCCGTAAGCTGCGGAAAATCCTTTTGTAACTTATCTTTTACCTGCTGGGCCATCGCTTTCAGCGGAATTGTAGCATTCGTTACGGACAACACTCCGGATTGCGACGCATTCCATTCCGCCAGATTCCTGATGAGTGCGGATGTTCCTGAGAGCTGTGTTCCGACTTCTTCAAAAAGGGAAAAAATAGCATCCCTGCTTAAAGCTCTTGTTGAGAAGTTTTCAAGTTTCTGTTGAAGCCCATCAATAGTCTTGCCTACCTTGTCGCGTACCACGGAGATCAGCAGGTTGTTTGTTCTGGCAATGGCCTGAAGGGATTCTTTCTGAACCTGATCAACCTGCAATTGAAGTTTAAGCGACTGATTGGATAACCTTAATTCCAGTAGTTTTTTAACCTGGCCGGCAAGGATTTTTAATGTCCTGATCTCTTCTTCAGAAATATTGCGTGGAATAACATCCAGGATGCAGATGGTGCCCAGTGTGTGCCCATTCGATACAATCGGGGCACCGGCATAAAACCGGATGGATGGTGTATCTGTAACAAATGGGTTATCTGAAAAACGTTGATCTGAAGCGGTATCCGACACCACCATCACATCATTATTTAAAATAGCATGACCACAAAAAGAAAGGTTCCTGTCGGTTTGATCGACACTTAATCCGATCTTCGATTTGAACCATTGCCTTTCTTCGTCCACCAGAGAGATCATGGAGATAGGTGCCTTGCAAATACGGGAAGCGAGTTCAACGAGTTCGTCGAATTCGGGTTCAGGAGCTGAGTCGAGTATACTGAATTTGTTCAGTTCCCGCAGTCGCTCTTTTTCATTAAATGGTTTAGGCGGCGCTATCATTGTACGGAGATCAGGACTTACTGACCGGGACAAAGATATTCCGTAAAGCATTCGTTGTCCGGTTGTTAACAGGACATTATCTCAGGAGTAAGTAATTACCTGTAAGTAATGACAGGGTGAAGTATCTAGGCGATGAAGTAATGCTGTGCCACACCTGTTTTCATTTTGTAGCTGAAGGCTTCATGATGTCTCTGAGTACCACACTGGCGCACACACAGCCGAATATTGCGGGCATATAAGAGATTGTTCCGATGAGCGATTTCTTCGGAAAGGCTTTTTCGGAAACGATTACTCTTGACTGATCCACCTGCTCCGGTGAAAAAACAGCTTTGAAACCGGTGTAAATACCTGATTCGTGCAGTTTTTTCCTGACCGCCTGGGCCAGTTTACATTGATGGGTTTTGCTGATATCGGCTACCTGTACCTGTGATGGATCTACTTTCCCGCCGGCGCCAAGTGAGGAAACCACTGGTACCTGGTGTGCGAGACAAGTCTTCAGAAATGCTACTTTGGCTGATAATGTATCGATACAATCCACCGCGTAATCATAATGATTGTGCCTGAAAAGTTCCTCCGTTTTTTCACCATCCAGGAACATGGGCAACACCCGGAGTTGGATATTTGGATTGATGTCTTTCAGTCGCTCCGCCATCACTTCCGCCTTTTTTCTTCCTTCATTGGAATGCAGGGCAGGTATCTGGCGGTTGCAATTGGAAAGCTCCACCACATCGGCATCCACGATGGTCATTCTGCTTACGCCTCCCCTTGCGATCATTTCCGCGCATATACCGCCCACGCCACCGAGGCCCACCACCAATACGTGTTGTTCCATCATCTGGCCCACTGTTTCCGCTCCCAGTAATAATTCAGTTCTGCTTAACCAATAAGGGATCATTTCCGCGCTTCGTTTAATCGTGTTTGCTTAATTTTCATGCAAATTTGAAAACCACCGCATGAATTACAAAATTTTTTATCTGCTGCTGTTGTTTTTCCCGCTTTGTGTAAGCGCCCAGCAACCGGCTTACAGGGTTGACACACTTGTAACAAAGAAAGGTGTAAGCTTCCGTGGACTCAGTGTTGTAGATGACAACACGGTATGGGTCAGCGGTTCCCGTGGCACGGTGGGTCGTTCCGTTGACGGCGGCACCAGCTGGAACTGGTATACGGTGGAAGGCTATGAGAAAGTGGAGTTCAGGGATATTGAAGCGTTCGACGCGCAAAACGCAGTGATTATGGGCATTGGAAGCCCAGGTTACATTCTCCGGACGCACAACGGCGGCGGCACCTGGAAACTGGTCTATGAAAACCGGGACACGGCCATGTTTATGGATGCGATGGCCTTCTGGAACATCAATTCCGGCATCGCCGCAGGTGATCCTATCAAAGGAAAACTGTTTGTGACCCGCAGCTTCGACGGGGGAAAAACCTGGAAAGATATTCCGTTAGAACACCGTCCCTTAGCCGATAGCGGTGAAGCCATGTTCGCGTCCAGTGGCACCAATGTACGTCCCCTCGACCTGGATGAAGCGGTGATGGTAACGGGAGGATTATCTTCACATATCTACATCCGTGATCAAAGGATTCCATTGCCTATTATGAAAGGTACCCAAACATCCGGCGCCAATTCGGTAGCGGTGAAAACACCCAAAAAAAGAAAGAAAAGCACTGAACTGATTGTTGTTGGTGGAGATTTTATGCGGGATACGGTTAGCGCAGGAAACTGCGTGTACACCACAGACCTCGGTAAAACCTGGCAAACGCCCGTAACGCCACCGCACGGATACCGCTCCTGCGTGGAATATTTCGGGGATAAGAAGATTATTGCCTGCGGCACTTCCGGCGTGGATGTTTCTGTTGATGGGGGAAAGCATTTTGCACTTGTTACCAAAGAAGGGTATCATGTGTGTTTAAAGGCTAAGAATGGTAAGGCTGTGTTTCTGGCAGGGAATGGAAAGGTTGCGGTGCTGAAAATGGCGGACAAATAAGCGTTCGTGTGCGTGCATCGGACCACGCAAAGACGCGGAGGAGCAAGGACGCAAAGCCTTGTTTGTATTTAACAATCAAAATAATAAAAGGCTAAATACGCTCATATTACCGATTACCAATTTGAAATATTTTCGAAAGCTGATTAAAAGCAATCAAGCCGACTTTAATTCAACATCCCTTGCGTCCTTGCTCCCTTGCGT
>CAMLRX010000048.1 GCA_946482545.1 uncultured Flavihumibacter sp. | reverse complement strand
CCGCGGTGAACCGGTACAAAAATGACAAGGACGTGGTGTTCCTGTTCATTCACACCATGGAAACCTCCACTAACGCCACTAAACTGGCAGGCGACTACATTAAAAGTCAGCAATATACTTTCAACGTGCTGATGGACCTCAAAGACCCGGCTACAAAAGTGAACGCCGCGGCCAACGGGTATAAGGTGCGCGGTATCCCCTCCAAGTTCATCATCGATGGCGCAGGGAACATTCGTTTCAGTACACTGGGAAACTCTACGGCTGGAGCAGATGCATTCCTGGAAGAAATGGATGCTATGATTGATATCGCAAGGAAAGGCGCATAGTAAACTTTTTTGTGGAATGGGTACTTTATGAGGAAAAGAAAAAACTATGTATTATGAAAATCTTCAGGCTTTTGTTTTGTGTCGGCTTTTTTTGCAGCGTTCTTACTGCTTCTGCTCAAAAGACCGATGCTGTTAAAAATGAAGAAAAAGAAAAGATAGCGGCTGAAAAAAATCCGGAACGCAAGGAAAAACTGCTCCTGGCATGGCTGAAGAAGTACTATGCCGGGAAAAGTTACCCGCAGGAATTCAGCTACGACTATGTATCCGTTGGCAATGCGTTTGCGAAACAGGGAGAAGTAAAGAAAGCTTTACGTTATGCTGATCTGCTGAAACCAGGCCCATGGGCATCAGAAGGACGGCACCAGATAGCGCAAAGTCTTTTCGGCAATGGATTTAATGAAGCGTCCGCGAAGCTGCTCAGGGAAGCAATCCGGTATGCGGAAGACTCCACGCTCTACGGGGATGATAAACAGACGGCGCGGATGGTCGCACAAAATGCGAAGTACATTTACCGAACGTATGCCCAGGTATTGTATGCGCAAAAGAAATACCCGGAAGCTTTAAACGCGATCGATAAAGCGCATAAATTGTTCCGGACACCCCTGGGATCAGTAAATGCCATTTATGCGGATGTGCTGATGCGCTTAGGAAGGGACAAGGACGCTTTTGACAAGCTGGATGAAGCCATTAAGGCGGGCCAGGCCACACCGGAAATGAAAAAGAACCTGAAGGGACTTTATGTAAAAGCCAAGGGAAGTGATGCGGACTATGCGGGATATGAACAAATGGTGAAGAAGATGCTTTCAGAAAAACTAAAAGCGGAGTTGGCAAAAAAAATGATCAATAAACCCGCTCCTCTATTTGAATTAAAGGACGTGGATGGCAATGTTGTTTCACTGGCGGCATTAAGAGGTAAAACCGTTGTGCTGGATTTTTGGGCCACATGGTGCGGACCTTGTAAAAGAGCCTTTCCCGCTATGAAAATGGCCGTTGAAAAATACAGGGCGGATACCACCGTGAAATTTTATTTCATCCATACCTGGGAACGGGAGCCGAATGCCACCGCCAGTGCCAAAAAGTATATTCTCGACAACAATTTCCCATTCCAGGTACTGATGGATCTGGAGGATCCCGGAACCGGTAAGAATATTGTCAGGGATCTTTATGGGATTTCCTTCATTCCTCAGAAATACGTTATCGACAAACAGGGAAACATCCGTTTCATGCCCGCGGGCTACTATGAAGGGGATGATGCGGCAGTGGAAGAATTATCAGCAATGATTGAGTTGGCCAGGAAAGGGTAGCGTTTACAACTGATTTGTTTGCAGGCCTGTTGTGTTTATTCGCAACAGGCCTTTTTTATGGTAATAGCTTGTTCCACGAGCGGAAATTTCCGTAAAAAAGCTAATTAAACTTTCAAATCTTTAATAAACGACATTTTTCTCTCCAGGCTTTCAATCAGGCGATCACACATAAAGTCCAGCATAGGGTGAATTTCTGTGTCTGAAAGTTCGAATCGTCTAAGGTATTCGTCTTTATCCACTTCTGTTATAAAAATAGGGGGGTATCCTTTTTGTAATAAAAGCAGGTTCATGAAAATTCTTGCTATCCTTCCATTGCCGTCGCTGAATGGATGTATTTTATTGAGAAATTCCTGGTGGAAAAAAGTTGCAGTGAAGAGGATGTGCTCCCCCGGTGTTTTGTTTATTGGAGACGCTAAATTATTATTTACCTGTTCAACTAATTTTTCCATGGCTGACGCCACTCCGGCAGGATGCATATATTGATGAATCTTTCCTGAAGACCTGACGGTCATATTTTCGAAAGATTTGTATTGCCCCGGGCTGTACAGGCCATCATCAGCCCATTGAGAAGGGTTCTTCATTAATTCCCAATGCAAACTTTTAATGTGTTCTACACTCAATTGTTTTGAACTAAAGTTGGCGAATACTGAATCAAGTACTTTTTGGTGATTGATGATGTCCAGCAAAGCGCCAGGAGGGGCATTTTTGGGCGTTACAAGATGTTGGAGTAACTGAATGGTTTGTCCATAAGTCAGGACATTTCCTTCCAATTTATTAGAGACATAAGTGAATTCATATTTTACGCTCCTGAGAAAGGATTCGTTCCACTGTTTATTTGGATGTAGCTCCTCAATTTGAGCTTTAACGGAATCTGCATAATCAAGTTTCTCATCTATTGTCATTCCAGTCTATTTCATAGTCAAATCCTGCGACCTGTACTTTCTGGTACCATTTTTTAAATAGATTAGCGCCTATCCTGATTTTTCCATCCTGAAGGGTTAGTGTTTCTCCGGCAATAAAATGCTGAATATCATTTTTGAAAGGACCGGGTATGTCTTCCAGGAAAACAGTCTCCCTTCTGCATAAAGTATGCAGTAAACTAAGCTGTTCTTCTATCCTTTGGTATGATAGGTTCATGATGTGGCAACTTAAACGCTACAATTCAAATTTAAGCAATCAACCCCAACTAAACTACCGCAAACAAAAAAGGACCATCTTTTCAGATGATCCTTTTTTTCGTAGCGCGTACGGGAATCGAACCCGTCATTCCTCCGTGAAAGGGAGGCGTCTTAGCCGCTTGACCAACGCGCCATTAGCGATTTGGGAGTGCAAAAATAGGATACGTTTTTAATTCACCAAAAATATTTGAGATTTTTTTTCATCTTTCTTTTGCAATCGCTTTCAAATGTTTCAGAAGATGGCTTTTTTATTCTTCGGAAAATGGTAACTTCGCCAACGATTTTTCAACGTATAAACCAATATAATCATGAGCAAAGTAAAAGTTGCGATCAACGGTTTCGGAAGAATAGGCAGACTGGCATACCGTCAGATCTACAACATGGAAGGCATTGATGTTGTTGCCATCAACGACCTTACCAGTCCGAAAGTGCTGGCGCACCTCCTCAAATACGATACAGCCCAGGGCCGTTTCGACGCAGATGTTACCAACTCCGACAGCTCCATCTCCGTAAACGGTGATGAGATCAAAATATACGCACAGAAAGATCCCGCTCAAATTCCCTGGGGACAGCATGATGTGGACGTGGTGCTGGAATGTACCGGCTTCTTCACCGATAAAGACAAAGCCGCCGCGCACCTGACCGCCGGCGCTAAGCGCGTGGTGATTTCCGCCCCCGCTACCGGTGACCTGAAGACCATCGTTTTCAACGTGAACCACAGCATCCTCGATGGTTCTGAAACCATCATCTCCTGCGCTTCCTGCACCACCAACTGTTTGGCGCCAATGGCCAAAGTACTGAACGACCAGTTCGGTATCGAAGCGGGCAGCATGACCACCATCCACGCTTATACCAACGACCAGAATACACTGGACGCGCCACACGCGAAAGGCGACCTTCGTCGTGCCCGCGCAGCCGCAGCCAACATCGTTCCCAACTCTACAGGCGCCGCCAAAGCCATCGGCCTGGTACTGCCCGAGTTGAAAGGTAAACTGGACGGCGGTGCACAACGTGTACCCACCATCACAGGTTCTGTAACAGAACTTACTGCAATCCTCGGCAAAAAAGTAACCGCGGAAGAAGTGAACGCAGCCATGAAAGCCGCTTCCAACGAAAGCTTCGGTTACACTGAAGACGAAATCGTGAGCAGCGACGTGATCGGCACTACCTTCGGATCGCTGTTCGATGGTACACAAACCAAAGTGGTGACTGTAGGCGATAAGCAACTGGTGAAAACAGTTTCCTGGTACGACAACGAAATGAGCTATGTTTCCCAACTCGTGCGCACCGTGAAATTCTTCGCCGGACTCATCAGCAAATAATGCAATAGAAAGTTAACATAGAAAACCGTAGCGCTCCTACGGTTTTTTGTTTTTCCATCCCAAAATATTCTACCATGAGCCAATTCTCCCAACATAATTTCTCCGGACAAAAAGCATTGATCCGCGTTGATTTCAACGTGCCGCTGGATAAAGCCACACAAGCCATCACAGATGATACGCGCATGAAGGCCGCCGTCCCCACCATTCAGAAAATCCTGAAAGACGGTGGCAGCGTGATCCTGATGAGCCACCTCGGTCGCCCGAAAGAAGGACCCGAAGAAAAATATTCCCTGAAACATCTGGTAAAACACCTCAGCGAACTGCTCGGTGGCACAACAGTATTGTTCGCAAACGACTGTATCGGCGAACAGGCCTATCTTACCGCTGATATGATGAAGCCGGGTGAGGTATTGCTGCTCGAGAACCTTCGTTTCTACAAAGAAGAGGAGAAAGGCGATGCCGCTTTCGCGGAGAAGCTCAGCAAACTGGGCGATGTATATGTGAACGACGCTTTCGGTACCGCGCACCGTGCCCATGCCTCCACCGCGGTAATCGCGCAGTTCTTCCCCAAAGAAAAAAGGATGTTCGGTTTCGTAATGGAAGGGGAAGTGAACAGCGCCGAAAAAGTGCTTCACGCGGCTGAAAAGCCATTTACCGCCATCATCGGTGGCGCTAAAGTCTCCGATAAGATTCTCATCATCGAGAACCTGCTTGAACGTGCTACCGACATCATCATCGGCGGCGGAATGGCTTACACTTTCATGAAAGCCCAAGGTGGGAAAATCGGGAAATCTCTTTGTGAAGACGACCGTCTGCAAACCGCATCTGATCTCCTGGAGAACGCAAAGGCCAAAGGTGTGAACATCCACCTTCCGGCAGATTCCATTATTGCCGATAATTTCGCTGCCGATGCCAACACGCAAACTGCGCCCAGCAACGAAATTCCCGATGGCTGGATGGGACTGGATGTTGGTCCTGAAGCCGCTAAAGCATTCGCAGAAGTGATCCTTCGCTCTAAAACCATTCTTTGGAACGGTCCTATGGGGGTGTTTGAAATGGAGAAATTCCAGAAAGGTACCAAGGCCATTGCCGACGCAGTAGCTGAAGCAACCGAAAAAGGCGCCTTCTCCCTGGTAGGCGGCGGTGATTCCGTTGCGGCCGTGAACCAGTTCGGTTACACTGAGAAAGTAAGTTATGTGTCCACAGGTGGTGGCGCTATGCTTGAATATTTTGAAGGGAAGGAATTGCCGGGTATTGCAGCAGTGAAAGCGTAGCGCGCAGTAAGTGATATTTTTTTGAGGTCCCTCCGGCGTTTTCCGGGGGGATTTTTTTTCACGCGAAGACGCAAGGGAGCAAGGACGCAAAGAGCTGTTGGTATTTTGAAAGCATTTTTGAATTGAAGGCCGTCTCGTTGAGACGGCTTTTTTATGTATAAGTGAGTAGAATAGCAAGACATATCTCACCACGCTTCATCCAAAATTCATCATTCAAAATTCAAGATAAATTCACGCAACCGTTTGCCGCCAAATTCTATTCATCTTTTGCTCATATTTGTTCCCTTCAAACCCTTTGCATGAAACGCTTTTGTATATTGTCTGTCGTTTTGGGCCTGTTCGCCGTTCTTCCCATGGCGGCGAACGCCCATTTTTTTGCTGATCCCATTGTTGTGCCCCTTGGAGGAAATACCTGGGCTACCAATGTGAAACAACAGCGCGGCCTGGTTTCCAATAATGGTATTAAAGGCTGGAGCGATGATGCGGTTGTTTTCAATACTTATGTCAGGATAAATACGGCGGGGGAATTGTCCATTCAACTGAACGGAAACACATCTTCCGAATCACGTTTACGCATTACCGTGGATAATTCAGCAAAAGAAATTGAGCTGAAAAGCGGAATGGAAAAGGTGGATGCCGGAACCTGGAAACTGCGTAAGCCGGGGTACTATGCCATCAGTTTACAGGGCATAAAAAAACAGGGTGATACCTATCCTTCATTAACAGCCTACACCTTATCTGGCACCGCAGTTCAGACTGCGCCTGATTATGTGTCCACCAACGAAGGAAATTTTTTTTACTGGGGAAGAAGAGGGCCATCGGTGCACCTGAGCTATCCTTTTCCTGATTCCATTAAGGCCGAATATTTTTACAATGAAGTGACCGTGAAGCCGGGCAACGATGTGGTTGGTTCCTACTACATGGCCAATGGTTTTGGAGAAGGTTATTTTGGTATGCAGGTGAACAGCGCCACGGAAAGAAGGATACTTTTCTCTGTATGGAGTCCATTCCAAACCGATGATCCCAAGGCGATTCCCGAAGATCAGAAAATTGTACTGCTGAAGAAAGGAGAGGGCGTGCATACCGGTGAATTCGGCAACGAAGGTTCAGGCGGACAAAGCTATCTCCGCTACAACTGGATCACAGGCAATACCTATAAATTCCTGCTGAAAGGTGTTCCCGACGGACCGGAACACACGATATATACCGCATGGTTTTTTGCGCCTGAAAAAAACAACTGGCAACTCATCGCATCTTTCCGTCGCCCGAAGAAAAGTACTTACCTGACCCGGTTCCATTCTTTCCTCGAAAATTTTAGTCCGGAGCAGGGCGATAAAGAAAGAAAAGTGTCATTCAACAACCAATGGATCCGCGACAACAAGGGCCAATGGCATGAACTCACCCAGGCCCGCTTCACCGGCGACAACACCGCCCGCAAAGGATACAGGATGGACTATGGCGGCGGGGTGGAAGGGAATGTTTTTTTCCTGAGAAACTGTGGTTTTTTCACGGATAACACGGCGTTGGATGCCTCATTTTCGAGGAAGGCAGGGGGGAAGAAGCCGGTGGGGTTGCCGGAGTAGGTGAGTAGAATTTCTCGCGAAGACGCAAGGGAGCAAGGACGCAAGGCGTTGTATGTGTTTGGGAACGTTGCATGGGAAGATTTTTTTCTCGCAGCGGCGCTACGACGCAATGGGCTGTTGAATGGCGAAAGGCTTCTAACCTGTATAAGTTAAGAGTTGATCTGACAATTGGGATTAAATTTATCATAATATTGGATGGCTGCTTAACAGGCTTTCCCTTTTCTACCAATAGTCACTGTTACAAGTAAAAGAATAAAGCCTATTTGCCCGTACCAAGCAAGAAATTCAATCAACCACCAACGTGGCGTCGTAGCGCCGTTGCGAGAAACCATTCTCTAAAAAAGCTCGGCCCCTACAAGAAATCTCCCCCTGCCACCAGCCCCTCAACCGCTCTGCGAGGCAGCGAGGTACGAAGCAGGAAGCAACCGCGAGAAAATGTTCCCTCAGCCCTTCAGCCGCTCCTTGCGTCCTTGCTTCCTTGCGTCTTTGCGAGGAACAAAGCAATTGCGTGAAACAAAACAATCGCGTGCCACAAAACAATAACTGCACCAACAAAAATTCTTCCCCCGAAACCACCCCGCAATACCCTAACTTTGCGCCCTTAACCTGCCATTATTTTAACCATGAAGATCGCCATCAATGGAATGGGCCGCATCGGGCGCCTCCTGTTCCGTCGTTTGATTGAAGAGCCCGGTATTGAACTCGTTGCCATCAACGACATTATGCCCCGGGAAAACCTCCTCTACCTCCTGAAATACGATTCCATTTACGGCACCTCCCCGCTGGATATGCTTGCGCTGAACGAAACACTCGTCATCAACGCAAAACCTATTCAGTTGCTCAGCGAACCGGATGCTTTGAAACTGCCCTGGAAAGAATTGGGAGTTGACCTCGTGATAGAATGCTCCGGAGTGTATTCCAAAAAAGAAAAAGCATCGCTACACCTGGAATCCGGGGCGAAGCATGTACTGCTTTCCACTACCGGCGATACGGATGTGCCGTTGCTCGTGTACGGCTACAACCATGATGAATGGAGGCCGGAAGACAAAATCGTTTCCCCCGGCGGCTGCATGACCAACAGTTCCACGCCGGTACTCGATATCCTGGAATCCGCGATCGGGATTGAATCTGCACAACTCAATTTCCTGCATTCCTATACTTCCCGCCAGCAACTCGTGGATGCCCCGCACCACGATTTCAGGAGGGGTAGGGCCGCGGCCGAATCCATTATACCGGTGGAAATTGACCAGGCCGGAACCCTGGAAAGGCTGATTCCTTCCTTAAAAGGAAAGATCGCCGCTGTTTCCACGCGCGTGCCCGTTGCGAATGGCGCTATGGCCGATATCAGCGTGGTGCTGAAGAATAAAATCTCCAGGGAACAGATCCACGCCATCTTTGAAGAAGAGGCGAATGCTAAATACAAAGGCGTGCTGGCGGTAAACCACGAACAACTCGTTTCCCTCGATTTCAAAGGAAACACCCACTCCTGTGTGGTGGATGCCACGCTCACTGCCGTCGTGGGCAACCACCTTAAACTTATCGTGTGGTTCGATAACGAGTACGGGTTCACCAGCCGGATGATCGACTGGGTACGCACCATTGGCGGAATGAACGCTTTAGCTTAACTTTAAACCCTCACCATCAAATCTTTCAGAAAATGAAGAGTAAATCATTGGTTCTAATTGTAATAGCTGCTGTTTTATTGATCCTGGCCGGATGTGGTTGCAACGGATACAATTCGCTGGTGCAGCAGGATGAAGTGGTAAAAAACAAATGGGCAAACGTACAGAGCGACTACCAACGTCGTGCTGACCTCATCCCCAATCTCGTGAATACAGTAAAAGGAGAAGCGGATTTTGAAAAGACCACCTTGCAAAATGTGATTGATGCAAGGGCAAGGGCAACGCAAATGAGGGTTGATCCCGCTGATCTTACACCTGAGAAATTAAAAGAGTTCCAGGCAGCACAGGGCCAGCTTTCCCAGGCACTCGGCAGGTTGCTGATGGTAACTGAAAACTATCCTAACCTCAGGGCCAACGATGCGTTCCGCAACCTGCAGGCTCAGTTGGAAGGAACAGAGAACAGGATTAAAGTGGCAAGAAATGATTTCAACGAAGCGGTAAGGGCTTACAATACAAAGGCGCGTTCTTTCCCGACGAATATATTCGCGGGCATGTTCGGCTTCACACCCAAAGAAGGATTCGCTGCGGAAGCCGGAAGTGAAAGAGCGCCTGAAGTTAAATTCTGATAAATACATCGCCTGTGTCGCTATTCTCTTTTTCAAAGAAGAAAGAACTTATTCCCGCATCGGAACAACAACCGATCCTGGAAGCCATTAAATGGGCTGAACAGAAAACCAGCGGTGAAGTGCGCGTGTACATTGAATCGCATTGCCGTTTCGTGAACCCGATCGATCGTGCCCTGGAAGTGTTCCACGGGCTGAAGATGCACGAAACGAAAGACCGCAACGCCGTGCTGGTGTACATCGCATTAAAAGACCATCAACTGGCCGTTTATGGCGATAAAGGTATTCATGAGAAAGTAGGGGATGATTACTGGCGCAGGGAAGTGGACAAAATGATCGCCGCTTTCAATGGCGACCACATCGCGAACGGCATTGCCGCCGTGGTAACCGATATCGGGGATGCCCTGCACACGCACTTCCCCTATGACAGCGACACCGATAAAAATGAACTGCCCGACGAAATCGTCTTCGGGCACTGATCCTTATGATGAAGAAATTCCTGCTGATATGTTTGCTCTTCCTGATGGGAACTTCCGCGCTCCTGGCGCAGGATATTCCCAAAAGGCCCACGCCGCCCAGGTTGGTGAACGACCTGGCGCAGGTGATGACGCCCGACCAGGTAGCCTCTCTGGAAGCGAAACTCGTAGCCTACGACGACAGTACTTCTAACCAGATCGCCGTTGTTACCGTGAAAAGTCTCGGCGGATACGAAATAGAAGAGTATGCACTGAAAATCCTCCGCGACTGGGGTGTGGGCAACAAAGCCACCAACAACGGTATCGTGATTGTTGCGGCTATAGATGACCGTAAGATAAGGATCGAAACGGGGTACGGCCTGGAAGGCGCCGTTCCCGACATCACCGCCAAACAGATCATCGACAACGATATTACACCGGCTTTCCGGGAAGGAAATTTTTACCGCGGCTTCGACCATGCGGTGGAATCCATTATGAAGGCCGCAGCCGGTGAGTACAAGGCACCTGCTGAATACAGGGACCGGAAGCGCACGAAAGAACGTGGCATAGGTGGCGGAGCCATCGTATTGGCGGTCATCATCATTATCATCAGCCTGATCTCCAGGGGCGGCGGCGGTGGCGGCATGATGTCGCGCCGTGGGTACCGTGGCTGGAACGGCCCCGTGTTCATGGACTGGGGCGGTTTTGGTGGTGGCGGTGGACGAAGTGGCGGTGGCGGCTGGTCCGGCGGCGGAGGAGGTTTCGGCGGATTCGGTGGTGGAAGTGGTGGCGGTGGCGGAGCCAGTGGCTCATGGTAAATTGAATTCTAAATTTTAAATGCTGAATTTTGAATGAGAGGAGAAATTTTGGAAGAAGTAAGCTTCATTCAAAATCCAAAATCCAAAATTCAAAATCTTCTCTCACATGTCGGAGAACCCAAACTATTTCCTGACCCGTTGGCAATCTCAGCTCAAAAAGGGATTGTTTGAATACATTATCATGCTGTTGCTTCAGAAGAAAGAACGGTATGGTTATGAACTCATCAGCGACATAAAGGGCCAGTTCGATATGGATATCGCGGATGGCACCATTTATCCATTGCTGAACCGGTTGAAAAAAGAAAAAATCGTAGAGTCGCGCTGGGTGGAAATGGAAGAAGGCATTCCCCGTAAATACTACCAGCTTACCGACCTGGGTAAGCAGCAGTTGGAAGAGATGTACGGCTATCTCGGCGAACTCATGCGCGCCATCAGCGAACTCAAAAGTTAATCCCCTGTTGCACTATGGAAAAATATATTCTTTCTCTGGATCTGGCTTCCTCCACCGCAGGGGCAACCCTGGTGGACAGGCATGGTAAGGTACTGGCCCGTGTACAGAAGGATTTTGAAAAGCATTACCCGCGCCCCGACTGGATTGAATTTGATCCCGGAGAACTCTGGTACTCCCAACTGGATGCCGCGCGTGAAGTAATCAAAGATGCCGCCATCGCACCTGAAAATATCGCCGCCATCGGCATTGCCAACCAGCGGGAAACCACCATCGTGTGGGACCGCGAAACAGGCAAACCCATTTACAACGCCATTGCCTGGCAAGACAAAAGAAGCGCTGAAATATGCGACCAACTGCACTACCAGGGCATGAGTGAAATGATCCGCGAGAAAACCGGGCTCATCCTCGACGCTTATTTCTCCGCCAGCAAAATACAGTGGATCATTAACGAAGTACCAGGGGCAAAAAGAAAGGCGGAAGAGGGAAAACTCGCCTTCGGAACCATAGATTCCTGGCTGGTATGGAAACTGACGGGCGGCAAACAACACATCACCGATGTAACGAACGCCTCGCGCACACTTCTTTTTAATATTCATACCCAGCAATGGGACCAGGAACTTTGCAGGCTTTTCTCCATCCCCATGCTCATGCTCCCCAAAGTGGTGGATTGCGATGAAGTAGTGGCGGAAACGGAACCCAATTTACTGGGCGCAGCCATCCCCATTGCGGGCATCGCCGGCGACCAGCACGCATCTCTGTTTGGACACGCGTGTTTTGAACCGGGCAGCATCAAGAATACATACGGTTCCGGCTGCTTTCTGCTCATGAATACCGGGGAACAACCGATTTTGTCGAGGAACAACCTTGTGACCACGATCGCCTGGAAGATAGGCGGCAAAACAACTTACGCCCTGGAAGCAAGTGTGTTCGGCGGAAGTTCCACCTTCCGGTGGCTCCGGGATGGACTGGGCATCATCGACACCACCGCCGAAGTGGAGCAACTCGCGCAAACTGAGACCGATAACGGTGGTGTCTATTTTGTACCCGCTTTCAGCGGTCTGGGTTCCCCTTACTGGGATCCTTATGCGAAAGGCATGATCATCGGCATCAGCCGGGGCACTACGGCAGGACACATTGCCAGAGCAAGTCTGGAAGGGGTGGCGCTGGGAATATGCGACGCGGTGGCCGCCTTGGAAAAAGAGAACGGGTATGCCATTACAGAACTAAAGGTGGATGGCTCTTCCGTGGCATACGACCTGCTGTTGCAACTTCAAACCAACCTCTTACAACGTCCTGTGGTAAAACCGGGATTCGTTTCGCAAAGCGCCCTGGGCGCCGCTTACCTCGCCGGACTCGCCGTAGGCGTTTGGGAGAATGTGGAGACCATCAAAGCTTTTTACTCCGTCGAAAAAAAATACGTCCCGGCTGAAAACAGCCCTGATCTCCAGAACATACACCGTTACTGGAAGAAAGCCATCGCCAGGGTACAGCGCTGGGAGTTTTAGTTACCTTTGCAGCCTTATGAAAAAAGAGGCGGTAAGAACATTGCAGGTGGCCGGTCCACTTATATTGGGTAATCTCACGCAGATCGCGTTGGGACTTATCGACTCTGCCATGGTGGGCGCCATCAGTTACAAACAACTTGCAGCCTCCTCCCTTGTTACCAATATGCTTGGTATTCCTTATGTACTCGGCATTGGCATTACCGTTTCCATTTCTCCCCTCGTGGCTATCCACAACGGCCGCGGCGATCAACGCAAAGTGGCGCACTACGCCTACAACGGTTTCTGGCTCTGCGCCCTTACCGGGGTGCTGATCGCCTTGTGTGTGGTACTGGGCCGGAAGATCGTGTACAGCATGGGGCAGGACCCGGAAGTGGCCGCTTTGGCGGAACCGTACCTGGCTATTATGGGATGGAGCATTATTCCGATGATGATGTTCCTCGCGCTCAAACAATTCACCGATGGACTCGAATATACACGGCTGGCCATGGCCCTTTCACTATTTTCCCTTCCGCTGGATACCTTTCTGAACTGGGTTTTCATCTTCGGAAAACTGGGTATGCCACGCCTGGAGCTCGTTGGTGCCGGACTAACCACTTTATTTTCGAGGGCGGTCATCTTTGTTGTATTGCTCTGGGTGATCTTAAAAAAGAAAAGGTTCAGTGTGTATGGCAAATGGCGGCGGTCGGAATGGGTCCTGAAGCTGCACTCCTGGTGGGAATTGCTGAAGATTGGCGTTCCTTCCAGTTTACAATACGGCATGGAAGCAGGCGCATTCTCCGTTTCGGGTATTATGATCGGGTGGTTGGGCGCCACACAACAGGCTGCGCACCAGATCGCGCTGAACTGCGCTTCTGCTACGTTTATGGTATCGGTTGGCTTATCGCAGGCCGGAAGTATCCGCGTAAGCGGAAGTTATGGGCGGAATGATTTTTCAGGCTTGCGACGCATTGGTTTCAGTACACTCTACACCGCACTTATATATGGTGTGGCTTGTGGCATCTTCTTCATTCTTTTCAGAAATCTGTTGCCCCATGCTTTCAACAGCAATGCTGAAGTAGTGGACACCGCGGCTTTCTTATTGTTGTTCGCGGCGCTTTTTCAGATATCGGATTCCACACAATCAATTGGGGTAGGCCTACTCCGCGGTGTGCGGGATGTGAAAGTACCCACCCTGTTGGTGACCATCGCTTACTGGGTGCTGGGCATACCAACAGGCTATTACCTCGCATTCAAAGCGGGGATGGGCGCCACTGGAATATGGATCGGCTTCGTGATAGGACTGAGTTTCTCTTCCGTATTGCTGAATTTCAGGTTCAATAAAATCTCCCGGAAATTGCTCGGCGGCCTTCAAATACCAGCATTGAAATAGCAATCTTCCTTTTCAATTACCAACCGGAATGATCGTTTTCAACCTGCTTTCCAGCGCTTTCACATTTAGCAGGCCAGAAAATACTTACGCAAACGTTTACATTCTCGTTCTTTCTAAATCGTTGTATACCAGTTTTTTAATTCGCTGACGGGTGTTAACAATTTCTTCATTTATTGATAACAATCAATTAATATCGGAAAAATAGGTATATCGGAAAACAATGTACCTTGCGTTGGTACATTTTATTATTTTCGATATATAGTTGAAAATAATTTGTCGGCATGAACAGGAACGCAAGTATAGAAAATATGAGAACCGTTACTACCTGGGATATGGTGGTGATTGGCGGAGGAGCTACCGGGCTGGGTACTGCTTTGGAGGCAACAGTGCGTGGGTACAGGGTGTTGTTGCTGGAGCAGTCTGATTTTGCCAAATCCACTTCCAGCAAAAGCACCAAACTGGTACACGGCGGCGTGCGTTACCTGGCGCAGGGAGATATTGCTCTTGTGCGTGAGGCGAGTATAGAGCGTGGGCTGTTGGTGAAGAATGCGCCCCATCTGGTGCGGAATCTGTCGTTTATTATCCCGGTGTATTCATGGTGGGACAGGATTAAATATACCGTTGGTCTAAAAATGTATGATTGGATTGCCGGACGACTTAGTCTTGGCGCTTCGGTGTTTGTACGCCCCGAAAAAGTGATTTCCCGTTTACCTACTATTGTCCGTGACCGCCTTAAAGGTGGTGTATTGTACCATGACGGGCAATTTGATGATGCGCGTCTGGCCCTGAACCTTGCCCAAACAATTGAAGACAGGGGCGGCGTTGTAGTGAATTATGTAAAGGTGACATCATTGTGTAAAGACGCTAACGGCAGGATTACCGGTGTGGAGGCGCGCGACCTGGAAACCGGGGAGCCATTTGAAATAAACACGAAGGTGGTGGTGAATGCGACCGGTGTATTTGTGGATGATATTTTGCGCATGGACCGGCCTGGAGTACGAAAGAGCACAACGGCCAGTCAGGGGGTGCATATTGTACTGGACAGTAAATTTCTCCCGGGCAACGAGGCCCTGATGATTCCTGAAACGCCTGACGGAAGAGTATTGTTTGCTGTGCCCTGGCATGGAAAACTGGTGGTTGGTACAACTGATACGCCCGTAGAGCATGCTTCTCTTGAGCCGGTGGCCCTGAATGAAGAGATCGCGTTTATCCTTGATACAGCAGGGAAATACCTGGTGCAGAAGCCCAAAAGAGCTGATGTGCTGAGCGTGTTCGCGGGATTGCGCCCCTTAGCGGCAGCGGAACCGGGGCAAAAAACAAAAGAGATTTCGCGTAGTCATAAAATTATTGTGGCTCCTTCCGGCCTTTTTACCATGCTGGGCGGAAAATGGACCACCTACCGGAAAATGGGAGAGGACCTGGTGGATAAGATAGAGCAAGTATTGAAATGGCCGAAAACACAGACGGGTACCAAACAACTCCGGGTGCATGGTTATGTGCCGAAGGTAGATTGGAATGATCCGCTATACTATTATGGCGCTGATGCCGCGGCTGTAAAACAACTTCATGAAGAACAACAGGAATGGGTAAGCGAAGAGTTGGGCATCCGCAAAGCGCAGGTGATCTGGGCGGTTCAGGAGGAGATGGCGCGTTCCGTGGAAGATGTGCTTTCCCGGCGCACGCGTGCCGTATTGCTGGATGCCGCTGCCGCTTTAAGAGCGGCGCCCCGCGTAGCGGAAATTATGGCCACGCTGCTTCAAAAGGATGAGGCCTGGAAACAGCAGCAGATTACCGATTTTCAACATACTGTACAATATTACCTGCCAGAACATTTTAAAATAAAAAAACAAGACCAGCCAACTGCCGTATGAAACTAGCCGCTCTTTTTGCGCCCGCGCCACACCAACGATTGCTCGAACCCGATAAAATTGATCCCGAATACAGGATGATGCGATTGAAAGTATTCCTGGGTATATTCATCGGTTATGCAGGTTACTACCTTGTGCGCAAGAATTTTTCGCTTGCCATGCCCGACTTAATCGCCAGGGGCTTTTCCAAAGGAGAACTGGGTATTGCATTGTCCGGGGTATCCATCGCCTACGGACTCAGTAAATTTCTGATGGGGAATATATCCGACAGAAGCAATGCGCGTATATTCCTTACCGTTGGCTTGTTGCTTTCCGCATGCACCATGATCGCGATGGGCATCTTTCCTTTTCTTACCGGTTCTATCGCCATTATGTTTACGGTACTTTTTATAAACGGATGGTTCCAGGGAATGGGCTGGCCTCCATGCGGACGCGTGATGGTGCACTGGTTTTCGCTCCGTGAACGCGGTGTGAAAATGTCAATCTGGAACGTGGCGCACAATGTGGGTGGCGGACTGGTAGGGCCTTTGGCCGCTTTGGGAATCGCCATCTTTGCCGACTGGAGAAGCGTATTCTATTTTCATGGCATGATCGCGATTGTTATCGCACTGATCGCTTTCTGGCTGATCCGGGATACCCCACAATCGTGTGGCCTTCCCTCCATCGAAAAATATAAAAACGATTACGCGCCCGACTATACGGAAGCGCATGAAAAAGAACTGAGCGCAAAACAGATATTTGTAGATTACGTTTTGGTTAACAAATTGCTGTGGTACATAGCAGCAGCCAATGCGTTCGTATATTTGGTGCGTTATGGCGTTCTTGATTGGGCTCCTACCTATTTGAAGGAAGCAAAAGGTTTCTCTATTGCTGAAACCGGTTGGGCTTACTTCGCGTATGAATATGCCGGTATTCCCGGAACACTTATCTGCGGCTGGCTAAGCGACAAAATTTTCCGCGGGAAGCGCGCCCCCGCTACTATTTTGTACATGATGCTGGTGCTGATTGCAGTAGTGGTTTACTGGAAAAATCCCCCCGGCCATCCATCTATCGATCATCTTGCATTGATTGCGATCGGGTTCCTGATCTATGGTCCCGTGATGCTGATAGGTGTGCATGCACTTGAACTTGTTCCCAAAAAAGCGGCTGGTACGGCTGCCGGGCTTACCGGGTTATTCGGTTACCTCGGAGGGGCACTGTTTGCCAACATCGCCATGGGATATGTTGTAGATGCATGGGGCTGGGATGGCGGTTTCTACGTGCTGATCGCGGCTTGTATCCTTGCAATAGGCTTTACGGCCATCGCCTGGCGGAAAGAAAGGAGTTAAAACAAAACTGACCTATACAATCTTTAACAAACCCAGAATGTTGTTTATGAAAATTTCTACGACTGCTTCAGGGGGGAAACCACAACTGCTCCGCTTACTGGGAACAGTGCTTCTCCTGATGGTGAACATGGCTTTGTTCGCCCAGCAAAAAAAGATCACCGGTACGGTGACCAATCCCAACGACAATAAACCCATCCCGGATGTGAACGTTCAGGTGAAGGGTACCAGCAGGGGAACTACTTCCAACGAAAAGGGAGAATTCTCTATTAATGCTGCGGAGAACGAAACGCTGGTGTTTTCCGCCATCGGCTTCCAGGTGAGAGAAGTAAAGCTGGGAAAGCAGGATAGGCTGAATGTACAACTTCTTGGAACGGCGAATGAACTGGAAAATGTAGTGGTGACCGCCCTGGGTATTAAGCGGGAAGAAAGAGCGCTGGGCTACGCCACCACCACCGTGCAGGGAGAGCAACTGACCAACGCGATGGCCAGCAACTGGACCGACGCCCTCTCCGGAAAAGTGGCAGGACTTAACCTCGTGCGCTCCAACAGTGGCCCCACCGGCTCCAACAAAATCATCCTCCGCGGTGAAAACAACCTTACCGGCGACAACGAAGCGTTGCTGGTAGTGGACGGTGTAATCATGAACCAGGGAAGTGGCAGAAGAACAGCCATTTCAGGAGAAAGCGCCTATGGTACCAGCAGCGACAACATGCCCGCCGACTACGGAAGCGGTATCAACGATATTAACCCCGAAGACATTGAAAGCGTAACGGTGCTGAAAGGCCCCGGTGCCGCCGCCCTCTATGGCCAGCGTGCCGCGAACGGCGCCATCATCATCACCACCAAATCAGGCGCAAGTAAAAAGAAAGGATGGGGCATAACGCTCAATTCCAACGCCAATATTGAACAGGTGAACCGCTGGCCCGATTTCCAATGGGAGTATGGTCAGGGATTAAACGGTGCCAACTACTATTCCCTCGGTACCTCGGAAGACGGTCCTTCTACCAGCGGTACCTCTTCCGCCTATGGACCACGTTTCGATGGACAGATGTTCTACCAATGGGATCCCGTTACCCAAACCAGGGGAACAGTAAGAACACCATGGGTGCCCTATAAGAATAAACTGAAGAATTACTTCGAAACCGGCAAAACACTGACCAATACCGTTAGTGTGGAAGGCGGTACGGAAAAAACTTCCGCCAGGTTCTCCTTCACCAATGTCACCAACAACTGGATCACACCCAACACCGGTTACAACAGGAATACCGTTGCCCTTTCCGTGAACACGAAAGTGAACGAGAAATTGCAGATCTCCGCTAAAGTAAATTACAACAACAAATGGAGCGATAACCTGCCCGGTGCGGGATATGGCAACCAGTCCATCATGTATTGGTTCATCTTCTGGCAACCCAATGCCGATATGGATTGGCTGAGGAATTACTGGAGAAACGGCCAGACGGGAAGACAAATCGCTTACCCCTTCAGCACCTTCCCGGAGAACCCCTTTGCCATCGCGTATGAGTTCATCAACCGCTCCAACCGCCATGCTTTCAACGGCAACGTGCAGGCCACGTATAATTTTACGCCTGAACTTAGCCTGATGGTAAGAACGGGCATGGACTTCAGCTATGAGGCACGCGCCCAGGAAAGACCTTACGATGCCGGTTCCCGGTTGCCGAAAGGAAGTTTCCGTACGCAAAACATCTTCTCACAGGAAGCAACAACAGATTTTCTGCTGAAATACGCGAAGAAAATCAACAGCGATTTCGATTTCTCCATCACCGGTGGCGGAAGCGCCACCCGCAACAACTATAATAAAGATGAACTTCGGGCCGACTCTCTCACATCTCCCGGTATTTATAGTTTCGCCAACAGCGCAGGACAAATTATTACGCTGCCTTACCAGAGTGAATATGCCATCAACAGCTTCTACGGTATCCTGACCGCGGGCTTCAGAAACTACCTGTTCCTGGACCTCACCGGCAGACAGGACTGGACGAGCGTACTCGCAACACCAGCAAGAACAGAGAACGCCGGGTTCTTCTACCCATCGGCCAACCTCAGTTTTGTATTGTCCGACCTCGTTACAATGCCCGCGTCCATCGATTTCGCCAAACTCCGCTTCTCCGCATCAGGCGTGGGCAGCGGTGGCACAAGAGAATACCTCACTTCCTTCTATTATGTATCGCCCGGAAGTCAGTTCGCGGGGGGCCTAACCAACCCAACTGTACTGGCCAACCCCAACCTGAAACCACTCAAGACGATTACCTATGAAGTGGGCGCAAATGTGAAGTTGTTCAAAAACAGGCTCGGCTTCGACGTTGCGCTGTATGAAGGCAATACAAAGAACCAGATTCTTTCACGTGTGGTGGACAGGTCCAGTGGATACGCTACCGCGTATTTTAACGCCGGTCGTGTAAACAACAGGGGCTTTGAACTCGCGATCAACGCAACACCCGTGAACATCAAAAACGGGTTGCGTTGGAACACCAATTTCGTCTTCTCTTCCAACAGCAATAAAGTGGCGGAATTGCTCGATAGCTCTGTCGTATTAAGAACAGGACCCGTTGCCGGCGGACAGATTGTGGCGAAAGTAGGGGGAAGCATGGGCGATTTGTATGGAAGAGGTTATGTGCGCTCTCCGGATGGGCAGATCGTGTACGATGAAACCACCGGTTACGCGAAGATCAGCGAAGAAGTGCAGTACCTCGGTAATACTATTCCCCGTTACAAATTCGGTTTCAGCAATGAACTTTCTTACAAAAACTTCAGGCTGAACTTCCTGTTTGACGCACAAATGGGGGCCGTGGCCCACTCGCTGATGCACTACAAACTGGCGGAGCAGGGGAAAACAACGAACACGATCCCAGGCCGCTATAATGGCATCATCGGTAATGGAGTGGTACTGGGCGCTGACGGAAAGTATGTGCCGAACACCACCATTGCTACGAACATTGATGAATACTACCGTTCCCACTGGGGCATCGACAACGGAGAAGGAAGTACTTTCTCTACCGATTTCGTCAAGTTTCGCGAAGCCCGCCTCGATTATTCCCTGAAAGCGAAGGCGCTGAAGAAACTTGGTTTACAGCGCGCCACCTTCGGGGTATATGGAAGGAACCTGTTCATCTGGTCGCCCTGGCCAATGTTCGACCCTGAATTCGGTACGCTCGCCGGCACCGATATCGTGCAGGGTTTTGAAACAGCGCAGTTCCCTTCTACCAGAACCATCGGAGCCAACTTAGTAATCGGATTCTAAAATGATGACAATGAAAAAAATACTTCAACATATAACCGCCACACTCCTGTTGGGAAGTGTAGCGTTCAGTTCCTGTACTAAAGGTTTTACGGAAAAAAACACTAATCCGAACGCGGTGCCCGAAGCGCTGCCGCAACAATTGTTGCAGCCTTCCGTCGTGAATACGATGACCTATAACATGATCCGGAACAGGAACTTCAACAATGAACTCATGCAGGTGACCGTAGATATGGGCGATGCGGAAGGACGCGTTTTCCGGTACGATTTCAGGTCGAACCTCTCGGATTATTTTTACAATGGATTGTATTCGCAGCTTACGGACATCAAGGATATCTACAAAGTAGCGAACACGGCACCCAACAGCAATTCTTCTTACCGCGCCATCTCCCTGATCCTCCAAAGCTGGATTTATGCCAACCTTACGGATACCTTCGGAGATATTCCATATTTTGAATCGAACCAGGGAAAGGATAGCCTGAACTTCGAACCGAAATTCGACGAGCAGAAAACGATTTACCTGGATATCTTCAGCAAACTGGAGCAGGCGAACGAATTGTTGAAATTGGATACTGCCATTATTGGCGCAAGTGATCCCATCTACGGCGGCAATATTTCCCGCTGGAGGAAATTTGGAAACTCTTTGTACCTGCGTTTGCTGCTGCGTATTTCTCATAAACCTGAGGTGGCTAATGACTGCATCGCTAAAATCAGGGAAATACTGGAAACCAATTCCGCAAACTACCCGGTAATAGCCAACAATGACGAGTCTGCTATTGTAAGATGGATTGGAGGCGGCGCACTCAACTCACCATTGCTTACCGTTCGGGAACAGGATTTCCGGCAGCCCGCCATCGCGAGTTTCTTCATAGACAACCTGGTGAACTGGCGTGATCCACGTATTGATCCCGTTTGGGGAACCAGTGGCGTGAACAGGTGGCGCATAGCGGCGTTCCAGGGTTCTTTCCAGGGCGTGCCCAGCGGCTACCATCCCAATGAAAATCCGGAAAAGAAATCCTACTTCTATTCTACGAACCAAACCGTTTCCGGTAACGCAGCGCCTACTTTAATGAACGATCCCATGACGGGCATTATCATGAACTACGCCGAAGTGCAGTTCATCCGCGCTGAGGCAGCCTTACGGGGATGGACATCCGCATCACCGGCCGCACATTATAACCTGGGGGCCGAAGCCGCCATCAAATACTGGGTGCCCACCTGGAACGTGGCCATCCAGAGTTTCCTGGAAGCCGCGGATATTCAGTGGAACGATGCGGAATCTTTTGAAGAGAAACTGGCGAAGATTCATTTGCAGAAATATTATGCGCTGTTCCTGGTAGACTACCAGCAGTGGTTTGAATACAGGAGAACAGGGTATCCCGTTCTGCCGAAAGGCGCGGGATTGCAGAATGGCGGCATCATGCCCGGAAGAATGAACTACCCGGTGTATGTTCAGTCCACGAATCCAACCAATTACCGGATCGCGGTGGACCGCCAGGGCGCGGATAATATGTCTACGCTCGTATGGTGGCAGCGGCCTTAGTTATGGCAATAATTTTAAAACATTAAGTATGAAAAAGCTACTCTATATATCACTGGTACTGGCGCTTGCCGCGGTAGTAGGTTGCGATAAGAACGGCAATTACGGTGGAGGAAAGGTGAGTCCGTACATTGCCATCTATGATGTCCGTGGTATTTACAAAGGCGAGGACGTAAAACTGACCACACAAAATATGTTTGGCGCCACAAAACTGGCGGCTATGGTAGTATCGGACCATTCCGGGAACAACCTGCCGGAAGGCCTGGTGTTCGTGCAGGATGCGCGTCGCCTGGATGCGTTGCGCGGTATTGCCTTGAAGATCGGCAGCGAAGCGGCCGGATATGTACCCGGAGATTCCCTGCATGTGGAACTGAACGGTGCTACCCTCACCAATGAAGGTGGCCTGCTGATGGTGACCGATATTCCCAAAGGTGGCATCACCAAAGTGTCTTCCGGAAATACACTGCCGGTGGTAAGGGTACCCATCAACAAAATACTGGAGCATCCTGATTGGTATGAAGGGACATTGTCGGTGATTGTGAAGGGAAGTTTTAACCCGCTGCCTGCGCCAACCGATGTATTCTCCGGGCAAAAAATGCTGAACGATGGTTTCGGGGATATCACACTCAATACCTTGCCGGGCTCGGCCATCGCGAACGATGTATTGCCATTCAGCGCTAATTATTATGGCATTGTACTCAACACTTTTAATGCGTCGGGTGATACCATTCCCGAGTTCAGGGTACGCAAGGCAGAAGATATTGTGGTGCTGAGTTCAGAAATAAACATCGTACCCATGGTGATCTCCGGGTTCCTGAACGATGCCAACGGCAGCGATAACAATTACGAATACATCCAGTTGCTCGCTACGCGCGATATTGATTTTTCCGTTACTCCCTATTCCGTGGTTACAGTAAACAACGCGGGAACCGCCACGCCAACTGGTATTCCGGTGAATGGATGGGCAACGGGTGGACTTCGCACCTATAAGTTTAACCTTACAACAGGTTTCGCGGCCAAAGGAACTTATTTCTATATCGGTGGCTCCACCAAAGTCATCAATGGCAGTGGCTCCACGAACATCAGCTCGGCCAATTGGGTCCGTTCCTTCCATTATGGAAATACGGATGGTGATGGATTCGGTACCAGAACCACGAACCTGCTGGCCAACAGCGGCAACGCATCGGGGATCGCTGTTTTTGCGGGAACGACCGTGACCAAAGATACCAAACCACTCGATGTGCTTTTTGTTGGCGCGAACGGTACCATATACACCGCGGGGCCGCCGCAGGTGGGGTTCAGGGTAGGAGATACGGATTATTATGATGTGAGGAACCCGATTACACTGGAGGATCAGCCTTATTACAGGGCAGGGTCCAATACGCTGAACCTGGTGTATGGCGGTATTTCCACCGGTTTCTTCAATTTGTTGGGCGGAGAATACAATCCCGTACTCGGCAAATGGGTGAAGGCCAGGTCGCAGGTAATACTCCCGCTCAGTGCCACTTCCACACTTACTGATATCGAAACGGAAGGAGCCACGAAGCTGAAAGAATAATAGGATTACATAGGGCGGTACGGACTTTCAACAAGCATTCGTACCGCCTTTTTTTATTCTTCACAATTTGATCATATGAAGAATTACTGTACAGCGATCGCGCTGATCGTTGTTGTTTTTTTGTTGTCCTGTTCAAAAGGTGCAGGGGAAGGAACCACGGAAGAACAGCAGGAATCCCTGGTTCCCGTGGCGTTGACACTGCCCGGTGTCTATTTTACGGAACCGGCAAAAGTAGCTGCGGGACAGTCGTCTTATACCATCATCGATAAGATCATACAATTGGTGAAAGCTACTCCTGCAAAGGATTCTATTCACTTGTGCATCTACCTCATGGATTATCCGGCCCTGGAAGATGAACTGATTAAAGCGCACCAGAGAGGTGTTGTGGTGAAGATTATAGTAGATAAAAGCAGGGAGGAATCCATCCAGATGAACAGCATGTTGATACCGCGTTTATCCAGTCGGTTGTCTGCGCCGTCGGAAGTAGTGACCACTGTGAGTGATGCGGGAAGCACAGCCATCAACCACAACAAGTTCCTGCTGGTTTCGTCGGCGGTTACCAGTAATGGAAAAAGAAATAATATTGTGTTCCAGACATCGCACAACTGGAACATCAGTGAAACGAAAAAGATGCAGGATGCGCTGGTGCTTTCGAATGAAGGCGTATACCATGCATTCAGGAATTACTGGAGCCAGTTGAAACAGCGCGCTGCGGCAGGAATGAGCCAGTTCTGGTACGAGGAGTTTCAAGAGGAGGGCGAAGGCATAACGGCTTTCTTTCTTCCCAAACGAAGGAATGGCAGCGCTTACGGCGATGATACGATCATAGAAATATTGAATAAAATAACCACACCGGCAACTGCCACGATACGGATAGGCATGAGCGATTGGGTGAAGTCAAGGATAAACGTGGCTGAAAAACTGCTTGACCTCCGTAAAAAAGGAGCGAAGGTGGAACTGGTGGTGAAGTCATCCATCGATATAGAAGTGCAGCAGGTGTTGAAAGAACTGGTGAATGCTGGTGGATCGGTGAAAATGTACAATATGACACAACCCGGGCAGAAAGTGAATATCCATGCCAAGTTCATGCTGATAGAAGGAAGCTGGTCAGGGGCCAGTGCCAAAGTGCTCGTAACCGGGTCTCATAATTTTACCACCAATGCGTTGCGCAACAACAATGAAATACTGCTGCAATGGGTGAACGCTCCGCTGTACGACAGCTACGTTCAATATTTCAATGAACTTAAAACAATTCCCGGCATAAACTTCTAAGCAACCCGCACAATGAAAAGAAGATCGTTTATCATTCGCTCCCTCTTACTTACAGGGGGCGTATTGCTCACAGGCTATCAGTTCGTTTCCGCCAACGTTAAAAAGGCGGTGAAAAAGAACCCGAAGTCTATTCTGAAGGAAAAGAAACGGGTAAAAGGAAAAGTGGTGAGCAATGGAAAAGGCATTACGGGCGTAGTGGTGAGCGATGGATTCTCCGTGTTGAAAACGGATAAGAACGGTGCATTTGATTTTACCATGCATACCGATGCACGCTTCGTGTTTATTTCCACACCATCAGGCCATGCGTTCCTCCAGGAGAAAGGCATTACAAAGCATTATGTTCCCGCAGGTGAAATAACGGACCAGGAAGTTGTTTTTTCACTGGAAAAACTACCGGTATCCGACGAAAAGCATTCTTTCCTTATCTGGGCCGATCCGCAAACAAAAACAAAAGCGGACGTAAAGAAGATGATGACGCAGACCGTTCCGGATGTAGTAAAGCTCAAAAATGAAATGCCCGAAGGAACGCTGCTGCACGGCATTACCGTAGGCGATATTGTTTGGGATACCCTTGATATGTTCCCTGATTACGCGGGCGCCGTCGCTGAAATGGGCTTGCCCTTCTTCCAATGTATGGGCAACCACGATATGGACCTCGAAAAGGGGGGGGATGAAACCTCGGATGTGACGTTCAATCAACACTTCGGCCCCTCGCATTATTCGTTCAACCGCGGGAAAGTGCACTATGTGGTGCTGGATAACGTGCGTTATCTCGGAAAGGCCCGCGAATACGATGGCCATATTTCCAACCAGCAACTGGCCTGGCTGAAAAAGGATCTTTCCTTCGTTCCGAAAGACCACCTGCTGGTACTGTGCGCACATATTCCCATATTAAAGAGTACAAAAAACAAAGAGGTGTTGCTGAATATCACGAAAGGCTATAAGATGCACCTGATGACCGGGCATACCCACATCAACCGGAACTCGATAGAAAGAGGCGTTTTTGAACACAACCACGGAACAGTTTGCGGCCCCTGGTGGGTGGGCAGAATCTGTGGCGATGGAACGCCCGGTGGATACGGCGTGTATGAAGTGGACGGAACGGAACTGAAGTGGTATTACAAATCAACCGGAATGCCCGCCGACCATCAGCTGGAGTTGAAAACACAGCAAAGCCAGTCGGGCGAAAAAGAGTTACTCGTGAACGTATGGAACCATGATCCCGCCTGGAAAGTGGAATACTGGCTCGACAATACTTACAAGGGCACCCTCCGGCAGCAGGAAGGGATGGATCCAGAAACCGTTATGTTGTATCTTGGCAAAGAACTGCCGAAAACCCGGGGCTTCGTGGAGCCTCACAAAACGGAACACCTTTTCACCGCCGCGCTTCCTCAGAAAGCAGTCAGCGTGAAAGTGGTGGCCACCGACAGGTTCGGCAAAAAATATTCAGTTGAAAAAACGGTTTAAATTTTATGAAAAAGATTTGCTTCGCCCTCGCTACACTCGCCACTTTGAACGCAACCGCACAGGCCAAATGGGACAGTACCCACCGGCCCGCCAACTTTGAGTTGAAAGTGGCCCAGTTTAAATCCTATCCCGATAGCAAGAAAGATATCGTGTTCCTCGGAAACAGCATCACCGACGGCTCCGACTGGAACGAATTACTCAGCGAACCACGGGCAAAAAACAGGGGCATCAGCGGTGATATCACCTATGGTGTGCTGGAAAGACTGGATGAAGTGATAGAAGGACAGCCGGCCAAAGTATTTATTTTAATCGGGGTCAATGATATCTCAAGGAACATCCCGGACAGCTGCATTATCGCCAACCACCGAAAAATGGTGGAGCGTATTAAGAAGGGAAGTCCGCGTACTAAAATATACCTGCAAACCATTCTTCCCGTGAACAACGACTTCACGAAGTTTCCCAACCATTACAATAAAGATGAGCATATCGCCGCAGTGAATGCCGCAATGAAACAACTGGCCGCCGAAGAAGGCGCCACACTCATCGACCTCAATACAGCGTTCCAGGACGAAAAGGGGAAACTGAAGAAAGAATTTACTTACGATGGATTACACCTCACCGCAGCAGGATACCTGCATTGGAGGAACATCCTCAAAGCCGGAAATTACCTGAAATGAAAAATGTATGTTTTGTTGGGATAGCGTTATTAACTACCGCTATTGCGTGTAAGGCACCCAAAAGTAGCGTGGTTTCCTCCATTCCCTTTCCGTCTTTTTCTGCTGAAGGACACCGTGGCGCCAGGGGGCTAATGCCGGAAAATACCATCCCCGCCATGAAAAAATCCATCGACATGCGCGTTACTACCCTGGAGATGGATGTGGTGATTTCGAAGGATAAAAAAGTGGTGGTGTCGCACGATACTTACTTCCACCAGGATTTTTGTCTTACGCCCGAAGGGAAGACCATGACAAAAGAAGATGCGTTCTCCCGGGCGCTCTACGCCATGAACTACGACAGCATCACAAAATACGATGTGGGCTCGAAGCCGCACCCCGGCTTTCCCCGCCAGGAGAAAATGAAGGTGCACAAACCTTTGCTGGAAGACCTGATTGCCGCATCAGAAAGTTATGCCGCAGAAAAAGGCCACGCGACGCTCTGGTACAACATCGAAACCAAGACCCAGTCCGGAAAGGATGGTACGCACCACCCGTTGCCGGAGGAATTCACCGATTTGCTGGTGGCTGTCCTTAAAAAAAAAGGTATAGTTAACCGAACAGTGATCCAGTCTTTCGATATCCGAACCATCCAGGTGGTGAATAGAAAATACCCGGGCATCAAAACGTCTTATCTCGTGGATGCGAAGGAGAAAAGAACCCTGGGCGAGCAGTTAAAAACACTGGGATTCACGCCGTTTATTTACAGTCCCAATTACAAAATTGTAACGGCGGCGCTCATTAGGGAATGCCATGCCTTAGGAATGAAGGTTGTGCCGTGGACGCCGAATACATTAGAAGAGATCAGGGCGTTGAAGGCATTGGGGGTAGATGGGATTATTACGGATTATCCGGATTTGTTTAGGGCTTTGTGATTTTTTTCACGCGATAGTTTCTTTTTTATGTTCTCGCCACGACGCACTGCTTCGTGCCTCGCAGGCGCAACGTTAGAGCACTATGCAATTTCCTTTTCTTAGTGGGGAACTGTTCATTAAGGGAGTAGGTCAGCTTTTCGGACGACAAATGAAACGCCCACAGAGCGCTGGTAATCTTCAGAATAGCGCTGTTCCCTAATCTGATCCATACAGTTGCATTATAGTTAAACTAAAAAGGGATGTATCAAATTATTGATACATCCCTTTCTCTTATTACATGTTAAGGCAAAAAACGAGTTCATTCTCCTTCCAGCTTTCAACCAAATTGCTTTCTTAAGAATCCGTTGCGTCGTGGCGAGAAATAAAAAAACAAATCAAACCACACCAAACACAAACAACGCCTTGCGTCCTTGCACCCTTGCGTCTTAGCGTGAAATCCTTTTTCTGTTTTTTAACTAAAACCCTTTCTTCCCTGCAATCTTCCCATTAATATAATCTATTTGCTCCTGAATAGTCGCCCCATCAGCACCGGCTTTCAGTTTCTCCTTCTTGGTAACGATGGTTTTCAGGTACCCGTTCAGCAGGTTCTTCACGAAATCCACCGATTCCGGCAGCATGTCGCGGAAACCAACCACAGCATCCACACCTTTTTTCACCTTGGCAGTTTCGGAAATAGTGGCCAGGTAATCGCAGAAGCGGGGTGTGAGGTCGAATTTTTGTTGGTTGGGTGGCATTCCGGCGTAAGCTTTGGCCACGAAATCAAAATCTGCTGCAGTACCGTATTTAATGAAGATGTCGGATACTACGGCGGCCAGTTTGCCTTTCGCGTCGCCGCTTTGTTTTTTCGCTTCTTCTTTGGCTGCTTCCAGGTTCAGGAACTGTAGTCCTTCCAGGGCTTCTCCGGCAACGGAGTAGGAGGAATCTTTCAGGGCTTTTCTGAACATGCCTTCGTATTCGGATTTTTTAAGTCCGGCAAGAATGGAAAGGGCAGAAGCACGGACAGGCGCGGATTTATCTTCCACCGCCAGTTTGAAGATATCCTGTTCGTAGGCAGCGGTATTCATTTTTTTCTCCTTCATTTCATCTAGCACATATTTGCGGAGTCCGTGGAAAGGATCTTTCAACGCTTTGGCGAGCACTTCTTTGGACATGTCAGAAGAGCGGTTCAGCAGAAAATGATCGATGGCCTCTTTGCGGTCCATGTAGTTTTTAGCGCTCATAAACTGGGCCTGGAAACCGGCATCTCCTTTATTGTCTTTCTTTTCGCAGAGCAGCATTTTGTCGGCGTCTACGTTAATGTGTTCGGGCTTCGACTGGTAGCTGAAACTGAAGGTATCGGCTTTGGCGGAGAGGTTCACCTGGTATCGGGTAGCCTTACCTTTTTCATACACGTCAATGGCGATGGGCAGGAAGAACAGTTTGTCTTTTTGTGTTTGCTGAACGATTACACTTGCTTTTTTAGCTGCGTCGTCGTACACATAACTGATGTCAAGTTTCGGGTGACCGGCACCGAAATACCATTGGTTAAAGAACCAGTTCAGGTCCTTGCCGCTCACTTCTTCCATGGCTAGTCTCAATTGATGGGCTTCGGCTGCTTTGAACTTGTTCGCGTTCAGGTAGGTGCTGAGGGAACGGAAGAATGCGCTGTCTCCTATATAGTTCCGGAGCATGTGCAGGATGCGTCCGCCTTTGTTGTAGCTCACAGCATCAAACATGTCCTCTTTGTCGCGGTAGTAAAAGCGCACGAGGTCCTTTTGTTCGCTCTGGCTGAAGAGGTAGCCCGTCATATCTTCCAGGTTGTGGTCGTCGGCCTTGTCTTTACCGTATTTGTATTCGTACCATAAATATTCGCTGTAGTTGGCGAACGACTCATTTACAGTGAGGTTGCTCCAGCTTTCCGCGGTTACAAGATCACCGAACCAGTGGTGAAAAAGTTCGTGGGCGATGGTGCTTTCCCAACGATTGCCATCCACCAGTTCGCGTCCGTTCTGCTGGGCGGATTCACCGTGCAGGGTAGCGGTGGTGTTTTCCATGGCGCCGCTTACATAATCACGTGCCGTGATCTGCGCGTATTTCACCCAGGGATATTCCACACCCAGTATCCGTGAAAAGAACGCCATCATTTCGGGGGTATCACCGAATATCTTTTTGGCGAAGGGGGCGAATTCCGGCTCTACATAATAGCTCACTTCTTTCCCTTTGTACACGTCTTTCACCACGGCGTAATCGCCTACACCCATAAAGAAGAGGTAAGGGGCGTGGGGTTGCTCCATTTTCCAGGTATCGGTGCGGGTACCGTCGCTGTTCTTCTTCTGCGAAGCAAGTTTACCGTTGGAAAGTGTGATAAACTTCGCCGGAACGGTCATGGCTATCTCCTGTGTCGTCTTTTGGTTGGGGCGGTCAATAGTGGGACACCATACGCTGGTTGCTTCTGTTTCACCCTGTGTCCATATCTGCGTGGGTTTGTCCTCTTTTCCCTCCGGATTGATGAAATACAGGCCTTTTGCATCTGTGATGGCCGCGCTTCCTTTTGTTTTGAATTCGTTTGGTTTCGCGGTGTATTCTATGTATATAGTGTAATCTTCGCCGCCTTTGTAAGCTTTATCCAATTGGATGGAAAGTTCCAGCCCATCGTATTCGTACGTGGCTTTCTTTTTGCTGCTACCTTTCACGATGCTTACGGAATGGATGTCCATGCCTTTCGCATCCAGCACAACTTTGTCGGACGTATAAAAGTGAGGATGCAGCGTGATCCACACTTTTCCCTTCATTTGGCTGGCGGGGAAATCAAAGCTGGCATCCAGTTTAGTGTGTACCAGGTCGTGGTCCAGCGTAGCGCTGGCACGGTACATTTTTTTCCAGGTCTCGTTCTGCTGGTTTTCTTCAGGGCCCTGTGCCGTGGCGCAGAAAGAAACTGCCAGGAGGGCGCAGATGATCGGTAATCGTCTCATAATAATGCGTTAAAGTGCGCCGAATGTACTTAAAAATAGTCCACAAAACCTGCTGTAAATGTTAAATGGTAGCCGCATTTCAGATAGCTTTGTGGTAATTTCACTGCGAACGAAGGAATTTTTATATGAACAAACTCAACGGGATCATTCTTCTTACCGGGTTAACGTTGTCTGCAACGGCTCAACAAAAGAATTTTCTTTACATACAAACCGATAACGGTCAACCTTTTTATGTTAAAAAGGGGGTGGAAGTACTCAGCTCAAGTGTCCATGGCCACCTGGTGGTGCCCGATCTGACGGATGCCGTGGTGGAATTCCGCATGGGTTTTCCGAAGGGAGAAGTACCCGAGCAGGCGTTCGCATACAGTTCCGGGGGAAAAGATCAGGGCGTGGTGCTGAAGCATTTCGGTGAAAAAGGGTGGGGTTTGTTTAACCTTCAAACCCTTGCGGTAACTTATTCCGGTAGTGCAGGTGCCGTAAAGCAGGGAGGAAATATGGTGGAAGAATCTATTGAGGCAAAAGCAGATACATTACCCGGTAGCACCGGAGGGAAAATGGCACGGCCTGGTGGGTTTATCGACCGGTTGGCACTGGTGGTTGATGATCCTTCTATCCGGATAAAACCTGAAGTGCCCATGGTGAAAAAAGAGGCGGTGAAGCAGGAAGTGGTAAAGCAAGCGCAGCCAAAAGTTGATTCGGCGGTCTTAGTGAAGGAATCTTCACTTCCTGATAAAGTAGCAGTAGAAAAGAAAGAGGAAGCCGTAGTGAAAACTGACCTTGCAGCAGAGAATAGTGTACCCGTCGATAGTACACAGCTGGTGGTTCAATCTGATAAGGAGCAGGTGAAAATACTGGAGAAGAAGGAGGAAAAGACGGAAGAGGTAAAAGTTACACCGGTTTTATTGAAAAGTAATGTGGTGAAGAAAAGTATGACGAAGCTGGATACTGGCCACATGGGCATATTTATAGATGAGTATTCTGATGGTAAAAGGGATACCATTAAAGTATTTATTCCACAGGATGGACTGGATGCGCCAGTTAAGGAAGAAGTAAAACAGACTTCAGAGAAGAAAGAATCAGTGTCGTTCCTGGATTTCTCGTTGAAAAACGGAGAAGGGACCGGTAAGAATAACACGGACTCTACCGTTAAAATACAGGTTGAAACGGATTCCGCCAGCGCCAAAGGCGGTGATTCCGAAGATGTATTAGTTGATTCCGTTATGGCGATTGTAGATGCGGAAGCAACAACAGACAGTACCGTGCTGGAAATAGTTGACACGGCCGTTGTAGTCGTCGATACGGCTATTGCGGTAAAACCTTTAGGAGCATCTGAGTCCGATATGCTCCAGCTCAGGAGAAAAATGGCAGCGGAAACAACCGAGGAGGATATGGTAGATGTGGCCCGGAAAGAGTTCCGTAGAAAAAAATACGCGGTGGCCCAGATCAGGCACCTGGCCGCTTTATTCCTGAAAGAGGAGGGACGCTATGCCTTCCTCGATGCCGCTTACGGTAATGTAATGGATAAGGAGCAGTTTTCTACACTGGAAGACCTGTTGAAAGAGACCTATTATATCAATCGCTTCAAAGCCCTGGTGGGTAAATAACTCAGATGGGCAGATATTTCGTGGAAGTAGCCTATAAGGGAACGCATTACAGCGGCTTCCAGGTGCAGGAGAATGCGGGATCCATCCAGGCTGAAGTGGAGAAAGCGCTTTCAACCCTGCATCGCCGGCCTTTTCAGCTTACAGGTTCCTCGAGAACCGATGCGGGTGTACATGCCCTGCAGAATTTCTTTCATTATGATGACCCGCTGCCGCCCCATGAACAGGTGTTGTATAAGGTGAATGCTATTTTGCCCCGTGATATCGTGGTGAAGAATATAGTAGCGGTAAATGAAGCATCGCACAGCCGGTTTCACGCGGTTTCAAGAGAGTACCATTATCATATATATAATAAGAAAAACCCTTTTTTGGACGACAGGGCCTACTTTTTTCCTTATCCGTTGGATATGGACAGGTTACAGGCCGCTGCAGCTTTGTTGAAAACGCACCGGAACTTTCAGTCTTTTTCCAAGCGCAACACCCAGGTAAAAACCTTCCAGTGCGAGTTGTTTGAATCGGAGTGGATACAGGGAAATGATACCCTGGTGTACCGTGTGAAAGGGAGCAGGTTCCTCCGTGGAATGGTGCGTGGATTGGTGGGAACAATGTTACAGGTAGGAAGGGGAAAGATTGGATTGGAAGAATTGAATGAGATTATACTTTCTTTAGACTGCACCAAAGCGGATTTCTCTACGCCCGCACATGGTCTTTTCCTAATGGCAGTAGCTTATCCTGAAGGGTTCTTTAAAAATCCGTAGTAAGGTTAACTGTGCTGAAAGCCTTATCTGATAGGACTTTCAGTGTTTTGTACATTCAGCTTCGGAAACTTTCTTTGAAAAAATACATCCTGAAATTTGGAAGGAAAAGAAATCCGCTTATCTTTGCCGCCCGGTTCTGAAAAACGAACCACGCTCTTCGAAAGATGGATGAAAAAAAAGGAAAGAAAATTCCGAAATAAATTTTGGAACTTGATTAAAACTTGCCTTATCTTTGCAATCCGCTTTTGAAAAAAGCACAGTAGTTCTTCTCTTACAGGCTTCAAAAAATCATCGAAAATTAAGGCTGAAAAAAACTTCAAAATTAATTTTGGTTGAATGGAGAAAGCCACTTACCTTTGCAACCCGATCGAAAGAGAGGGTGGTTGAAAAGTGAGAT
>CAMLRX010000047.1 GCA_946482545.1 uncultured Flavihumibacter sp. | reverse complement strand
GAGCCACTTGTCGGACTCGAACCAACGACCTGCTGATTACAAATCAGCTGCTCTACCAACTGAGCTAAAGTGGCTTATAAAGTTGAATGTCAATCTTCTAAAGAACTTCCAATTTATTCCGGATCGCTCCGTTTTTTTTGGGAAGGCAAAGGTAACGGAAAGTTTCAATTTCTGAAATTTTGTTCCTCTTTTTTTGAAACATTTTTTTGTAACCCCTTCATTTACTTTTTTCTACCCGTTTACAACGCTGTATTTAACGCCAGTTTCCTCCCCTTCTTTTTATTGAATTTTATCTTACCAAACCAACGTTTCATTGCCGATTGTTTATATTTTCAGGAAGCGCTTAGATTTTTTTCAATCAATTATGAAATAATTCTTATTTTTATTCGGTAACGATTGCCTCCGTATTGAAGCCCCTGAACCAGGGAAACGAGTTTGTTGTCAACCATTATAAATGTATATCTAAAATCTAACTGTAATGACAAACGGAGGGTTGTATCTGCCGCAGATGGAGCACGATGCCTGCGGGATCGGGTTTGTGGCGAGCATCAAAGGAAACAAGTCGCATCAGAACATCACAGATGCGCTTACCATCCTGGAGAACATGGAACACCGCGGTGCCTGTGGCTGTGAGAGCAACACCGGCGACGGTGCCGGTATCATGATCCAGATTCCACACGAATTCTTCTTCGACGAATGCCTTAAGCTGGGCGTACATCTTCCTGCTTACGGAAGGTATGGCGTAGGCATGATCTTCTTCCCGAGAGAAATTAAATTAAGGGAAGAATGCCGCGACATTTTCAACCGCGCAGCGGAGAAGCTGAACCTCGAAATCCTCGCCTACCGCAAGGTTCCCGTGAACCAGGATGGTATCGGATCCACCGCGCTTTCCGTAGAACCGGAAATCGAACAGGTGTTCATCGCCTGCCCGGATCATATTAAGGATACCGAAGATTTCGAAAGAAAACTTTTCATCCTCCGCAATTACGCCACACATACCATTCAGAGCGTACTGAAGAAGGATACCATCGGCTTTTACATGGCATCCCTTTCCCATAAAGTGATCGTGTACAAAGGACAACTCACCACCGCACAGGTACGCAGCTATTTCACCGATCTTTCCAACAAAAGAATGGTGAGCGCCTTCGGCCTGGTACACTCCCGTTTTGCGACCAACACCTTCCCTTCCTGGAAACTGGCACAACCTTTCCGCTACATCGCGCACAATGGTGAGATCAATACTTTGCAGGGCAACCTCAACTGGCTTCGCTCCAGTGAAAATAATTTTGAAACGCCCTATTTCAGCAAGGAAGAACTGGAAATGATCCTCCCGATCGTTTCAGGCGTTCAGTCCGATTCCGCCTGCCTCGATAATGTGATCGAACTGCTGATGCTGACCGGAAGAAGTCTGCCACACGTCATGATGATGCTCATCCCTGAAGCATGGGATGGCAACGACCAGATGGACCCCGTGAAAAAGGCGTTTTACGAATACCACGCTTCCATTATGGAACCCTGGGACGGACCAGCGTCCATCTCCTTCACGGATGGTAAAATGATCGGCGCGACACTCGACAGGAACGGTCTTCGTCCTTCCCGCTACTGTGTTACAAAGGATGACCGTGTGATCATGGCTTCTGAAACAGGCGCATTACCCATCGATCAATCCACCATCATTGAAAAGGGCCGGCTACAGCCCGGAAAAATGTTCGTGGTGGATATGGAACAGGGTCGCATTATTTCAGATGATGAACTTAAACATACCATCTGCTCCCAGAAGCCTTACGGCGACTGGCTGAACCAATATAAAATCCGGCTGGATGAACTGGATGAGCCACGTGTAACTTTCACGCATCTTTCAGATGAATCCGTACAGAAGTACCACCAGGCATTCGGCTATTCCACAGAAGATATTGAAACGATACTCAAACCCATGGCGCTTGATGGGAAGGAACCCATCGGCTCAATGGGCACCGACGTGCCGCTGGCCATACTTTCCGACCAGCCGCAACACCTCACCAGCTATTTCAAACAACTGTTCGCACAGGTAACGAATCCGCCTATCGATCCTATCCGGGAAAGACTGGTGATGAGTCTTGTAGCCTACGTTGGCAACAACGGCAACCTGCTGAACGAATCGCCCATGCACTGCCATACCCTGGCATTGCCCAACCCGATTCTTTCCAGCAAAGAACTGGAAAAGCTGCGCAGCATTGATACCGGCTTGTTCCAGGCAAAAACACTGCAATGTTATTTCCGTGCCGACGGTAAAGCAGGCTCACTCAAAAAAGGACTTGATCGCCTTTGCAGGTACGCAGTGGATGCCGTGGAAGATGGCTTTGAAGTGATCGTACTCACCGACCGTGCCATAGATTCTGAACACGCCCCCATCCCCTCTCTCCTGGCCTGTTCCGCTGTTCACCACCACCTGATCCGCAAAGGATACCGCGGAAAAGTTGGACTGGTGGTAGAAGCCGGTGATGTATGGGAAGTGCACCATTTCGCCTGCCTGCTCGCTTTCGGCGCCACAGCCATTAATCCATACCTCGCCATGGCCACCATCCGCAACATGAAGTGGAACGGCGAACTGGATACCGATAAAGAATGGCACGACCTCCGCAAGAACTACATCAAAGCCGTGTGTGACGGACTGCTGAAAGTATTCTCCAAAATGGGCATCTCCACCCTGCAATCTTACCAGGGCGCACAGATCATGGAAATACTCGGCCTTAACCAGGAAGTCGTGGACCAATACTTCACAGGCGCCGTATCGCGCATACAGGGCATGGGCCTTGATGATATCGCGAAAGAAGTACTGGCCAAACACTCGCTGGGCTTCAGCAAAAAGAATGTTCCGGTAGACAGGTTACCGGTTGGCGGCATCTACCAATGGAAACGCAAAGGGGAATTCCACCTTTTCAATCCGGCCACCATCCACCTGCTGCAATATTCTACCAAACTCAACGATTACGGCACTTTCAAGAAATACTCGAAACTGGTGAATGACCAGAGCGAAAAAGCATGTACGCTCCGCAGCCAGTTCCAATTCAAAAAATTACGCCCTTCTATCTCGATCGATGAGGTAGAATCCGCAGAAAGCATTTTCAAACGCTTTGCTACCGGTGCCATGTCCTTCGGTTCCATTTCATGGGAAGCGCATACCACGCTGGCCATCGCGATGAACAGGATCGGCGCAAAAAGCAATACCGGCGAAGGCGGTGAAGATGATGCACGTTACACGCCACTTGAAAACGGCGATTCCATGCGCTCCTCCATCAAACAGGTGGCATCCGGACGTTTTGGGGTAACGAGCCTTTACCTGACAGAAGCAGATGAACTCCAGATCAAAATGGCGCAAGGTGCAAAACCAGGAGAAGGCGGACAACTCCCCGGCCATAAAGTAGACGACTGGATAGGCAGGGTACGGCACTCCACACCAGGTGTGGGCCTGATCTCTCCTCCCCCGCACCACGACATCTATTCCATTGAAGACCTGGCGCAGCTGATCTACGACCTGAAAAACGCGAACCGCGCGGCACGCATCAATGTGAAGCTCGTTTCCAAAGCAGGCGTGGGCACCATTGCCGCAGGCGTGGCCAAAGCAAAAGCTGATGTGATCCTGATCGCAGGACACGATGGCGGAACCGGCGCATCACCGATCAGCTCCATCAAACATGCGGGACTTCCTTGGGAACTCGGTCTGGCTGAAACACACCAGACACTGGTAAAAAATAAACTGCGCAGCCGTGTGACCGTTCAAACCGATGGACAATTGAGAACCGGAAGGGATATCGCCGTCGCCACTCTGCTTGGCGCGGAAGAATGGGGCATCGCTACCGCCGCGTTAATAGTGGAAGGCTGCATCATGATGCGCAAATGCCACCTGAACACCTGCCCTGTAGGTGTTGCCACCCAGGATCCTGAATTGCGCAAACGCTTTACCGGAAATGCCGACCACGTGGTAAACTTCTTCCGTTTCATCACCGAAGAATTCCGTGAGATCATGGCAGAACTGGGCTTCCGCACCGTAAACGAAATGGTGGGACAAGTTCAGTTCCTGGAATCAAAAGACAACGTTACGCATTGGAAATACAGCAAACTTGACCTATCTCCCATCCTGTACAAAGAACCGGAAGCAGACTTCACAGGCTTGTACAAGCAGGAAGAGCAAGACCATGGTATTGCCGATGTACTCGACTGGAAACTCCTGGAAACGGCCAAGCCCGCCCTCGAAAAGAAAGAACGTGTATTCGGAAGTTTCAACATAAAAAATACAGACCGTACAGTAGGTACCATCTTATCGAATGAAGTGACCAAACGCTACAAAGCGGAAGGATTACCTGAAGATACCATCCACCTGAAATTCACCGGAACCGCAGGCCAAAGCTTCGGCGCCTTCAACACCAACGGCATTACCCTGGAACTGGAAGGCGACGCGAACGACTACTTCGGCAAAGGCCTGAGTGGTGCACGCCTGGTGGTTTATCCTTCAAAAGATGCCGGCTTTGTTCCCGAGGACAATATCCTTATCGGAAATGTGGCCTTCTATGGCGCCACTTCCGGCGAAGCCTTCATCCGTGGTAAAGCAGGCGAACGCTTTGCTGTCCGCAACTCCGGCGCGGTAGCCGTAGTAGAAGGCATCGGCGACCATGGTTGTGAATACATGACCGGCGGGCGCGTAGTGATCCTGGGCGGCACCGGACGCAACTTCGCGGCGGGCATGAGCGGCGGTATTGCTTACGTGTATGATGTGAAAGGACAATTCAGCACCAACTGCAACAAAGAAATGGTAGACCTTGATCCCGTTTCGCAGGAAGATGCGCAGGAATTGTTCGACCTCATCCAGCGCCATTACGCTTACACGGCCAGCAGCGTGGCTCGTTTTGTTCTTGATGATTTCGAAAACCAGCTTCAGCATTTTGTAAAAGTTTTCCCGAGCGATTACAAAAAAGTGCTGGCGCAGAAAAAATCGGAACTCAACCAGAAAAAAACATCCTAATCATTTCAGAAAGAAGATCAATCTACCAATATGGGTAAGCCTACAGGATTCTTAGAATTTACCCGGGAAATGCCCGGTAAAAAACCCGCCCAGGAGCGTATAAAACACTACAACGAGTTTGTAGAAAGCTACAGCGAGGAAAAACTCAACCAACAATCCGCGCGCTGCATGAACTGCGGTGTCCCCTTCTGCCACAGTGGTTGCCCGCTGGGCAATGTGATCCCGGAGTTCAACGACGCGGTATATAAAAAGAAATGGAAAGAGGCTTACGACATCCTCAGTTCCACCAACAATTTCCCTGAATTCACCGGCAGAATTTGTCCGGCCCCTTGCGAAAGCGCCTGCGTACTGGGCATCAACCAGCCACCAGTAGCCATTGAGGAAATAGAAAAACACATCATCGAGATCGCGTTCAGCAAAGGCTATGTGAAAGCAAAGAAACCAGCTTTGCGCACAGGTAAAAAAGTTGCCGTGGTAGGATCAGGCCCCGCCGGCCTCGCAGCCGCAGCCCAACTGAACCAGGCCGGCCACTGGGTAACCGTTTTTGAAAGAGACGATGCCCCAGGTGGATTATTACGGTATGGCATACCCGATTTTAAGCTGGAGAAAAACGTAATCGACAGGCGCATCGCCGTAATGGAAGAAGAAGGCATCGAGTTCCGTTGCAATACCAACGTAGGCGTGAATGTTTCCGTAAGCGACCTGCTCCGCGAGTACCACGCCATAGTACTGGCCGGCGGTTCCACCATCCCCCGCGACCTGAGTGTAACCGGCCGACAGTTCAACGGTGTGCATTATGCGATGGAGTTCCTGAAACAACAAAACAAACGCGTGAGCAACCGCAGCTTCACCGAAGCGGAACTTTACGCCAAAGGAAAAGATGTTGTGGTGATTGGTGGTGGTGACACAGGCTCCGACTGTGTAGGTACTTCTAACCGTCATGGTGCGAAGTCCATCACACAATTTGAACTGCTGCCCCAGCCTCCGGCAGAAAGAACAGGCTATATGCCCTGGCCCACCTACCCCATGCTACTGAAAACGACCACTTCACACGAAGAAGGCGTGGAAAGAAAATGGGCAGTGGCCACGAAAGCATTCATCGGAGACGAAAACGGCAACCTGAAAGCGTTGAAAATAGTAGACCTGGAATGGAAATCGGGCCCTGAAGGACGTCCTGCCAGCTTCGTGGAAGTTCCCGGTTCCGAAAGGGAAATCCCCTGCCAGCTCGCATTGCTCGCCATGGGCTTCCTGCATCCGCAGAAAGAAGGCATGATCAGCGAACTGGAAGTGGAACTGGATGAAAGAGGAAACGTAAGGGCTTCTGAAAAAGGATTCCAAACCAATATCGCGAAGATATTCGCAGCAGGAGATATGCGCCGCGGACAGTCATTGGTGGTATGGGCCATCAGCGAAGGAAGGGAATGCGCGAGAAAAGTGGATGAATACCTGATGGGACATTCCCTGCTTGAATCGAAGGATGAATCTTTGCTGCTCAGCACCATCTAGCCGAACGCAATTCAATATTATAACTACAGGGTGTATCTTTCAGGAGATACACCCTTTTTCATTTATACCTTTCCCGGTTCTGAAAAACCCATGCGCTCCAGCAACTTATTATTACTGAATCACCTGTTAGTGATCCTTCCTTCTCCAGAGCGCATTCTCCAGTAAAAAAGGACCGAACGGAATAAGCGCGGCAACAAAACCCAGTACCAGCTTTCCGAACGACCAGTTCATCAGGCTTTTTACTTCCAGTAGAAAGAACAGATAAGCTACAAACAGCACCCCATGCGCCCATCCCATGTATTTCACGGCTTCAGGCATTCCCCATCCGTATTTCAGCGGCATGGCCACGCCCAATAAAAGCAAAAAAGATATCGCCTCGGCGTAGCCGGTATATTTAAAACGGGTAACAGGGTTGGAAAAAAATGATTTCATAGCCCAAAATTACTTGAATTACAAGCCAGATTTTAGCAAACCCTGAAAATATCTTACCAACCAGGCAATAAAATATTCGAAAACCACAAAATAATTTATATTATTATTTATCTTAATGCAAAAACTTTACATTAGATATATTTGAAAACCAACCAATTAGAAAAGAACAATCGTTTGTCAAACATATTAAATTAAATACTATATTTTAATCTTTTCAATTTATTAACAATAGTGATCTTTGAAACATCAAATTACCTAATATTACAATTATTAATATTTCATCAAATCAAAACTAGATGCGTATGCGAAGCATTTCCTTCAGGCAAGTAGCCCCGTTCCTGATCCTGGCCGGTGTTGCAGTTGCCTCCCTCTTCATCCCCACCCTTCCTGTATTTGAAGACAAGGAAGGTGTTTACAGTTCCTCCGACATTGCATGGGTACTCACCTCTACTGCCCTCGTATTCCTGATGACGCCAGGCCTCGCCTTCTTCTATGGCGGGATGGTACACAGGAAAAACGTTATTTCTACCATGATCAAAAGTGTGGTAGCCGCGGGTGTGGTAAGTGTACTTTGGGTATTCTTTGGCTTCAGCCTTTGCTTCGGAGACTCCATCGGAGGATTTATTGGAAGCCCTTCCACTTTCCTCTTCTTTAAGGGTGTAATGTCGGGCGCTCCCTGGAGCCTAGCCCCTACCATTCCCCTGGCACTTTTTGCCCTGTTCCAGTTGATGTTCGCTATCATCACGCCGGGACTGGTAGTAGGAGCGGTTGCCGAAAGGATCCGTTTCACCTCTTACATTCTTTTCATCGCGCTCTTCGCTATCCTGGTGTACGCGCCCATCGCGCACTGGACCTGGCATCCCGAAGGATTCCTCTTCAAATGGGGTGTTCTTGACTTTGCCGGTGGTACCGTGGTACACATTTCAGCCGGTTGCGCCGCCCTCGCTGGTGCGTTGGTACTGAAAAGAAGAAAATCACACATGGAGCACCAGGAAATTCCTCCTGCCAACATTCCTTATGTACTGATTGGTACTGGTCTGCTCTGGTTCGGCTGGTTCGGCTTTAACGCAGGTTCCGCACTGGGCGCAGGTTCTCTTGCCGTATCTGCTTTCGCCACCACCAACACCGCTGCTGCTGCCGCCGGTTTGTCCTGGATGTTCTTCGATGTACTCCGTGGCAAGAAGCCTTCCGTACTCGGTTTCTGTATCGGTGCAGTAGTTGGCCTGGTTGCCATTACGCCCGCTGCAGGCTTCGTTGCGGTTCCACAAAGTATCTTCATCGGTGTGGTTGCCGCCATCATCTCTAACCTCGCGGTTTATTACAAGCAAAAATCCAAACTGGATGATACACTCGATGTATTCCCCTGCCACGGTATTGGTGGTATGGTTGGTATGCTCCTCACTGGTATGCTGGCTACCAAAGCCATGAACGGCGCCGGTAACGACGGTTTGTTCTACGGTAACTCCGAGTTCTTCTTTACACAGGTGAAAGCACTCGCCATCGTAGTAGCCTACAGCTTCGTGGTATCTTTCCTGATCTTCAAATTCATCAACTTCATCCTGCCGCTCCGCGTTAGCTCTGAAGAAGAAGAACTGGGCCTGGATGCTACTCAACACAATGAGAAGTACCTGCAAGGTACCCTGCTGATCAGCAACAACGGAAAAATGAAAGAAACACCTGCAGATGCAGAAAAAGGCACAGTAGACGTGATATAGTAATCTAGCACATTACTATCGTCCACCATACCTTTTTCCTAATAACAAATAAAAAACGCATAACAATGTTACAAAAAATTTTTGCAACGGCAGTTGCAAGCATGAGCTTTTTGCCCCTACTCGCCCAGGAAACAGAGACCACAACAGAAGCTTCCACAGAAAAAAAATCAACGACCACCTTCTCCGGAATGGCCGATGTATATTACCGCTGGGATTTCAATAAAATGGCCGGTAACAACAAAACCAGCTTCACCAACAGCCACAATTCGTTTGAATTGGGTATGATCAGCGCGAAGCTGGAACACAAATGGGATAAAGTTGCCCTGGTGGCCGATATCGGTTTCGGAAAACGTGCGGAAGACTTCAACTATGCCGATGAGAATACCCGTTTCGCCATCAAGCAGTTGAATGTTGCTTACGCGCCAACCGAATGGCTGAAATTCACCGCAGGAACTTTCGCCACACACGTGGGTTATGAACTGGTGGACCCTAACCTGAACAGGAACTACAGCATGTCGTACCTCTTCTCTTATGGTCCGTTCCAGCACACGGGTCTGAAAGCCGACATCACCGCGGGTAAACACAGTTTCATGGTGGGTATCACCAACCCCACCGATCTGAAATTCGCTCCGGAAGGAAGTAAGAAATTTGTGATCGGTCAGTACGGGTTCGCCATCAGCGACGCGGTGAAAACTTACCTGAATGTCGTTGCCGGAGAAGATGACGCCACTATTGATTCCAAAATTTTTCAGGGCGACTTCGTACTCACCGCTGGTGTAAGCGATAAGTTTTCTGTTGGCGCCAACGCCAGCTTCAACCGCAACACCTATCCCGTTGCAGGCAAAAAAGAGTCCTTCAACTGGTGGGGTGCAGCCGGTTACCTCAACTTCGATCCCACTGAATCATTGGGCTTCACCCTCCGTGTGGAGAACTTCGACGACAAAGATCAGCGCAATGTGTTCGCAACCGCTCCACAAGGCGGAAGCGTGCTGGCCACCACATTATCTACCAACATCAAAATAAAATCACTCATCTTAATACCGGAAATCCGGTTTGAAAACGCTGGCGAGGAGATTTATGAAAATAAATCCGGCGCAGGCAAGAAGACGAACGGCCATTTTCTAGTTGCAGCCGTCTATCAGTTTTGATGAAAGAAAAAGCCGGGTTTTTACCCGGCTTTTTCGCTTTTAAGACACCAGTTCGTTTACAGATATCTTCACCTACCCTATCCCTCCTTATTCTATTGTACCCATTCTTTATAAGGCTTACGCGGAGTTCCTGCCGGCATTAATGATACCGAAAGAAGCTCTTGTCGTAAGCTTTTCATATAGTTCCTTTCTGCCCTGCTCTTTCAATAACGCCGGATCCTGCAATGCCTGGATCGCATACTGCTGAATCGTAAGCAGCGGCAATACGATCTTATCACGCATCTGAATGGAAAGCTGGTCAACCGGGTAATCGCTCATCAGTTCGGTATGACCGGTTATTTTAGAAAGGTATTTCCAGGTCAGTTCATATTCGTAATAAATCTTGTTCCAGATTTCTCCGAACTCGGGGTGTGCTGATAAGTGTTCGGTAAGCGGGAAATAACATTTCTTCATCGCCATCTCGCAGTTGTCGACGAGCGTTTTAAAGAACATGGATTTGCGGTACAGTTCCTTCACCTCATTCAGCCTGCCTTTCTTCTCCATCGCCTGCATGGCCATACCCATACCATAGTAACCGGTCACATTCTGCTTCAACTGGCTCCAGGCGCTTACATAAGGAATCGCGCGCAGGTCCTTTAACGTTAGTTTCGAGTTGTTGTTCCGCTTCGCGGGCCGGCTGCCAATGTTGGTATCGCTGTAGAAACGCAGCGGACTTACCGCCGAGAGGTAAGACATGAACTTCGGGTGCTCCTTCAGTTCGGTGTATGCATGGAAACTTTCGCGGGAAAGCTGTTCCAGGAGGCTTTCTTCTTCTTCCGTAAATGTCTTCTCCAGGGAACTGAACAATTCGTTGGTCACCCCGGCATGGAGCAACTGTTCTATATTGAACTGCGCTGCGTCCACCGTTCCGAAACTGGAACTTACGGTTTGTCCCTGAACGGTAACCTGGATCTCTTTCCCGGAAATGTTCTTCCCGAGTGACGCGTAAAATTTATGTGTTTTTCCACCTCCACGTGCGGGGGGACCGCCCCTGCCATCGAAGAACAGCACGTCTATACCAAACTCTTTCGATACCCTGGTAAGTGTTTCTTTGGCTTTATAGATCCCCCAGTTGGCCATCATATAACCGCCATCTTTCGTGCCGTCGCTGAAACCGAGCATTACGGTCTGCTTATTGCCCCGGCGCTTCAGGTGTTTGCGGTACACATCAAGACTATACAGTTCACGCATCACATCCGCGGCCACTTCCAGGTCGGAGATGGTCTCGAACAAAGGCACCACATCAATGTGCATGTCTTTTTCTTTCCAGCCACACATCCTGAAGAGTGCGTATACTTCCATTACTTCCAGCGCGGAGCCGCACTGGCTGATGATGTAGCGACTGCAGCCCTCAGGGCCGTTCATTTTATGTATCTCACGTATCGCGTAGATGGATTCTATCGTATCTTTTTCAATGCCCTTCTCCCAGTTGTCGGATTTGAAATGCCCATCCGCGGCGATCAGCAATTTCAATTTCTCCGCATCACTCAGTTTACCATAATTCACGGGCAGTTCCGTTTCACCTTCCGCGGCCATCATGGAGATCACCTTATTGTGTACGGAACTTTCCTGGCGCACATCGAGCGTGGCGAAATACAGCCCGAACAGGTGCACTTTATTGATGAAGCTGTTGAGCAGGTCGAGGAAAAGACTGCTGTGACGATGAATCAGCATTTCGCGGATTTCCAGCAGGGGTTTCAGCAGGTCATCTTTGCTGAGCCCCTTCGCTGCGCGGGGAATGAACAGGTGGTCGTAGAGTTTTTCTTCCAGCTTCGTCAGCAGTTCTTCAATTCCCGCAAAAGTGAGCCTGCGCTTCAGTTTCCGGATATCGAGGTAATAACATTTGATGATGCTGCCGCGCAGGGCGGCGGCCACTTTCAGCGTGATGTCTGCCGTTACGAAAGGATTTCCATCGCGGTCGCCACCGGGCCAGAAGCCCATTTGCACCACGGGTTGTTTGGAAGGATCGTATTCGGGATATTGCTGGGTCAGCTTATTGATAATTTTCCCGCAGGAAGTATAGAACACATTTTCGAGGTACCAGATCAGGCTCACGGCCTCATCATACGGTGTGGGTTTCTGCTTTTTGAAGAAAGGTGTTTTCCCCAATTGTTGCAGGTAAGTATTGATGTGGTTCACATCATTATCGGCCACTGCTTTTGAAAGATCGTTGATGATGCCGAGTACAGGTCCGGGATAAAACTGTGTGGGGTGCGCTGTAAGTACCAGGCGCACCGCGAAATGCTGCAGCTTTTCGAGCAGATCATCCTGCCTGCCGGATTGTATCACTTCCGATTCGAGGTGTTTGAGCGTACCTACCCCGTTCATATCGTTCACATCACTGAAAGCCGCGTCTTCCAGCGCGTCGAACAGCACCACCTGGCGCTCCACGTACTGCACAAAACGGAAAAGGAAATCGATGCGTTCCTGTTCGGTTTTCAACGAAGTATGTTTGTGGAAGAACTGCTCCATTAACTCGCGCGGACTCTTCTTTTTCTTAAATCCTTCCTCGCAATGGTTCTGCAAAAGGGAAAGCAGAATACCCGTTCTTTCAATACGGTAGAACGGCAGGGACGAGAAAAGACTGTTGTACAATTGGAACTTCAGTGAAACCTGGTCATGAAACCGGCTTACGGAAGGAAGCGAACTTGCCATTGGCGTAACGATGTGCTTTTGGTTAATGAAAGGCAGGCGGGCATTCAAAACGCTAATATACTGAAACGGTGAGGATGCCCCAAAAAAAAGACCCCCGTTTCCGGAGGTCTGAAGCCTTATCAGGCGAATTGTTTTTCTTTTTTTCTTTTTATCTGATTGACCAGCGAATCGAGGGCCTGGTCGAAAGATTCTTCAAATGTTTTAGAACTTGTTTTTACGAAGAAATCGTGGCGTGGAACGTGTACCCTGATCTCTACGATTTTATCCTTTATCGTGTGAACTACATTGTCCAGCTTTAAGAATACGTCCGCTTTGATGATTCTGTCATGAAACGTTGAAAGTTTTTGCAATTTCTGATTCACGTAATCTACCAGTTTAACATCTGGATTAAAATGCACAGTCTGAATGTTAACGTTCATAGCATCGCAATTTTATTATGAAGAAATAAGAAATGAAAGAACTGCAGTTTGTTCATATTGGATATTGTTTTATCGGACTATTAAGTTATGTTGAAATTATTGGAATCCCAAAAATACAGGGGTGTTTTTTAGGGATTAAGAAGATATTTTAACCTCATTTTCATCCCCCTTTAGGGTGTGCTTTTTTATGTGCAGCTTTCAGCTTTTCGATGGTATTATGGGTGTACACCTGTGTAGCCGCCAGGCTGGAATGTCCCAGCAATTCCTTGATGGCGTTGAGGTCTGCACCGTTATTGGAAAGATGGGTGGCAAAGCTGTGCCGCAGTACGTGCGGACTCTTCTTCGTGATGGTGGTCACCTGTGCAAGCGCCTGCTTTACCATATTATATAGTTGCTTTTCCCCCAACTTCTTTCCCTTTGCAGTAAGCAATAAGGGCGATTCCTGTGTTGCTCCTTCTTCAGGGCGTTCGGGGTGTTGCAGGTACGCCTTTATTTCAGCCATCAGTTCCTGTTGAAGCGGGATCATCCTTTCTTTATTGCCCTTTCCCAATACCCGGAGCTGGGCCCTGGAAAACTCTACCTGTTCACGCGTAAGTCCGATAAGTTCAGCACGGCGCATCCCGGTATGGTACAACAAGACCAGCGCGAGCCGTTGTGTTCTCCCTTCCCAGTTATCCGGAAACTCCACATGCCTGAACAAGGTCTCCAGTTGTGCCTTCTCCACATATACGGGGAGCTTCCTGCCGATTTTTGGCAATACAATGCCCGCGGCGGGCGATTGCGACTGAAGCCCGCTTTTTATCCGGTATTTGTAAAAAGACTGCAAGGCTGAAGCCCTTCTCCGCATGGTAGTGGCGGTGGCCCCCTGCTCCTTCAGGGAAACGAGCCAGGAGCGCACCATTGGCTGGGTAACGGCCTCAAATACAGTTAGGTCAAACTCTTTTTCAATGTATTCGTGGAAAAAACGCAGGTCATCCCCATAACTCCGGATGGTATTTAATGCGTAACGCTTCACCGTTGAAAGATGGGTGAGAAACGATTGAATGGCAGGATGGTACTGAGGTAATAACATAAAAAGGTTGGTCCAAAGTTATACTGTTTGAACCAACCTTTGTAATATAAGGAATAAGTTATTCCGGGTTATGCTTCGATCTTGCCGCTGGCGATCTGCTGCTTGTACACAGCTTTCAGCACTTGACCACGACGCTTAACAGACGGCTTTGTGAAAGACTGACGACCTCTCAGTTGCAATAAGATCTTCGCTTTTTCGAATTTCTTCTTGTACTTCTTGAGTGCCTTGTCAATATTTTCGCAGTCTTTAGAATCGATGATTAACATATTTGATACCTCCTTTAATGAAATTTGGGATGGCAAAGGTAGGGATATTTCTCAAAAAAACAAACCTTACCAACAAATTCGTGATATCCTTAATTTGCGGCATGTTTACAGGAATTATTGAAGCATTGGGCCGGGTGGAAGCCGTAACCGGCGAGGGCAGCAACAAAACCTTTGTGGTGAGCAGCCCCATCAGTTCCGAATTGAAGATCGACCAGAGCGTGAGCCATAACGGCGTTTGCCTGACCGTGGAATCCGTTGCCGACGGTGTGCACACAGTTACCGCCATTGCCGAAACGCTCGAAAAAACGAGCCTTGGTAACTGGACCACTGGTACCATCGTAAACCTGGAACGATGTCTTCCCCTACATGGCCGGCTGGATGGCCACCTGGTACAGGGGCATGTTGACACTACCGGCACCTGCCTTTTGGTTACGCCGAAGGAAGGAAGTTGGGAATTCGACATCGGTTTCCCCGAGCGGTTCGCGGAATTGGTCATCGAAAAAGGCTCTGTTTCCCTGAATGGGATCAGTCTCACTGTTTTTAATGTGGGCAGGGACAGGTTTACCCTGGCCATCATTCCCTATACCCACGAACATACAAATATGCACGATTTAAAAGCGGGAGACACGGTGAATATTGAGTTTGATATGGTAGGGAAATATATTCAGCGGAGTTTGAGCCTGAAATAATCCCTAGCCTATATCTTTTTCCCCTTCATGGCCGATCCTACTGCTTCATCCATGGCGCGTTCCGCATAGGGGCGTGACACTTCATTCAGTTCCTCTATCTTTTTATGAATAAGGTCTTTGTCATCCATGGTGAGCGCCAGTTGCAAAGCCTGCATAGCGGCGGCGGTATCCTGAAGTTCCTGCGGTGTAAGCAACTGAACATGCTTTGCAATAAATCCTTCTGTGGAGGCGAGCAATTGTTCACCTTCAGTACGTGCTTCCACCAGGGCGCGGGTGGCGATGTCTTCTTTTGCATGTGTAACGGAATCGAGGAGCATTTTTTCTACTTCTTCGTCCGTTAAGCCATACTGAGGTTTCACTTCAATGCTTTGTTCCACGCCGCTCCTGAGTTCTTTGGCCTTCACCACCAGGATACCATCGGCATTAATCAGGAAGCCCACTTCCACTTTGGGTAATCCTGCGGGCATACCGGGAATACCACTAAGGTTGAATTCCGCGAGTTTGCGGTTGTCTTTTACGAGATCGCGTTCGCCCTGAAAAACAGAGATGCGGATGCCGCTTTGCCCATCTTTCTGGGTAGTGTATTGCCTTGCGGCTTTCGTTGGAATTTTAGAGTTACGGGGAATGAGCACATCCATGAGACCACCCATTGTTTCGATGCCAAGTGAGAGCGGTGTAATGTCGAGCAACAGGAAGTCGCGGTTGTTGCCAGCGAGGATATCCGCCTGCACTGCGGCGCCCAGCGCCACCACTTCATCAGGATTCACTTCATCGTGTACCGGTTTTCCAAAAAAAGCCGCCACGGATTCTTTCACCAACGGCACACGTGTAGAGCCACCCACCATTACAATCGTATCAATATCCTGTTGGGTAAGTCCTGCATCTTTCAGGGCGTTAGCGCAGGCATTCAATGTTTTTTCCACCAAAGGTTTCGCCAGCGCTTCAAACTGTTCTTTTGTAATGGTGAACGCCATTTCACGGATGGTGGCCGTGTATTTACCTTCTTTACTCAGGGCTTTTTTCGCGGCTTCTGCGGCCAGCCTGAATTCCTGCAGCAACTGCTTATCGTTTTCAAACACTTCTTTTTCCAGCCCCGAACTTTCCATCCAGTATTGGCGGATAATATTATCGAAATCATCTCCCCCCAGGTAAGTATCGCCATTAGTAGACAGCACTTCAAAAATACCATTGCTGATCTGTAGAATGGATACATCGAAAGTGCCGCCGCCCAGGTCGTATACAGCGATTTTCTTTTCTTCTTCTTTTTGCAGGCCAAGTCCATAGGCCAGACTTGCGGCCGTAGGTTCATTGATGATACGCAGCACATCCAGTCCCGCCAGTTTACCCGCATCCCTTGTAGCCTGGCGTTGTGCATCATTAAAATAGGCGGGGACGGTGATCACCGCTTTTGTAACCGGAGTTTTCAGAATATGTTCAGCCCTTTCTTTGAGTTCTTTCAGAATAAAGGAGGAAAGTTCCACCGGAGAATAAAACTTATCGCCTACCTGAACTTTCACCAGGGAATCCGTATTGTCGTCGATGATCTTATAAGAAAAAAGATGGGCATTGTTCCGCACATCGCTGTACGATTTGCCCATCAGTCTTTTCGCCGAAAAAATAGTATTGGAAGGCTCTTTCACCAACAATTCCCTGGCCTGCTCTCCTACTGTTACAATGCCCGCATCTCCGAAATGTACCACCGAGGGCACCAGTGAAGAGGTATTGTGTTCCTTTAACGCCACTGGTTGCCGGCTTTCGGGGTGGATAATGGCCACGAGGCTATTCGTGGTGCCCAGGTCTATCCCAACGATCATCTCTTCTTTCTGCAAACTGCCTGTTGCTATATTGATACCGATTTTTGCCATTCTTCTGGATATTTAATGGGCAAAGATACGGCATCCGTTAGCGCATCAGGTACATTTTTCCGTAGCCGTTGGTAAAGAACCGGTCCGTTTTATCGCTTTCTGAACTGAATTTTTCCAGGGATTTTCCATTCAGATTTGTGAGTACGCGGTACAGGTACACGCCATTGGCCAGCTTTTGCCCGTATTGGTCGGTCCCATCCCATTTGAATTCCGTAATGTTCCTTCCGATGCGAAGTGGTCCCAGTTCGGCTTTGGTGATCTCGCGCACAATCTTCCCCGTTACGGTAAGGACCTGTATCCGAATATTTTGGGGTATCTCGCTGCCTGTTATCGTGAACACAAACGCCGTTGAGGTGGTGAACGGATTCGGATAGTTCAGCATGTTGGAGATCATCGGCTTGTTATAAGTCTGGAACACCACCTTGTATTCCAGATTTCCTGCTTTGTTCTCACTTCTGTCGGTACCTTTCACCGTTAATTCGTATTCTCCATCCTGCAACAGATGCGGCATAAATTCGAGCATGGCCGTATTGTCTGTTTGCGGATCGGAAGGTGGCGTAAACCTTAATGTATCCCCATCCACTTTAAAGGTACGGGTCCAGCCGCCCTGTTCCATGTAACGAAGCGTCACGGTTACCGCAGCGGTATCGCTTAACGGCATGAAACGGGCCTCGTCTTTCAACTTAATGGAGATATTAGGTTTGGAAGAAACAATGTCCTTATTGAGGATATGCATGCCATCGAAAGTAACGTCCAGCAAAGGATTGGTTTCATCCGGCCGCACATATAGGTTCCGGAAAAGGAAGTTATTGAAATGGTGTTGTTCGGGTTGATCGTTATCCGGGTTCACTTCAAGATAAATGGTATTGGCGCCAGGATAAAGTTTGGTATCGATCACCGGTTTTAGAATCGTTGATTCGCCTACGCGAAGAGAATCTATTCTTTCCGTAGCCAGTTGATGGGTATTGTTGTTTCTGTCTACCAGGAGGAATTTCAACCTTAAACTATCAAAAGGCGTTTGGCTAATGTTTCTGAAAGCGATATTAAAGTCGACCTTCTCCCCCAGTTCCACGGTATCTTTTGTACTGAAATAATCTTTTGCCGACAGGGCACCTTCCGGCACTTCTCCATACTTGATCTGCCAGTATTTCAATTGACGTGGCTCGTGGTTGGTAGTCTCCTGTTCAGAAAGAACCAGTTTCAGCTTTGTATAAACAGTAGGATCCACAAAATCCAGTGTGGTATCCTGTTCCAGCTTGGCACTTTTATAAAGCAGGTCTTCTGAAAAATCATTTTTAATGCCGTAAAGCCTGAATTCGGACTGATCCACAGCCGCGGATCCATAGGAGGATTTCCAGTGTAAAGATTTCCACTCTTTGGCTGTTCCTGTTTCCAGCGCTTTGAATACACCATTATTTCCATGATGTGAAATATTGTACCGGCTGGTAAAACTTTCGGCATTGTTTTTACCCACGCGTTGATCCACGACAGTTATATTTCCGTCTTTATCTTTATCCAGAATGAACAGGAATGGCCTGTTGCTGGTAAATGAATCAATCGTATTTATTCCTATTTCTTTAAACCTGCTGTATAAAGCGTCATCCCCATAAATACTTACGTCATTTTTCCAGTCGTTCACGAATATGGTGGAACCTGAATTAGAAGGGGCTGCATTCCATACAGCAATCATCACATCATTTTTTATGCTGTCGAGGAAAGTAACGGCATCATGTCTTCCTGCGGCATTTTGGTGGTTATAGTAATAAAATACGCCCACATCAATTCCATTTGCCGGGCATGCCGGGTTCCTGCTCTTCAGCAACCCCGCGCTTCCAATACGCTGGTTCCTGATTTGTTTGCCTGTTTTCTTATCATAGGCCATGAACACAAGTGAGTTCGCATAAGAGCCGCAATAACTCAGTGTTTTAACTACATCGTTCAAAAAAGTAAGCGGCGCAATATTATCGTTAACATACAAAGTGGTAAAGAATTTAAACGATGTGATGGCTTCGGTAAAAGCAAGTTTCTTTTCGGCATCGTATTTTAGTTTTTCAGCTTGATTCTTCAGGAACTGGTAATAATGGGACTGGTTCCATCCTGTTTCAGAATCCGGGAGAAAAACGAAGGAAGAATTGGACCATTTGAACTCACTTCCATTCTGCGGCACTACCGCAGTACGCCAATAATACACGGTACTGTCCAGCAAATTAAGTGAAGGTGTGAATTCCAGTACCCCACCTGCGGAAGACACTTTTTGTTCCCTTAAAAGCGGGGAATTATATTGTTCTGTTGTGTCGATCTGCAGCACATATTCCATCTCCTTTCCGAAAGGATTGGAAGTAGATGCGACAAACTTTTCAGGGCGCTTATTCACAATGGAAAACCTGTATGGATAAACCGGTCTGGCTTCGTCTTCATACACCACCACATCTTTCACGACCCGGTTGTTGCTCTCACACAATTCATCTGTTGTATTTTCAGGATCGAGTTCAACTACAACCTTGTTAAGTCCCTTGTCCCGTGTAGCAATAATGGGCACGGAAAGATATATTGAGTCTCCTGCCGCAACGGGTTTGATCTTATCGTAATAAAGTGTATCGGAAGTATTATCTGGCAAGGTACGCATCACCTTAACGAGGAGTGAATCACCCGACATGTTTCCGATATTATGCACTTTAATATCCAGTTCAAATCTGCTTTCTGCGATAGTTAAAAAAGAAGGGGTCACCTTTATGGATGGTTCATCAATCGCATAGTCTGGCTTAGCAAAAGAGTTGAATTTTAATGCCGGATCACCATGGATGGATATCTGCTCCGCATGTAAGCGCGCGGTGTAATCGTCCTGACCCGCAACGGAGATAATCCTTTCCATCGCATCTTTATGAATCAACCCGAGGGAATTACCATAATCCGTTTTCCCTATCATTTTATATATGGCATCAATATAAATATTAAGATAGCTAACGATACCGAAATGCGTACTGGCTACAAAAGCAATGGAGCCGCGTTGTTTAGACAGGTTAAACTTTTCCGTGAGGGTTGATTTGGATGTAAGGCGGGTGATATCATAAGCAAAAAAACCACCAGCGTTACAGCCATTCACCAGAAATACCGGGTATTTCCCCTGGCTGTTGTAGCTTTCCGGGTCATTAATGCTGAACTCCAATATCGTTGCGGAAGAGTGCCCGAAATAATTCAGGATACTCACGCCTTCTTCAAAAAGTTTGCTGATCTGTAATGTGGCCGCCTCCTGACCAATGCCTGTGGTGGTTTTACAGAAGGTGTGCATCCTGGCGCCGAACAAGGAATCATCCAGCGTTTTCTTATAGCCATTCATATAATTACACAATACCGTTCCCAGGTACTGATCACTTGCGCCCGTTACCTGCAACACGTTCTTCATCCACGACTTATCCGCGATATTGCAAGAGGGTGTTTGTTGTGCCAACTCATACTCCTTCACTTTTTCAAGATAATCTTCAATCTCCTGCGGTGTAATTACAGCCAACCTCCCGATAGGTGTTTCCGGTGTGCCAATAAAAGTTCCTTCTGCCGAAAGAAAATTATCTGACCCCGGACTACCAAAGGTTGGAACCAGGTTCAATCTTTTCGCATTATCAGTGTTTTGCTGATTGTAATACGCATCATACAACACCCCACGCCCCATCAGCAAAACAAATTTTGGTTTTGTTGCAAACGCGGACCTGGCAAAAGACAAAAAGTTTTTGATGCTGGAAGGATGCTTATTAATACCAAAAGCGAACTGGTCCTCCAGTTCATGAATATCGATTACCGTGGCATTGTGGTTGCCGCCTGGCGCTGATCTGCGGTAGTCACGGTAACGCTCAACCGGATTTCCCTGCGGGCCATCATACAAAAGCGGATTAGATATAATGAGGTAATCTCCCTGCGCTGATGTGTTGTAGAAGTCTATAAAATTCCGCTTCAGCATACCTTGTACCTGCCTGATATTGGCCACCTGCTGCCCTACCATTATCAGCGTTCTGGGCGTGGAGGAAGGCGCAAGCATTACTTTAAAAATGTTTGGTGTAGCGGCATTCACGACATACCTTTTCCCATTGGTAACATCATACATTACTGGCGCAACGCCTCCATTGTTAAAGTTTCCGATCTCCAGGTAATTACCATTGGCTGATTCCGGCAAACTGAATTGAAAATTAAGCTGGTTCCCGAAATCAAACTCCCTTGGATAAGTAAGTGAGGTAAAAGAAACCACTATTCTGTCTGTAGAAACCTGTGAGCCATTCAAAATCCTGATATTAGCTGACTTGGAGCTTAGAGAAGACACCGGAATATTCCCCATCGTAAAGATGGAATCCTGCATGAAGTTCATTGCTTTGTCAAGCAAATCCGTAGTTCCAAGTTGCACTTTTACATTTCGGGTATTCAGAAAATTTCCCACAACGCCAATTTTGATGGTTGCGGCAGGTCCGGAAGTATATGGGGCGAGGCTTGAAAACGTTCTTAAAAGTCCGTTCGCATTATTGGCGATCACATTGCTGGCCCAGAATTCTCCCTGGTCATAAGCGGAACTGTAAACATATTCTCCTATACGTGCTGCATACCCCGGATTGATCCGCGCTTTATATGCGGTATCAACAGTGTGCATGAAATAATTCTCTTTTGGAACCGGTGGCGCAGCAACATTATTAGTAAGCGTTTCAAAACGCTTGTTGTTTCCTGCAGGATTCACGGTCAGGAAAAAAGATGCAGAATCCGTGTACAAACTATGCCTGTCGGAATGCTGAAAACGCGCCTCGCGGTACAATGCCCTGTCGGGTTTTCCATCGTTTCTTTCGCCCCAGAACTCTACATAATCCGAAGAGGAAGGCGTGCCGTTAGTAGTGGTGTATAAAGTAATCTCCTGACCATTTCGCCACAACTGCAGGTGCGCCATAGGAACATTTTCCAGTCCTGCCGCGGCAAGTGACGACTGGCTGATGCGGTAAAGTCCGGTTGCCGCCACCTTGAATTTATAATAGGTCTTGTTGTAATCGATCCAGCTATTGTTAAACTGACCATAGCCCGCCCAACTCAGTAAAACAAGAATAATGGTAAAGATTCTTTTCATGGTACGGCTCATTTTTCTTTTTTCTTCAGGTTGAACTTCAGCGAGAAAATATGGGTAAACAACGGATTTGACTGGTTGGCAAGGTTGGTGAATGCGTAGTCGATATAAAAGTTATTCAACTTGAATCCCGCACCTACAGCCGGTTGATAGATCCACACTTTCTTTTGATTAAGGGTATCACCATCGGCGAGCGCCTGTTGGAAATTGTTGATACCCGCCCTGATACTAAACACATCTTTGTAAGTAGCTTCTAATCCCAGCTTCGGATCCGCACTCAAAGGGTCACTGCTGATCACGGTATTTCTTCTGCCATCGAAGGTGAGGTCGATATTCGCTTCGGCCATCATGCTGATGGATTTGCTTATTCTGAAATTGTAACCACCTCCGATAACCAGTCTCGGCGCTGTGAGTTCAGTAGATTTGATTGGAATTTCGTTATTGGTAAGATAGAGCACTTCTTTTTCCCTGTCGGTGAACGTGAATGTCCAGGCGTTGAAAGTGGTCGTAAGGTCCCTTGCGGTAATACCGAAACGCCATTTTTTATCAATAATCTGGAAGCCCGCATCAATACCAAATCCCCAGGCGGTGGCGAAGCTCCCCACTTTACGGTGAATGATTTTAGCATTGCCGCCGAAGCTTACCCTCCGCCCCTCTCTTGAAGACTTCAACTCCTGGGCCATGGAAAGTAAAAAAGCGTAATCAGCGGAAGAGAAGGTTTGAATGTTATTGTAGTTGATGGTGCCATCGGGCTCCACCAGGAATAAAGTGTTGGGGATATCGTCTACCGCGAACCGGAGTACCGAAATACCGATGGTGCGCTTGTTATTAGCTGTGGGAATGGCAAGTCCGGCATAATCGTACTTTCCGATACCAGCGAAATATTCCGCGTGCATGATGCTGAGTTGCGGGTCATTTTTAACGCCTGTGAGCCCGGCGGGGTTCCAGTAACCTGCAGTAACGTCTTCCACCCCGGCTACCTGGGCGCCGCCCATTCCCAGTCCCCTGGCTCCGGCCCCGATGTTCAGGAACTCGTTGGAATACTTGCGGAACTGGGCAAATAAAGGCTTCGTTCCCACCATAAAAAGGAAGGCAACAAAAAACGGTCTCAGGTATTTCATCCGGTCTTCTTTCAGAATAAGCATGATTGGTTCGGTTTCACAGGAAGGTCTTCTTTCATCAAAAGTACGAAGGAGCCCGGTTCCGGGATTATTTCCGACAAAATAAAACGGTACGGTCGCGCTTATATTGTGGAAAGGTTCACAGTGTTTTAACGGATTATTCATCCATAAATGCACCGACGACGGCACCCTGAAAACACCTGTCTGGGCCTGGTGTTTTTCTTTGGTCAGTGCACCTTCAAAAAAAGTATCTTTGCCCCGAAATTGTAGTTTTTCTATTCAAACTGAATGTATTATGGACCTGGTAGCAGAACTCCGCTGGAGGGGGATGTTCCACGATATGACCCCCGGCACCGACGCCCAACTGAACAAAGAAATGACCACCGGCTATATCGGGTTTGACCCAACGGCCGACTCCCTGCACATCGGAAGCCTGGTCCCCATCCTGATGCTGGTGCACCTGCAGCGCGCCGGACATAAACCTATTGCTCTTGTAGGCGGAGCCACCGGTATGGTGGGAGATCCGTCTTTTAAGGCTGAAGAAAGAAAAATGCTGGACGAAGACGCCCTGCAAAAAAACCTCGCGGGCATCCGGGCACAACTGGAGAAATTCCTCAATTTCGACCCGTCTCTTCCGAATGCGGCCGAAATGGCCAATAACTACGACTGGTTTAAGGATTTTTCTTTCCTCGACTTTATCCGTGTGGTAGGTAAACACATCACCGTAAATTATATGATGGCCAAGGACTCCGTAAAAAAACGGATCGAAGGCGACAGCGGCATCAGCTTCACCGAGTTCACTTACCAGTTGATCCAGGGCTACGATTATGTGTGGCTGAACAAAAACAAAAACTGTAAAATACAGATGGGCGGCAGCGACCAGTGGGGCAATATCACCACCGGAACCGAACTGATCCGCCGCATGGGCGGCTCCGATGCCTTCGCGCTTACCTGCCCACTGGTTACCAAAACAGACGGTAGTAAATTCGGAAAATCAGAGCAGGGCAATGTTTGGCTCGATCCCGCAAAAACATCCCCCTTCCATTTCTACCAGTTCTGGCTCAACGCATCCGATGCGGACGCTGAAAAATGGATCAAACTGTTCACCCTGCTTGATAAAGCCACTTGCGAAAGCCTGATCGAACAACACCAGGCTGACCCCGCCGCTCGTCTTTTACAGAAAAGACTGGCCGAAGAAATCACCCGCTTCGTACACAGCCAGCAAGCGCTGGACGAAGCATTGGAAACCACTGCTAAGCTGTTTAATGCACAGTCCGCCCCGGCCGAATCGCTTAGTGTAAGTGATCTCGAGGAAATGAACGGTATCGTGAAAATTGATTACCCTCGTGAAAAACTGGCCGCAGGCATCGATCCGATCAGTTTTCTTTCAGAAACGGGTATTTTCCCCAGCAAAGGGGAAGCAAGGAAAATGCTGCAGAACGGAGGAATAAGCATCAACAGGAAGAAAATAGAAGACATGACCAGTCCGGTAACGGAAGATATGTTGTTGCACAACAGCTACCTGCTGGTGCAGAAAGGGAAGAAGAATTATTACCTGGTAAAATTTTCTTAGGCAGAATAAATAATACAATTTTAAAAGGGTATGCATCTTATTAACGCATACCCTTTTATTTATAAAGTCCTTTCAAAACTGCTTTAATACTACATATCTTTCGCGATCTTCTGGTAAGAAGTGGAAATTCCTTTGATAAGCGAGGAACTGAACCCCTGGTGTTCCATTTCATTCAAACCGGCGATGGTACAACCTTTGGGGGTGGTTACCTTATCAATCTCCTGTTCGGGGTGTGTGTTTCTTTGCAACAAAAGTTCCGCGGCGCCTTTTACTGTTTGCGCGGCAATCAGGCTGGCGGTGGCGGCATCAAAACCGATCTCGATTCCACCCTGAATATTGGCGCGGATGTAACGCATCGCATAAGCGGTACCGCAAGCGCCCAGAACGGTTGCGGCATCCATCAGCTTTTCGTCGATCACCACCACGGAGCCAAGGTTACTGAACAGGTTGTTCACGTGTGCAATCTGTTCAGTGGAAGCTGCGGTATAACTGATGCAGGTCATGCTTTCCTGGATGGCGATGGCCGTATTGGGCATGGCCCTGAAAATAGGAATTTCATTTCCTGCAATCGCGGCCAGGTCCTTCACATATACGCCCGATATCACGGAGATGAGTAAGTGCTTTTTGGGGTTGAGGGCAGATGTGAAACCGGAAAGTATTTCCTGGTAATTATAAGGTTTTACCGCAAGTATAATAATGTCGGCTTCCGTAACGGCAGACACGTTATCTGAGCTGGTTTTTACCCCTTTTTCCTGCAGTGATTTTAACGTGGAAACATTCCGTTTTGTAACGGTAATTTCGGAAGGAAGGGAAAATCCGCTTTTGATCAATCCTTCTGCTATCGCGGACCCGAGGTTTCCGCCGCCGATCACGGCAATTTTTTTGTAGGCCATAATTTTAATGTTGAAGGTTGGATTGGTGTTTTTCAAAGCGAATAGTCAACGTTGCATTTTTTCACACACGCATCTTCCCACGTTCTGCCCAACTTTATCATTCAAAGGTTGAATGACGTTGGATACCGGATTGTACTTCACGCTCAACCCGGCATCCAACATTCAACATTCAAAATTTATATCGCACCCAGCGCATCTTCCGCTACTCCGCCGCCAATCACATTTTCCAGCGCTGTATCGTACAGGTTTTTCCAGTGGCCGATGTTGTTCCATCCTTCTCCGTTCACGCGCACGTCACCTTCGGTAACGGTACCCAGTTGGGAGAATGCACAACCGGCTGCGGTCATTTCTTTTTCAAAAGCCGCGCGGTTACTTTCTTTCACAGATACTATTACCCTGCTTTGCGCCTCACCGAAGAGCGCTGCGTCTTTACGCAGGTCTGCGGGCAGTTGTACTGCAAAGCCGAGGTTGCGGTTAAATCCGCTTTCAGCGAGGGTCACAAACAAACCACCTTCACTGATATCGTGTGCGGAATCGATCAGTTTCGCCTTGATGAGCTGACTGATGGCCTGCTGTACGTTGAATTCGTTTTCGAGATCGAATGCCGGAGCGGGAGAAAATTCCACGCCGCAAACTTTATGCAGGTATTCGGAAGAATTGATGTCGTTAGATTGGTGCCCCACCATATAAATATGATCTCCCGCCGCTTTGAAATCTAGGGTCATCTTTTCGTCCATGCTTTCCAGTAGTCCAACCATACCGATGGTAGGTGTCGGATAAACTGGTCCGTCAGGGGATTGGTTGTAGAAACTCACGTTTCCGCCGGTGATCGGCGTTTCAAACTTTTCGCAGGCCGCGCCCATACCTTTGATGGCGTACACAAACTGGTAATATACTTCGGGGTCATAAGGATTACCGAAATTGAGGCAGTTGGTCACGCCAAGTGGAAGTCCGCCACTGCAAACGATATTCCGGGCCGCTTCAGAAACGGCGATCATGCCACCCACGTATGGATCGGAGAATACGTAGCGGCTGTTACAATCCACGGTAACGGCCAGCGCTTTATTGGTTTCTTTCACCAGTACCACCTGCGCATCGGAGGGCGCGTTGGTAGAGGTGTTTCCTGTTCCTACCATGCTGTCGTACTGATGGTAAATCCATCTTTTGCTGGCGATGTTCGGGATGGTGATGATCTTTTCCGCGGTGGCCTTCAGGTTAGAAGGTACTGCGATGGTATCGGGATTGAACGCTTTTACTTTTTCGAGGTAAGCGGGTTCTTTGTATTCGCGGTTATAAACTGGTGCGCCGCCGCCCAGCACCATACTTTCAGCGGGCAGTTCAGCTTCCAGTTCACCGTTCATATAGAAACGGAGGATGCCGTCGCCGGTTACTTCACCGATTTCGGAGCAGGGCAGGTCCCATTTTTCGAAGATGGCGGTAATTTCTTTTTCACGTCCTTTTTCCACCACCATCAGCATTCTTTCCTGGCTTTCAGAGAGCAGGAGTTCCCATGCTTTCATATTGGCCTGACGTGTAGGTACTTTTTCCAGATTGATTATCATACCCACGCCGCCTTTGGCGCTCATTTCAGAAGTGGAGCAGATGATGCCGGCAGCACCCATATCCTGCATACCCACCAGTCCGCCATTCTGGATCACTTCCAGGCAGGCTTCGAGAAGTTTCTTTTCCTGGAAGGGGTCACCCACCTGAACAGCGGGGAGGTCTTCAATACTGTTTTCAGTAATATCTGCGGAAGCGAATGCCGCGCCCCCCATACCATCTTTACCGGTTGCGGAACCTACAATGAACACAGGGTTTCCCACCCCTTCAGCGGTAGCGGAAACCGTTTGACCTGCTTTCACCACGCCTACACTCATGGCGTTCACGAGCGGGTTGGTATGGTAGCATTCTTCAAAATATATTTCACCACCAACTGTAGGTACGCCGAAGCAGTTGCCATAGTGGCCAATGCCGTGTACCACGCCTGCCAGCAGGTGGCGTGTTTTATCTTCTTCAATATTACCGAAACGAAGGCTGTTCAAAGCTGCGATGGGCCTGGCCCCCATGGTAAAAATATCGCGGTGGATGCCGCCCACACCGGTTGCAGCGCCCTGGAAAGGTTCAATAGCAGAAGGGTGGTTGTGCGATTCTATCTTGAAAACCACGCCCCAGCCATCGCCGATGTCCATCAGGCCGGCATTCTCTTCTCCAGCTTCCACCAGCAGGCGCTTGCCTTTTCGGGGAAGGGTCTTCAGCCATTTGATAGAATTCTTATAACTGCAATGCTCGCTCCACATCACGGAGTAAGCGCTGAGTTCCGCAAAGTTGGGGGTACGCCCGAGTATTTGCTTGATCATTTCAAACTCTTCCGGACGGATGCCGAGTTTTTCGGCTACACTGAGGGTAATTTCCATATTAATATGCGCAGGATGTTAAAAGAAAGCGCAAAAGTACAAATAATACAGATGGGAAATACGCCGTATCTTTCTTGCTTTGTATCTTTTATCCAGGCTCAGCTATGCACATCGCGTTCGTTCATCCGCACAAGGCTTTCTTACCGGAAATTCCCGCATATTCCGCTTACTTCGGCAAAAAAGGATGGAAGACTTCCACCTGGCAGCCTACGGACCAACTTCCCGATGATGTTACCGTGGAATGGCGAATGATGGGTACACATTACGGCCAAAAACACCGCAAACGGATACTTATTCACGAGTACGCATCTCCCTCCACGCCCCCATTCGCAGCCCTAAAGAATACGTTGAAAGGATATTTAAATACAAACCCTGACCTGCGGATTTTCCAGAATGAATACGTTCAGCGTTCCTTCACCTTCAAAAAACAAACGCCTTTCGTCTTCAGGGACATGGGCATACCCGAAAGCTGGCTCACCGAAAACCAGGCACTTCCTCCGCAACATGACTTTATATATATAGGCAGTGTGGAGAAAAACCGATCGATCCCCCTCCTGCTCGACCGGTTTACCATTGCATTAAAAGCGCGTACTTTACTGATTGTAAGCCGGAATTATGAAGCGCTCCGCGAAAAATACAGGCACGCAAGCAACATCCGGTTTACAGGCCCCGTTTCACCTGAAACAGTACGGGAACTTATACTTCAGGCTTCCTTCGCCATCAACTTCATTCCTCCTGTGGCCCCGTTTAACCAGCTTACGTCTACAAAATTCCTGGAATATGCCGCCTGTAACAGCCGGATCATCACTACAAATTATCCCTGGCTAGAAAATTTCCAGCAACAATATGGCGGAAATTATTTTCACCTCACACCCGATTTGGATAACCTAACCTGGGAAGAAGTATACGATTTTAAATATGCCTGCCCGGAAGATATGCGGCCATTTACCTGGGAACAAAGGATCAGACAATCGGGGATCGAAACATTTTTAGAACAATTTTAGATTACGAATTTTTATATACAATCATTCATTCAAAGTTTTGGTGAATTTTTTCGAATAACTACACTATAATCACCACAATACAATAGAATTTATTAAAAATTCAGCCTAACGAGTGTTATTTTATTGGTTTTATCTGTCAAATGCATTTGATTTGCATATCAAAATTTGTATCAATGTCATTACGATTCCAAGCACTAAACTACCTGTCTGTTGACAACAACGAGACTTCGGTTCCCCCTTCCCTGAAGGTGACTTCCATTTTCGGTGAAAATGTTTTCACCCTGGAAAAAGCACGCTCCTTCCTGAGCGATGAAGGCTACAAAAGCCTCGTGGCCTCCATTAAAGGCGGTAAGAAAATCGACCGCAACATGGCCAATCAAATTGCTGCCGGCTTGCGTCAATGGGCTGAATCCAAAGGCGTAACTCACTATACTCACTGGTTCCAGCCCCTTACAGGCACCACCGCTGAAAAGCACGATTCCTTCTTCACCCTGAAAGGTGATGGTACCGCCATCGAAGAATTCGACGGCGCGGCGCTGATCCAGCAGGAACCCGATGCCTCTTCTTTCCCCAACGGTGGTCTCCGCGCTACTTTCGAAGCACGCGGTTACACGGCATGGGATCCTTCTTCTCCCGCATTCATCATGGACATCGGTACCGGTAAAACACTGTGTATCCCTACCGTGTTCATCTCTTATACCGGCGAATCACTGGACTACAAAGCGCCCCTCATGAAAGCGCTGGAAGCCATCAACAAATCCGCCGTTGAAGTTTGTAACTACTTCGATAAAAATATAACCAAAGTAACACCTACCCTCGGTTGGGAACAGGAGTACTTCGTAATTGACGAAGCATTGTTCAATGCCCGTCCTGACCTCGTACTCAGCGGACGTACCGTTTTCGGACACTCTCCCGCGAAAGGACAACAACTGGAAGACCACTACTTTGGTTCTATCCCTGAAAGAACTTACGCTTTCATGCGCGATTTCGAACAGGAGTCCTATAAACTAGGCATCCCCCTGCGTACACGTCACAATGAGGTGGCCCCCGCGCAGTTCGAGTGCGCTCCCATCTTTGAAGAAGTGAACCTGGCCGTTGACCACAACACCCTCCTGATGGATGTACTGGACCGCGTTGCCCGTCGCCACCGTCTCCGCGTGCTGATGCACGAGAAGCCTTTCGCAGGCATCAACGGTAGCGGTAAACACAACAACTGGTCTATGGCTACCGATACCGGCGTTAACCTGCTGGCTCCCGGTAAAACACCGAAGACCAACCTGATGTTCCTGACTTTCTTCGTGAACACCATCAAAGCCGTACACGATTACGCCGACCTGATGCGCGCTTCTATCGCTTCCGCTTCCAACGACTTCCGTCTGGGCGCCAACGAGGCACCGCCCGCCATCATCTCCGTATTCACCGGTCAATACCTGAGCAAAGTACTCGCCGATATCAAAGAAAGAGTAGGTGACAAATTCGATGAGCAGGACGAAGCCATCCTGAAACTCGACCTGCACCGCAGCATTCCTGAAGTAATGCTCGACAACACCGATCGTAACCGTACTTCTCCTTTCGCATTTACCGGCAACAAATTCGAGTTCCGCGCCGTAGGTTCTTCCGCCAACTGCGCCAACGCGATGACTGTGCTGAACACCATCATGGCTGAAACACTGAAAACCTTCAAAAAGGATGTGGACGCCCTGATCGAAAAAGGCGAGAAAAAAGAGATCGCCATTATGCACGTGATCCGCGAGTACATCGTTGCTTCTGAAAAAGTATTGTTTGAAGGCGACGGTTACAGCGACGACTGGGAAAAAGAAGCCGAAAAACGCGGCCTGGAAAACATCAAAACCACGCCAAAAGCGCTGGACGCCATGGTTTCCCCCAAAGCAAAAAAACTGTTCGAAAGCAATGGTGTTTACACGCATCCTGAACTGGAGGCACGCCACGAAATTGAACTGGAAAAATACATCAAGAAAGTACAGATCGAAGCGCGCATCATGGGCGAAATGGCGACCAGCCTGATCCTCCCCGCCGCTATCAAATACCAGAACACCCTGCTTCAGAACGTAAAAGGATTGAAAGAAGTTGGGCTGGATGAAGGCACCTACGGTCCTCAGAAATACATTCTTGAAAAAATATCCTCTCATATCGCCATCATCAGCGATAAAGTGGTGGAAATGATCGAAGCCCGCAAAAAAGCCAACGCGCTTACGGATACCCGTGAAAAAGCGATTGCTTACTGCGATGATGTGAAAGGCAAATACTTCGACGTGATCCGCTACCATGTTGACAAACTGGAACTGATGGTGGACGACAAGGAATGGACACTTCCGAAATACCGCGAACTGTTGTTCCTGAGATAAAAATGGTACTGACTTGAACAAATGAAGCCTTCCCGTTTCGATGGGAGGGCTTTTTTTATGTTGGATGATGCCCCCGTTAAAACACCTATTTCCCACTACTGACATTATTGCTAACTTGCCGCTTCATGGCAACGGATACTTCGAATGTACAGTTTCAATTGGCGGCCAGGTTTGTGCACCAGACTTCCAGGCATATTTTCCTTACAGGAAAAGCAGGTACCGGGAAAACGACTTTCCTGCGGTACCTGAAGGATACCGCCTACAAAAAAATGGCCATCGTAGCCCCCACAGGCGTGGCCGCGATGAATGCCGGCGGTATGACCATTCATTCTTTTTTCAATCTGCCATTCGGTACCTATATTCACAATAAAGCGCATGGCTGGGGAGAAGAAAACGGCAACGTGTACAACAAACACCAGTTGTTTCACAAAGCGAAGCTGAGTGGCGCCAAACGAAGCATCATCCGCGAAACGGAACTGCTGGTAATCGATGAAGTATCTATGGTACGCGCCGATGTGCTGGATGCGATGGATGCCATCCTCCGCAACATCCGCAAAAGGCAGGAACCCTTCGGCGGGGTGCAGATGCTGTTCATCGGCGACCTTTTCCAGTTGCCACCGGTGGTGAAAGAAGAAGACTGGAACCATTTGCGGGAAGTATACGCCAGTCCATTCTTTTTCGATGCCCTGGTGCTCCGCGAAGCCGATCCCGTTTCCATTGAACTCGACAAAATTTACCGGCAGCAGGACCGACGCTTCGTGGACCTCCTGAACAATGTACGCAACAACTGCTGCACCACCAGCGACTACGACCTCCTCCGCGACCATTACCAACCGGCGTTCACCCCGGTTGCGGGCGATGATTTCATTACACTCACCTCCCACAACTTCAAAGCCGACGCCATCAACAAACAGGAACTGGATAAACTGCCCGGCAAACCCGTTTTGCTGGAAGCACAGGTAACCGGCGATTTCCCCGAACACACCTACCCCGCCGACCGGACACTGGCCCTGAAACAAGGCGCGCAGGTGATGTTCATCAAAAACGATAAAGGTGAAGCTCGGCGCTATTTTAACGGCAAGATAGGCCTCATCGAAAAAATAGACCTCGTACAGGACCAAATACAGGTGCGTTTCCCCAATGAGCCGGACTTACTCACCCTGGAAAAAGAAACCTGGCGCAATATCCGCTACCAGTTCGATGCCGAAAAGGACCGCATCACGGAAGACGAACTGGGCACGTTCACCCAATACCCCATTCGTACCGCCTGGGCCGTTACCATCCACAAAAGCCAGGGGCTCACTTTCCAGAAAGCCATGATAGATGCCGGTCGCTCTTTCGCGCCGGGGCAGGTTTATGTGGCGCTGAGCCGGCTCACCAATATGGAAGGACTGGTATTGAAATCGCCCATTGAACCGAACAGCATCAGCACCGATCCGCATGTGCTCGCCTTCTCCCAAAGAACCATTGCACAAAACGCTTTACTGGAACTCCTTGAAACAGCGCAGAAAGCATTCGCTGGAAAATCCGTCCTCCAGGTATTCGACTGGAGCAAGCTGCGCGAAGAAGTGAGCGAATTCCTGGCCGCTTACGAAAAAAGGGTGATCCTAAACAAGGAAAAAGGTTATATCCTGTTTCTCGACATCTCCAGAGTGTTGATGAAATTGCAGGAAGTGGGTGCCAGGTTTACCGCGCAACTGCAACAGTTGTTACAGGATAACGGCAACGAGCCCCATCTTTTGAAAGAAAGAGCCACTGCCGCCACCACCTGGTTCAACACTGAACTCGATCAAAAAATATTAATACCGCTGCAACTGCACTATTCGGAAATGCGGAACAAACCGCGTACTAAAAAGTACCTGGATGAGTTGCGCGATATCCAACTTCAATTCGAAAAGCGGGAACGGCAACTCAACCAGGTGAATGTGATCGTGCAATCCCTTCTGGAGGAAAAGGATATGGATGCTGTGATGGAGGAAGTGAGCAAACTGCATCGTCCGTTGTTCCCCCATAAAACAATAGAAGAACCGGATCAACCTCCTGCTCCCAAACCAGTGAAAGTGCCTAAAGGCGAGACCAAACGTATTAGTCTGGCCCTGTTCAAAGAAGGGAAAAGCCTTGCGGAGATCGCCAAAGAAAGAGCACTTGCAGTAACCACTATTGAAGGACATATCGCCGCTTACGCGGGAACTTCTGAGATTGATATCCACACCATC
>CAMLRX010000046.1 GCA_946482545.1 uncultured Flavihumibacter sp. | reverse complement strand
TCCTCATTGCGTGCATACCAGAAATCGGTGGAATGTGCAATCGCATCCTTAATGTGCTGGCTCGCAGCTTTACCTGTGTTTCCCAGGTTTTTAGCTGCTACTTCTGCCAGCAACAGGTCCACTTCCGCCATAGACATCATGTACGCGGGGAAATTGGAATTGTGCGTAAACGTGGTAAGGTGGTATTGTGATTTGGCATTCTGTTGCAGCGAAAGAATAAAACTGTTGGGCGTAGTGGTATAACGCTCACCGGCAACATAAGCAGGCTTTTGTGCATCGGTATTATAGCTTACCCCTACGTATTTCCGTTTGTTCACAGTAGAACTATAGGCGCCATCGAAATATTTGGTGGGCATGGCCAGCACCTGCAGGCGTGGGTCATCGGTTCCGGGTTTGTAAGCTTTGGAAGAATCGCGGTGCATCCTGCGCATAATGATCTCAGGTATAAAGCTGGCGAAAGAGTTTTCTCCCAATCCGCGGAGCCAGAAGCCATTGCTTTCAGGCGCCACATCTGTTGTAAGGTCCCAAACATAATCTGCGGCAGGCAATGGCTTTGTAAGCACATCCTGGAGGTGTGTTTTGGCCACATCTTCTGCCACACCGGAAATACGAACGGCATACTTCAGGCGGAGTGCATTGATATAACGCACCCATTTGTCTACATCGCCTTTCATAGCCAGATCGTTGGTAGCAAAGAGATTTTTAGACAGGGCCGACATTTCATCATAGATGCCGGGGAGGTCTGTACTGATCTGTTTCAGTTCATCCAGCACTGATTTATAGATTTCCAGCGGGTCATCGAATTTAGGGTAGAACTTTCCTTCTGTACCCTTAAATGCTTCCGAGTAAGGAATACTATTGTAGAAGTCCACCGTCAGCAGTGCGGAGTAATCTTTAATCACAGTTGATAAAGTATAATAAATCATATTATCCTTCAACGCCTGTCCGGAAATTTTACTCAATTCGTCTTTCAGAACAGCCCACGAACGCGCCCTTGTGTAGAAATCATTGAACCTGTTGTTCCAGAGGTTATTGGTATTTCCACCAAAAGCGTTGGTGCCGCTAAGGTCATCGAAATTCAGGAACCAAGCGTAACGGTCTGTAATATGGCGTTGAGCAATCTGTGCATACCCCGGTACTTCAGTACCAGCGTTAAACTGCCAGTAGAACTCGCCATAATCCTGCGAATACACCTTATTCTCAGTGAGCATTTTCAGGAATATTCCGCCATAAAGGTTCTCCACCTTGGCATAAACAGCCGGATTGTTGAATTGAGACTCGAGGTCCTTCTTGCAGGAAGTGAAAGATCCTACAGCGACCGCGGCCATAATATATGTGATGATCTTTTTCATTTTTTTTGTTTTTCAGTTAGAAACTAACATTCAGGCCCAGCGTGTAGGTACGCAAAGAAGGATAGAAAGAGTTTTCAATAAATCCTTGTGCGCCCAATGTTGCTTCTGCGTCAATATTCGGAATGCTTTTGTAGATATACCCAAGGTTCCTTACGGCCGCTGTAACAGTGAGTTTCTGCAGCTTCAGCATTTGCGACAATTTTGTAGGAATGGTATAGTCTATTGAGATTTCTCTGAGCTTGATGTAATCATTCTTAGCAAGCCTGTCCGGAGGCCATGCACCACCCGCATCATTGATATAGGTCTGATAATAGGTAGGCGCGGCTACCAGTTGGGTATTCGGCACATATTTGGTTACACCGTTTTCAGTAACCTGCATTACACCATCCAGGATCATACCATCATGGTAAACCAATCCACCCACTGCATTGGTCGGGGCAGGCTGATTGTGTTGCCAGGGTATTTTCTTGTTACTGCCCTGTTCAATATAATAAGCAAGACCACCATTTTCTTCATCCCTTCCAAACAATGTGGATTTGATTACGCCATTACCTACGAGGTAATTGTTCGAGTAAGAGAACACCTGACCACCAAACTTGTAGTCAAATCCAATGTGGAAATTGAAGCCTTTCATGAAGAAATCAGAATAGAGTCCACCAAAAGCATCCGGGTTAACGTTTCCGAATTTTTTGTACTCATTGTTATTAAGAGAATACAACCCATTTGCATTAACCAGACGATTACCCTGAGGGTCCCTGGCATAATCAAACATTTTAATATCCCCTACCTTTTCTCCAACCGTTGCTACCACGTTTACTCCGTTCATTCCCTGAATCAGTTGCTCATCGATACCGGTATACAGTTCTTTAACTTTGGAGAACTGACGTGCGGCAGTGAAAGTGAGGTCCCAGCGAAAATCTTTCGTTACAAGTGGTGCTGCTTTAATGAATAATTCATATCCCCAGTTCTTAACACTGCCACTATTGATTTTAGCTGTGCTGTAACCTGTAGTTGGAGAAATAGCCAGGTTTACAATCTGGTCATAAATGTTATTGGTATAGAAGGAAAGGTCTACTTCTAATCTGTTGTTATCAAACCAACGGGTGTTAAAGCCCACTTCATATTCTCTTTTCCGGTAGGGCTTGATGTCGCCAAGGAACAGCGCGTTCGGCGTGGCAACTGCTCTAATTGGGGAGCCTTCATATACCGTAACCACGGAATAACTGTTGTTGGCAAAGTAGCGTGTTTCGGAAACGGTGTTCGGACCACCACCCACATCGGCCCATGCCAACCTCAGCTTACCATATTTCAACTTGGGTATGGAAATATCCTGGTCGAAGTTATAAGTAATGGATGCGCCTGGATAAAAGTACCTGTTCTTGGAAGGCGACAAAGTAGAGTTCCAGTCTGGGCGTGCCTGAAGTTCAAAATATACCTTGTTTTTCCAGGATGCGGTAGCAGAACCGAAAACACTGTACAGCAATTCAGACGCTTCCTCGATGCCGCGAACTTTTCCCAGGTCCTGCGCACCGCCAATATCGTTGTAAATAGAATACCAGTCCGGGAACCGAAGGCCGTTATCACCGGTACCTGCAAACACATCGTTCAGTCTCATCTGCTGGTAAGCACCTCCGGCAAACGCGAAGAGGTTCCAGTCTTTCGAAATGTCCTTTTCATATTTCAGGAGCGCCTGGTAATTCTGAACGGTAGTATTTGTTTTTCTCAGCTGGAATTTTCCACCAACAGTTTGCGGAAGCAACCTGGTGATCTGGTTCTTCACAGTATAGTCTGTATTAGTGTAATCTACAGAAGCCTGTGCCTGGAAAGAAAGTTCTCTTGTGAACTTCATAGTTGTTCTCACCGTATTAATGGTGTGGAACTTCTGATCGGTATTGCGGTTGTTGTTCTGTTGCCACAATACAGGGATCAGACGAAGCGCTGAAGGCGGCATGGCATAATCATCCAGTTCGCGGAGGTAACCCGATTCATCAAGGTAAAAATCCTTCAGGAAATTATAATCATAATCTCTGTTCAGGCCCCAGGCTACCACCTGCTCCAGGTTCGGTCTTCTGTTCTGGGTTTTGATGCTGTAAATATTGCTGATGAATTCGAGTGTGGCGAATGGGGAAATATTAAAGTTACCGTTGAAGCTAAACGTGTTGGACTTCTGGGTTGAGTTAGGCAACATGTCACTGAAGTCAACATGAGAGTAAGATGCTCTTGCACTTCCGAAAGTTCCTCCACCTGCCAGGGCAACATTCGTTCTGTTGGTAACCCCGTTCTGGAAGAAATCGAGGAAGTTATCGGGATGTGCCTGGTAAGGAACGATGGCGCTGTCGTAGCGCATTACGTCTCTTCCATCGAATTTCGGACCAAAGCTAAACCTGTTTGCGCGCAGGGTACGGATTCTTCTTCCGTTCGGGAGTACTGTTGTTGCGGTATCAAGCGTGTTGTTACCGGAACCATAACTGTTTTGGAAGTCTATAAAACTGAAGGGCTTGTCAACACTCACCTGGTGCGAAACATTCACACCAAGCCCCCGGGTTTTTCTTCCGCTTTTAGTGGTAATCAGCACAACACCATTCAGCCCCTGGCTTCCGTATAGCGTGGTTGCTTTTGCACCTTTCAGGATTTCTATGGACTCAATATCATCAGAGTTGATGTCGTTAATTCCGGATCCGTAATCAAATGAGTTCAGCGGATCGTAAGTTTTATTTTCCATGCTGGTGGCCACATCATAAATAGGAACACCATCTACAACGAACAAAGGCCTGGTTCTTGAATTGGATTCCAGACCAGCCGCACCACGTATCTTAATGTTCACGCCACCCGTAGGGCCCGCGGAACCAATATTAATACCCACACCGGCAGCCTTACCATATAAAGAAAGTGCCGGGTTCAGTGTTGTACCAGCTTTTATCAACTGGTCACCGGTAACAGTGGAAGTTGCATAGCCTAAACTCTTCCTGTCGCGCTTCACACCCAATGCTGTTACCACCACTTCGCCCATCTGGCCTTCGGCAGGCTCGATATCAATGGACACATTATTGGTTCCTGCTCCTACTGAAAGCGTTTCTGTTTTATAGCCTACATAACTGATTTCCAGCACAACGGCTCCGGCGGGAGCATTCATGGTAAAAGAACCGTCGGCATCCGTGAGTGCCATGATCTGCTGGCCACGCACCTGTATGGTAACGCCCCCCAGCCCGGTTCTTGTTGCCGCATCAAGGACTTTCCCGGTTATTTGCCGGCTTTGGGCGAATAGCAGCGAAACTCCCTGAAGTAACAATAGCATAAGCAGTAAGTACTTCTTCATTTTGGTTTATTTTGATTGACGAAATAAAAATCCGTTCGCCTTTTCAGGCAAAAAAATTCCTGCAGATGAAAAATCATCTGTCAGTATTTACCATAAAGCGCATGCCTCAGGTAATCCAGTAAGGTACGAGGGTGTTCTTCACAAATTTTCTCTATCAGGGGAATCCGCCAACAACATCAGGCTACACTTATATCGGCATTCAAACTCTTTTTAACATCTCTGCTTTCATAATTTTCCATTACCAGGGCGGCGGCTCCAATCAGTTCAGCATTGTACCCCAGCGTAGACAATTCCATGCCCGTGTGCATCACCAATCGCGGAATACAGTGTTCGTTCAGGGCCTGCTGCATGGGCGCTAACCATACTTTGCCGGCCGACGCGCCTCTTCCGCTCAATACAATAACTTCAGGATTCAACAGGTGGATCAGTATGGCAAGTCCTCGTCCAATGTTATAACCCGCTTCTGAAAACAATTCAATGGCATAACGGTCACCCTCAATCGCTGCGGAGATGATCGTCTCGCTTGCCTGCTCGTAATGGTCCATGGGCATTAACTGCATCATAGAGGTTCTTCCCGCTTCCAGTTCTTTTTTCGCTTTTTCGATGATCACCAGCAAGGAGGTTTCTGTTTCCAGGCAACCGGTTTTTCCGCAACTGCACATCTTTCCATTCTGGAACAATGGGATATGGCTGAACTCACCGGCGAAACCTTCCTGCCCTCTGAAAAGGGAGCGGTTCAGTACCATGCCTAAACCTATTCCCCATCCAATGTTCACCACCATTGCATTGCTCTTGTGCTTCACCGCGCCAAACCTCAACTCCGCCAAAGCGATCAAACTAGAATCATTGTCTATGTAAACCGGTAACCCGGTTGCTTCTGAAATGGTCTGGGAGATCGATTTCCCCCTCGTTTTCATAAAGGAATAATTGATCCCTTTCTTCGCGTCCACAAAACCCGGCATACCAATACCTATTCCAATAATCTTCTTCCTGGAAATGCCGCTGGTGGAAAGGTATTCTTTGATACAATCCGTAAGCGCTTCCAGTGCATCCGGATTTCTCGGTAACGCCAGTTCGAATTTCTCCACCGGCTTCACGAACCTGTTCTGCATATCGGTGATGGTGATGCGCGCCACAAACTGGTCCAGCGCCACGCATACGATATAATAAACATCTTCTTTCAACGCGTACATCACTGGTCGCCGCCCACCTGTAGAAGAAGCGTGCCCGGTTTCCAGTACCACCTCTTCATCCATCAACTCACCGAGTATCTTGGTGGTAAGCGGAATACTCTTATCTATCAGCTTACTCAGATCGGTAGATGATAATTCTCCTGAAAAATATAGTTTACTAATAACCTCCCTTTTATATTTCAATTTCTTGGGATTCATGAAGGGGTTTAGTTTATTATATTTTAAACCAAATCTAAAAGGTTTTCATTAAAGTAACAAAAACTTCTTAAAAATTTTATAAAGTTTCCGTGACTTTAAAAATAGATGGTCAAAATACGGGTTATGAAAATAGCAGAAGTAAGATACGACAGCCGTGATTTTGCATCCTTGAAATTTAGGTAACGACCGGATACTTTCCGAAATCTTTCAACAAAATCAGGCGGCAGAGAGTGTGTTCCCTTTCACGAGACGGAGGAGGGAAAGAAATTTCGGACATTCGTCCGGGGTGAGGAGCAGGGTTTCACCATTGAAGAGGTGGAGCACCACGCCATTGTCGCGGCGGGTCGCATAACTTGTAATGCGTCCTAACTTATCGTGCTTAAGAAATCCCCTGTAACCAAGGAATCCGAATTTAGCGGAGCCCTGGAAAGTGCCGGCCAGTTCTAATCCATTCAGTTCAGACACTGCCTTTATCTGCTGAAGGGGTATCCTCCGGCGGGAAAACGGCGTTCTCAACATAATAGCGCCCTGCACAAAACTTAGTCTGGCATTCTTTTTCAGCCTAATGGAAAACAGTAGAATAATGGTAGCGATAAAAAGGATGGGATAGAACATGAAGTGAGCGCCAAAAGTCCAGCTCAGGGAAACCAGTAAGGCTCCGGAGAGTAAGGATATTGTAAGAAGCGTGGTGCGCTTTGCCCTGGCATCCATCGTTGAAGCGAAACCCATTCAATGCATTTGAAGTGGCAAGGTATGAATATATGGCAGGTGCGGGCGCAAGGCTGTTGTTATTTGGTTGTTATTTTGATAATTATCAAGAAGAACGACTGTTTACAACCTTCCCTCACGCAACGCGAAGTTCACGAGTTCCAGACTATTTCTCAACCCCGTTTTAGCGAGCATATTCTTGCGGTGACGGTCAACCGTTTGTTTACTGATGAACATTTTTTCTGCGATCTCCTGGCTGGTGAGGCCCTGCACGAGGCAACGTAAAACTTCTTTTTCCCTGGGCGTGAACAATTCACGGGAAGGCAATTCAATAACCTGGTCAACGGGAACATTGTAGAAAGATGGTTCTCCTTCCAGCCCGAGGAACGACAATCCGGAAGGTGTGTTGTCCGTTTTCAGGTGCGAGATATCTGTTTGAACGCCCAGCACTCTGATCACCGCACCGGATTCATCGGTTTGGATGGTGGTGGTCTGCATCAGTATCCAGGTGTAAGTTCCGTCCTTGCGGCGCATACGGTAGTCGTAACTTACTTTGTACTTCATTACTTTGTCGGGAGATAGTTGGTTGAAAAACGCCGTTACCTTCTGTTCGTGCGAGATGAAACGTCCTTTATCTTCCGGGTGCACATTTTCATAAATGTATTCCACGGTATATTCAGAAGGATGCTTAACACCTATGACCTTCGTCACATTTTCGCTCATGAACTCGATGTCCACCCTGCCGAGGTTCACGATGTAATAAAAATAGTCGCCTACGTGAAATATGTTCAGCAGTTTCTTATGCACTTCCAGTTCAAAGGAAGGGTCCGGATCACCTTCTTTATAGCGGGCTATCTGGTGCCATGTCTTCTTCATCTCATCGAACTTCAGCAGTTCAGACTGTTTACCGGGTAAGCTCATGCGCAGGGTTTATACCCGCTAAATTACGGAAAAGGACGGTACCCGGCAGCGCAGCGACAGGGGTGCCACTGGGTACCATTACCTTATTTCCAGCCACCTCCCAGCGACCGGTACACGCTCACTACGGCATTCAGTTGTTGCATCCTCGTTTCCACCAGTTCAAACTTAGCCTCCAAAGCATCGCGCTGTGTAAGCAATACTTCCATATAATCCGCCCTCGCGGAGGTGAACAGGTTATTGGAGATGTCCACCGATTGCGCCAGGGCCTCTACCTGTTTCGAGCGCAGACCATAGGTTTTTTCCAGGTTACTGATCTTCGACAACTGGTTGTACACTTCGGTATACGCATTCAATATAGTTTGTTCATATCCGAAAGCCGCCTGTACCTGTTTCGCGTTCGCGGAATAATACGCCGCTTTAATGGCGTTCCTGTTTACCAACGGGGCGACAAGGTCACCCGCAAGGGAATACAGCAACGACTCCGGTGTTTTCACGAGGTACGCAGGATTAAAAGCACGGTATCCCACCGCCGCGGAAATACCCAGTGATGGGTAAAAACGCGCACGGGCCACTTTCACATCCAGCTTCGCGGCTTCCAGTTCCTGTTCGGCCTTCCGGATATCGGGCCGGTTGGCCAGCAGTTGCGCGGGCAGCCCGGCATATACGGCCGTGGGCACCAGGTTATCAAAACCGATGGAGCTTCTGTTCACGCGGCCAGGGAACCTTCCGCAGAGAAAATTGATCCTGTTCTCCGTTTCAACGATCTGCTGCTGAATGGTGTACTGCATACTTTGTGTGCTCAGCAACTGCGCCTCAAAGCGGCGCACGGCCAACTCAGTAACCCGCGTGGCCTCTTTCTGTAAACGCACTACTTTCAACGCGTTTTCCTGTAACGAAATGTTCTGCTGCAGAATAGCCAGTTGGTTATCCAGCGCGAGCAATTCGAAATAGGAAGCAGCAATTTCGGAGATGATATTGGTGACCATGAAGTTCTTCCCTTCCACGGTGGACAGGTAACGGAGCGATGCAGCTTTGGTCGCGTTCCGCAGTTTGTGCCAGATGTCCGCTTCCCAGGTGGCATAAGCCGCTACGCCAAAATCGCCTAGCGGCTCCGGCATTTCTTTCCCCGGCTTGATCTCCGTATTGGCCTCCATCGCGCCGATATTGGTGTACCGCGCCACCTTATCTACGCCCATCCCTCCTTTCACGCCCACAAAAGGCAGGTATTCGCCTTTGCGGGCACGGATTTCGTTCCGGCTGATTTCGATCTCCTGTAATGTGATATTCAGTTCCTGGTTATTACTAAAGGCGGTATCAATCAATGCCGTGAGGTAAGGATCTGAAAAGAATTGTTTCCAGTTGGCGGAAGCCATGTTCGCGGTATCTGGAGCAGTGCTGTCGTTATAGGCCAACGGCGTTGCTTTATTTTCCGTTCTTCCGGTAATCTCCGGTGTTTTACAAGCGGTATAAGTGATCGCCAGAAAGGCGATCACTGCATATTTAGTGGTGTTTCTTTTTACCATGGTGCATCATTTCTTCTGTTAAAGGAACTTCGTCTTCTTTCTTAATGAGCTTACGGCCATCCGCAAGCGAAGCGAATATGTAGTACAATCCCGGTACGATGACCACACCGAATATTGTACCCAGCAACATGCCGCCCGCCGAAGAGGCGCCGATGGTGCGGTTGCCCAATGCCCCGGGACCAGTGGCAAATACCAACGGAATCAATCCGGCCACGAAGGCGAACGAGGTCATGAGGATGGGTCGGAAACGCACTTTCGCGCCCTCAATCGCCGCTTCCAGGATCGTGGCGCCCTCCTGTCTCTTCTGCACCGCGAACTCCACGATCAGCACGGCGTTCTTTCCAAGCAAGCCCACCAGCATCACCAATCCTACCTGCGCATAGATGTCGTTGGAAAGGCCCATCAGTTTCAGCAACATAAATGCCCCGAAAACACCGGCCGGAAGCGATAATACCACCGAGAGCGGGATGATGAAGCTTTCGTACTGCGCCGCCAGTACCATATATACGAAGGCCAGCACGATGATGAAGATGTATAACGCCTCGTTGCCCCGTTCCACTTCATCCTTTGAAAGACCCAGCCAATCTATATCGTAGCCGCGGGGCAGGTTTTGCTTCGCCACTTCCTGTATGGCCCTGATCGCCTCGCCGCTGCTGAAACCTTTCGCGGGCGCACCGTTAATAGCCGAAGAAGTATACATGTTGAAACGAGTGATCTCATTCAGCCCCTGCGTTTTTTTCACTTTCATGAATGCGGAATACGGCACCATCTCATCGCGGTTGTTCTTCACATAGAGATCGAGGATATCTTTCGGAAGCGCGCGGTATTCGGGCGATGCCTGCACATATACTTTGAAAAATGTTCCAAAGCGGATGAAACCCTGTTCATAAGTGCTGCCGATGAGAATAGAAAGATTATCGAGCGCTTTCCCGATGGAAACACCTTTCTGCATGGCAGCCTGGTTGTCGATCTCCAGTTCGTACTGCGGATAGTTGGCTGCAAAGAAGGTGAACAGTCCTGTGAGTTCTTTCCGCTTTTTTAATGCGGCCATAAACGAATCGTTCACTTTTTCGAATTCCTTGTAATCACCGGTATTCGTTTTGTCCAGCAGGCGGAGTGAGAAACCTCCCGCCGCACCATATCCCGGAACCGCCGGGGGTTCAAAAAATTCAATGGTGGCGCCTGGAATATTTTTCGCGTCATGTTCCAGCTCCTCGATGATTTCGCGCGCGGAATGCTTGCGTTCTTTCCAGTCTTTCAGGTTGATGAGGCATGTTCCGGCGTTGGAACCTCGTCCTTCCGTCAGCACCTCGTAACCTGCCAGCGCTGAAACGGATTGTACGCCTTCCACATGTTCGGCTACCTGTTGCAACTGCCGCGAAATATCATTGGTTCTTTCCAGCGTGGAGCCGGGCGGCGTTTGAATGATGGCGTAGATCATGCCCTGGTCCTCGCCCGGGATAAAGCCCGCAGGCAGCGTATGCGTGGTGAGCCAGATGCCGCCGCAGAAAGCAAGGAGCAATGCAAAAGTAACGGTGCGCCTGTGCACGATCCTGCGCAGCAACGAAGTATAGCGGTTGGTAAGCCCGTCGAATCTGCGGTTAAACCAATCCAGGAAACGGTTTACGGGCGTTCGCTTACGGGGATGCGCATGCGTATCTTTCAGAATCATCGCACAGAGCACCGGGGTGAGCGTTAACGCCACGATACACGAGATCACGATAGAAGACGCCATAGTAATGGAGAACTGCCTGTAGAATACGCCCACCGGCCCCGACATAAACGCTACCGGCACGAATACCGCCGTCATGAGCAGGGTGATGGCGATGATGGCGCCGCTGATTTCGTTCAGCACTTTCTTTACAGCTTTATACGGCGACAAATGTTCCTCGGCCATCTTCGCGTGCACGGCTTCCACCACCACGATGGCGTCGTCCACCACAATACCGATGGCCAGTACCAGCGCGAACAGCGTGATGAGGTTGATGGTGAGTCCAAACATTTTCATGCACATGAACGCGCCAATCAGCGATACCGGTACCGCCAGTGTGGGAATCAGCGTGGAACGCCAGTCGCCGAGGAACAGGAACACAACGATGGCCACCAGGATAAACGCTTCGGCCAGCGTGTGCATCACCTTATCGATGGAGGCATCGAGAAAATGGGATACATCGTAACTGATCTGGTATTCCATGCCGGGTGGGAACGATGTTTTTTTGATCTCTTCCAACTTGGCTTTCACCTCTTTAATCACTTCGCTGGCGTTGCTGCCATAGGTTTGTTTCAACATGATGGCCGCGGAAGGATGGTTGTCGAGGTTGGAATAGATATCATAGAACTCGCTGCCGAGTTCCACATCCGCGATATCTTTCAGGTGCAGGATTTCACCGTTGGGCGTGGCGCGCACGATCACCTGCTCGTATTGTTCGGTCTTGTTGTAACGACCTGAATAAGTCAACACGTATTCCAGCGACTGCGATCTTTTTCCCGTGCTCTGGCCAAGTCTTCCCGGTGAACCGATCACACTTTGTTCTGCCAGCGCCTCCATCACTTCATCGGTGGAAACGTTGTAAGCCCGCATCCTGTCGGGTTTCAGCCATATCCGCATCGCATACTGCCTGCTTCCGAGGATCCGCGCGGCGCCAACGCCTTTCAACCGGCTGAGTTCATTCACGATGTTCACGCTTGCGAAGTTGTAGAGGAATTTCTCATCCGCTTTTTTATCGTGGCTGAACACGTTCACGTACATGAGCATGTTGGGAGAAGTATAACTCACCACCAGACCTTCTCTTTGCACCAGTGGCGGAAGGCGGTTGGTGACCTGTTCGATCCGTGTCTTCACGTTTACCATGGCCAGACTTGGATCGGTATCCAGGTCGAATACCACCTGGATGGTTGCTTCACCGGCGCTGGTGGCGTCGGAGGTCATGTATTTCATGCCTGGCGTACCGTTGATGGCCTTCTCCATGGGGATAAGCACGGATTCCACGAGCACGTGTGCGCTAGCGCCGGGGTAAGCCACGTTCACCACCACCATGGGTGGCGCGATGGCGGGAAACTGAGAAACGGGCAGCGTTTGAATGGCCAGGGCGCCCATAAATATGATCACAAGCGAGATCACAATGGCGAGCACCGGCCTTTGTATGAATTTCTTAAACATCTACTTCATTTTGTGTGAGCAAACTATTGGGTGGGCAATTTGAGGTGGGCCATTACTTCGCGCGGGGCCTCCACTTCAAAATCAATGCGGTCGCCATCCTGCACTTTGCGGATGCCTTCCAGCAGGATTTGTTCGTTGGGGGAAAGGCCGGATGACACAATGAACAAATCGTCCAGTTCAGCGCCCACGTTGATTTCACGCGCGTGCACTTTCTTATCCTTGTCCACCACATACACGAACTTTTTATCCATCACCTCGTAAGTGGCTTTTTGCGGGATCACCAGGGCGTTTTTCTGAAGTTCCATTACGCAAACATTCCCCGTTTCGCCGTGCCGCAACAGTTTTTTCGGATTGGGGAAAGTAGCACGGAAGGGGATATTGCCCGTTTCGTTGTCGAAATCGGCCTCGATGGTTTCCACCACACCGGTATAAGGGAAAAGCACGTTGTTGGCCATGCGCAGTTGCACCTGGAGCTTTTCCTTCCTTTCTTTGGAAGCATAGTCGAGATACTCCGCTTCCGGCACGTTAAAATAGACCCACATCTGGCTGTTATCGGACAGACTGGTGAGCAGGTCGCCTTCATCCAGCAGACTTCCGGGCCGGACGAGAAACCGGTCGATGATGCCATCGAAGGGTGCACGGATGCTGGTAAACTGAAGGTGTACCTGCGTTAAACCCAGTTCCGCCTTCGCTTTGGCGAGCTTCGCCTTGGCCATAGCCAGTTCGTTGGGAGAAACTACTTTGTTATCGGTCAGTTTTTTTGTGTTCTGGTATTCGATTTCAGCGAATTCCACTTCGGCGCGGGCCTTCTGCGCCTCGGCTTCGTACAGTTGTGGCATGATCTGGAAGAGCAGTTGCCCTTTCTTCACATACTGGCCCTCATCAACAAATATCTGCTGGAGATAGCCCCGTTCCTGGGCCCGCAATTCAATGTGTTGTATGGACCTGATCTGGCATACATAATTCCTTACAACGGCAGTATCCATTTGCAGGGGTGTGGTTACGGTATATTTTGTTTCCGCTTCTTTTTCTTCGTGGTGCGATGCGCAGCCGACATAGGTCAATGCGGCGCACAGGCTCATCAGCATGAACATATTCTTCATGATCGGGAGAAATTTTTAATTACCTGGGAGGTAGTAGAAATAATAAAGGATCAACCCGTTACAGGCGGGTATGGGATAGCGAGAAGAAAGAAGAAATCATATTCTGAAAACCTGCAACAGACTGCTGCGGAGGGATGCAGTGCGGGAAAGGTGTGCGGTAAATGGCAGGCGATCGATGAAGAAGAAGGAATATCCGGGGTAATAAGGTGCGAAGATAGAAACGAGGTCGTAACCGAAAAGTTTCGATTTTTTAAGGAGTGTCCATTGAAATGTATCGTCTTCGGTTTCTTCTGCTACAATGAATGCTATCTCCTGTTCAGCGGGAACTTTCCGGAACTGCACATCGTTGGCGCAGATGGGGAGCAGTTGTGCTTTGAAGTGCTGGCGCGCATGGTCCACCTTCAATGACGGGACACAGGCCCTCACCTCATGGTACGCAGTTGCCTGCGAAGCATGATTGCCGGAGAAAAGGAAAACGGCGAGGGGTAAAAGTATTCTAAATAGCCACTTCATTTGAAGTGGCTAAATTAGTACAATGGTTTGAAATATGAAATCTCCGTATGTTAAATAGATTTTAATGCGAGGTTTGGCCTGGCGGCTATCATTGTCTAATCTTCCCGGCTCCCATCGTCGGCCATACGCACCATTTTGGGGACAAAGTTTGCGACAACATCCACCAATCCTGTTTGTGCGTTCATTACCTGGTAGATGTCTTTGTAAGCCATAGGCGCTTCATCCAAACCCGCGCCTATCAAGGTAACGCCGTGCGCCTTCAGCACATCTCGCATCTCTTGTTTGGTGATGCTTTTAAAAGCCTGTGTGCGGCTCATCCGGCGACCGGCGCCATGGGAAGCGGAGAAAACAGCCTGCGCTTCTCCTTTACCACGCACCAGGAAACCTGGCGCGGTCATACTTCCGGGTATGATTCCCATCACACCCTTTCCCGCGGGCGTGGCACCTTTCCGGTGTACGATCACTTCTTCTCCGTTCAGGTTTTCTTTCCAGGCGAAGTTGTGGTGGTTCTCTACTTTTCCCAGCAACTGTGCGCCAACTGCATGCAGCACTTTCTGGTGGATCACCGCGTGGCAGGCGGAGGCGTAATCACCGGCAAGGTTCATGGCCAGCCAGTATTCCTGTCCGGCTTCGGAGTTAAGATCCAGGTAGGCCAGGTTGGCGGCTTCTTTCGGCAGCACGCACAGTTCCTTTGCAAGCCGCGTGTAATGGCCAGCGATCGTGGCCCCTAATCCTCTTGAGCCCGAGTGCGTCAGGAAAGCGAGGTATTTTCCTTTCGCTATCCCCATGGCTTCGTCGTGCGCCGTGAATTCCATGATCCCCCATTCGGCGAAGTGGTTCCCTCCGCCGGAAGTACCCAGTTGCGCGGCGGCCTTATCTTTCAAAGCAGCCACTGTTTTGATTTCCCGGAACACCTCACTTTCCAGCACCGCATGTTCAGCCATTTCTTTCCCGCGGAAACTGTTTCCGGCACCGAACTTTGTTTGCGCGATCAGCTCACGTTTGAATTTCGCCTGGTTTTCCAGGAAAAAATCAACGGGAATATCTGTGATAGATAAGGCCATCCGGCAGCCGATGTCCACGCCTACGCCGTAAGGGATCACTGCGTTTCGGGTTGCTAATACACCGCCGATAGGCAATCCGTAACCCTGGTGGGCATCGGGCATCAGGGCGCCGGCAACCGTAACCGGAAGTTTCATGGCTGTGCTCATTTGGTTGTAGGCTCCTGGTTCAATGAATGCTTCTCCGTAAACAGCGAAGGCAGCAGCGTTTTCTGCAAGGGGAATCTCGTTCGAAACCGGACTGTTTGCTTCTTCCACCATAGCAGTGGCCACGGCTCCCCAAACAGGATCGTCGAGGAAGTTTTCCGGGTATTGATTCAATTTGGTCAAAAGGGCCATCAACGCTTCAGTTTCCAGTGTGGTAAGCTGGTGGGAAAGCTCCAGGATCATTCCAAGTATCTTTCCTTCTTTAAATCCGGCGTTTTTAAGGGTTTCGCCGGTGATTTTCTTTTCCATTTTTTACAATTGATCCGTTAGTAGACATGTTTCGCAGCGTTGAACACTTTTTTGGTTGCTCGCAACGGCGCGCTGCTTCGTTTTCCCGCTTCCTGCTTCCTGCTTCGTTCCTCGCAGCCTCGCAGCCTCGCAGACGCAACGTTGGAGCACTTGTTTCCCGGAGGCTTATGCCTTTCAGGGATAACCGCAAGGTATGTGCCGTGTTGTTTATTTACCTGCTCGTTGCAAAGATGTTCCTGTTGTAGTGCAGCTTATCTGCGCAGTAAAATATATTTTAAAAGGAAAACACAGTTATTTGATAATCAATGTTTATTGGAAGGAAAATAAAGAATTTCATTTGCTCATTTAAAATCTACGCAACTTTATTGCGCAGTACTTTTTCAACTTGCCTTACATTCACACCGAAAATATTTTTATGGCGATCCACAAACTGGCCCTGATCCGTTACAAAACACTGGATGAGTGCTTCCGGAACAAATACCGGAAATGGACACTCGAAGACCTTGTAAACAAAGTGAGCGAAACGCTTTACGAAGCTGAAGGTATTGATTCAGGTGTAAGCAAACGTACGATACAGGCCGATATCCAGGTGATGCGCAGCAGCAAGCTCGGTTACAACGCACCTATCGTGGTGCGGGAGAAAAAATATTATTGTTATGAAGACTCATCCTTCAGCATCACAAAAAACCCGGTAAACAAGGCCGATATTACAAAGATGAAAGAAGTGGTGGGCATCCTGAAACAATTCTCAGGATTCAGCTATTTCGATGCCTTCAATGAAATGGTGACACGACTGGAAAGCCATGTAAACCAATCAGCACAGCAAGGAGAAAACTGTATTCAGTTCGAGCAAAACCCGCTCCTGAAAGGACTGGAGCACCTCAACCCGCTGTACCAGGCGGTGTTTCAGCAAAAATCTTTGCTCATCGAATACCAATCTTTCAAAGCAAAACACCCCGCACAGCAAATATATTTCCCCTATCTCCTGAAAGAATACCGCAACCGCTGGTTCCTGATCGCCCACGAGAAACGACATGCGCAGCTCATTACGCTTGCACTGGACAGGATCATCAGTTTCCAGCAACTTCCTTATGAACCATTCGTTCCCTACAAAGGCATCCCTTTCGAACGGTATTTCTCCGACCTGCTGGGCGTCACCAAATCTGAACGCGACCGCGCCTTCAAAGTAATTCTGGAAGTAGATGCCGCCCATGCGCCTTATGTGAAAACCAAACCTATTCATCCTTCACAGACTATTCTGAAAGAAGATGCGCAATCGGTAATACTCCGGCTGGATGTGGTATTGAACTTTGAATTGGAAAAAGAGCTGCTCGCTTTTGGCGAATGTTTGAAGGTACTGGCACCTAGCGTACTGCAAAACAGGATCAAAAAGCGGGTGGAGCAAATGATGAAAAATTATAAATTAACATAGCATAATAAAAAGATAACCTTTAAACTCTAATATCTGCCATCCCCTATTTATCTTTCCTGCTTTCCATACAACCTTCAACCCTTAACCGAACGCGATGATCATCTTTGGAAGCAAAGCAAAACAAATTGCAGTAGAAACCATTCAAACCAGTTGCCCTAACTGTTCGAATAACCGGCTGAACCTGGTCACCATTCAAAAGTATGCGCATGTATTCTGGATACCGTTTTTCCCCATGCGGAAACTTGTGTATACCGAATGTCCGAATTGCAAGCAGGTCCTGGAGAAAAAGGAAATGAGCGATGCGCTTAGAATGGCTTCCGAAGAAACCGGCAAAACAGGTAAAACACCAATCTGGGCTTTCTCCGGACTTGCACTGCTCGCCATACTTATTTCCATTGGCGTGATCAGCGAAAACAGGAAAGATACGCGCAATGCCATCCTGATTCAGGAGCCAAAACCCGAAGACGTTTTTGAAATCAAGATCGGATCTGGTCAATACACCCTGTACAAAGTAACAAAAGTAGCTGGCGACTCCGTGATCGTAGATGTAAGTGCTTATGAAACCAATAAAGTGACCGGACTGGCAGACCTGAAAGCCAAAGGGAATGAAGGATACTCCGGAGAACTTACTTTCTTCACTAAAGCCGAGTTGAAGCAGATGCTGGATGGAGACGAGATACTGGATATTGACCGGAAATAATTTTAACCTTTTGGGCTTACCGTCGCCAGAACAAGTCCCGGCTTCCGTTGTGTCACTCCCTTCATCGTTCGGTAGGTTATTCAGCTAAGCCTTCCAACATCTTTCCACGATATACCTGATTATACCCGCATAAGCTTTTGGGTACGGCGGTTGCGTGAATACCCTGAACTGATCGTGCGTGGTATGAAACCCCATATAAAAAAGCCAGAAACCCAATGAGAGGTAAGGCACAGCGTCCAGTTCTTCTTCACTTACTGTGCGGTATTCCGCGTATCCTTCCAGGAAAACCCGGTAAGCATTATCCGCATCGGACTGCGTCATCCGGTTGGTGTACACTTCCAGTACTAGGTGTTGCCAGAACGACATGATATCATTTACCTGCCAGCCATAGCCCATAAAATCGAAATCAAAAAGGGTGACCTCCCCGCCATCAAAATGAAAGTTCTTCGGAAGGAAATCGAAATGACAATAGCCGCAGGTGAAGTTCGACGTATCCATCTGCGAAAACTTTTCTTCCACCCGCTGGGCCATTTGTTTCAGCCAAATATAGGTTTCCTGATCGTCAGAAAATACGGGTCTCAATCTTTCGAGCGGGGAAAACAAGGTAGTATTGAAATCGAATGTCCACCGGGCATTTCCTTGCTGAATTGTGGAAGCGGCGTTGTGGAACCCTGCTACTTCTCTGCCCAGGTTCTTCAACTGGTGTTCATTCGGCCTCCGCTCCGTTTTTCCGGGCGCGTAACTGAATAGTGCCGCATACCTGAGACCCTCTACAGCATTGAGTTCCATGATGGCTTCGCCAGCGGTATTTTTAATCGGGCAAGAAACGGAAACACCCGCCTGCCTAAGGTGTAACAACAGGTTCACTTCTTCCTGTATCTGGGGAAGGGTACGGTGTGTGGACCTGTACACCCTAAGGATGTATTGGATTTTCTCCGCTTCTACAAGATAGGTATCCCCCACGCCACGCACCAGGAATGTACATTGCGTATTGCCCAGCGCATAATACGTTGTAACCAATTGCGCCAATGCTTCGGGATCAAGGGTGGAATAGGTAGCGGGGAAAATGGGATTCATGGGGGCAAGATAACCTTTCAATGTATCTTCTGCCCCAACTTCATTCCAGAAAGCTCTTCCATGTAAAGTTTTTTCTCCTGGTCTCCCGCTAATAAAACCACCTTTTCCTGGAAAGGAATTGCCTCATTCGTTCTTCCCAGTTTGTGCAGCAGCAATGCATAAGTATTCAGCAATAAACCAAGATCATTTACAACAAATGCAACGATCCCGGTTCTTTTATCTTCCTCAACTGATGACCAGCGCGAAGAAAATTCATTCACCACAATAGCGCGGGCACTCCATTCCAGCGCTTCCTCCAATTCAGTTTTATCTTCGCTGTTCAGCAGTATGATCCTGGCGTATTGGTCCAGTTCTCTCCCTTTTGCATAAGTGCCATAAAGGTTCATGAAATTCCTTAGGACAGGTTTTAAATTTACCCGATCGCCTTTCATCAGGAAATAAAATACTTTGCTTTCCAGCAACACATGGTCTGCGTAAACGGGATACTTCTTTTTCAACCGTTGTTCAAGTGCTTCCCATTGGGGTATATGCCCGCCAAACAGCACCGTATCGATTTCTTCCTTTTTAATTACCCGCCTTATGATTTCACCCGATGCATCGGGCCACATCACATCATCCACTTTTTTGGAATTTTTAACCAGGATATCAAATCCCTTCTCACGACTGGCGTTCGCGCAGCGAAAAATAAATGGGATGTTCTCCTTCGTAAAAATATCTTTTTGTGTTTGCAGGTATTGCATGGCGAACATTTTTGCATCGTCCTGCGCAAATACTTTCGATGCCAGCAGCGTAAGGTTTTTCAACCGGACCGGATCTGTTTTCCCTTCCTTCAAATAACGGTCGCGCAGCGCGAAATACTGTTTTTCGGGGTCCAGCGCTTCCGTACACAACTTTATAAAGGTTGGCGCATCGTAGGTGCCGGGAAGCCTGTGCACGAATGTACCATCCGGTGAAAAAAACAGGAAAGTGGGCAGTGAAACAAGTTCATAATTCCTGGCAATCGTTTCACCATCGGCGTACCACGACTTCACATGCGCATTGTCTTTTTCCGTTTTATCGGTCTGCACCTTCACCGTTATAAATTTTTCGTTCAGCAACGCGCCCACATCTTCCCTGGAAAAAACGTTTTTAATCATTTCCACACAAGGGGCGCACCAGGTCGCATAACAATCGAGCAGGATGTATTTGTTCTCTTTGCGGGCACGCGCTTTTATCTCCGCCCAGGAATGTGTTTCATCAAAAACAACACCTTGCGCAAACGAAGAAACGGAGGTGAAAAAAAGAAGGACAGCAAGGGTAACTTTCATGGTTAACTTATTAATTTTCAAATACGGGTTATTTAGAAATAACAGACTCCAGGAACCTGCCCAGCGCATCACCACGGAGATCACGGGCAATCACAACACCATCGGGATCCAGTAAAAAGTTGAGTGGTATGGCTTTGATCCCGTACTGCTTCGCCAACGCACCGTCTCCACCATTTAAATCAGCCACCTGCATCCAAGGAAGTTTTTCTTCCTGAAGCGCCCGCAACCATTTTTCCCGGCTATCGTCTATGGAAATGCTGATGATGTCAAAATTTTTAGCCTTGAATGCAGTGTGATTTTCTTTCAGAACGGGGATTTCAGAGCGACATGGTCCGCACCAGCTCGCCCAAAACTCCACCAGCACGTACTTCCCACGATAAGCTGAAAGCGGGATCAACTTTCCGGTAGTATCCGGTAAACTGAATTCCGGCAATTTTTTCCCTACCACCAGGCGGTCGAGTTCTTCCATCCGTTGACGAATGGCCACCATATCGGGCCGGGCGCTTAACGAAGGGGATAACTGGTCCAGTAAGGCAATGATTGTGGCGGCATCAGCAGCCTCAGCCTGTTTGCTTCTGTTGGCCAGCAGGGTAACACTCAATAAAGCAGCAGGATATTGTTTTATGAAATCCGCTTCAATATGGTCCTGTACTTTTCTAAGACTATCATTCAGCATCAAACATACGCCAATGGAATCTGTTCTTCCGGGCATATCAAGTGCATTGGAAAACCTGAACTGTTTTCTGAACACCTGGTCCGAAGCTGATTTCACAGGTTTCAGCCTTTCATCCAGCACATTAAATGAAGCGATTTCTTTGTTGCCTGAAAATACCAGGTCGTTGAGCCGGTTACCGGAGGCGATTGTTTTTCCGGCAAAGAGGTAAAAATAACGGATCGTATGCGCGGCAAACGGATCCTGCTCCAGTTCAGCCTTACTGGCGGGCACCGACATAGTAAGGTACATATACACCGCATCGCTATTGAGTTCGCCTTTAAAACTAAATTTTCCATCCACCACCATTGTGCTGTCGGAGATCAGTAGTTCGGGATGCTGAAACCTTTCCACCAGCGTAGCTTCCTGCATCAGGTATATTTTCCCTGATTTAACCTGTTTCAATGTCCCCTTCAGCGCAAAAGATTTTTTCCCGGTGTTTGCCCATGCCGAAGTTATACCTGCTATGAACAGGCATACAACGGTGGTCGTTTGCAACAAGATTTTTTTCATGATTTTCTGATTTTATACACTGAGGTTATTCAGCACAATGTTTAAAAAATTTCTTTCCCCGATCATTTTATAAGTTCTTTCAACTTCTCCGCAAGCTGTTCACCACGAAGGTTCGATGCCACGATAACGCCATCCGGGTCCACGAGAAAGTTCAGTGGAATGGCCTGTATCGAATACATTTTCACCACATCACTTTTCCATCCTTTCAGGTCAGATACCTGCTTCCAGGGCATCTTTTCTTCCGCCAGCGCCTTCAGCCATTTCTCCTTATTGTCGTCCATCGAAACGCCCAGTATCTCGAAACCTTTGTGGCTGAAGGCGGCATACGTTTCGCGGAGGTGTGGGATTTCCATCCGGCATGGACCACACCAGCTTGCCCAGAATTCTACCAGGACATATTTACCCCGGTACGATGCAGGCGAAACAAAGTTGTTCAGGGTATCAGGCATACTGAAATCCACGATGGACTTCCCGATGGCAAGGTTACGCAGGGTTTTTAACCTGGTAAGGCATTGCTGCATGTCAGGACTGTTTTTCAATTCAGGTGAAAGCACTGCGATGCATTGCTCCAATTCACCTATATGGGTTGGTTCCTGTTGTTCAGCCTTCGACCTCAGCAGGGCCATGCTAATTAACGAGTTGGGGTTTCTGCGGCAAAAGTCCAGCTCAACGGCTTCCCGTTTTTCCCAGTTCAGTTTCCCCTGCTTCTGGATTTGAAGGAGCGTGTCTTCCTTTCCCGGGAAGCCCGGACCATCCGCCACTTCCCTGTAATAATTACCGATCGTTTTCATCGTTTCGTCGAAAGGATATCTTGCCGTTTCCAGCTTCGCATATTCATTTATGGTAGTATTTCCGGAAAATGAAAGGTCTTCCAAGCTGTTCCCGGCGGCGTTGGTGTTTCCGGCAGGGAGCAACATCATCCGGTTGCTTCTTCCTGCAAACGGGTTGGCTGCCAGTTCAGCTTCAGTAGCGGGAACGGGCATACTTAATATTGCTTCAGGAATAGGGTTGTGCAACACACCTTTAAAACTGAATTTTCCATCCACCAGTGTGCAACTGTCTTCCCTTCTTCCATGCCCACGGTCAAAAACCATCAGGTACACTTTTCCCTCACGGAAAGCACTGAGTTGCCCGGAGAGTGTAAAGGGCCTTTCTTCCTGCGCCAGTAAATCTGTTCCGGAAAGCAGCAAGCCTGCCAACAGGAACTGCCTGAAAGAAAATAATTGTTTCATTTTAATTATTTAGTTGATTAGATTTTTTGCGGAATGTCCCGGCAAAGCATGGCCACTCCGTCCATTAACAGGGACCGGAACGTTGTTCTTAACACCAAAAAACTACCGTGGATTCTGCTCCAGGCCTGCAGATTGAACTTCAGACAAAGGAATGGGCCAGGTGTACCGCTTATCGTTGGGAACGAGTTCAAATCTTTGTCCGCCCACTTCCCGTACCAGTGTTTGCGCCAGTTCTGGGTCTTTATTCATCCTGCGCAGGTCCTCCCACCTTACCCCCCTGAACAGGAGTTCTCTTTTCCTTTCGCGGAAGATGAGGCGGAGCAATGCTGTTTTATCTGTTTCAGTAACCGGTTGGTAATGGGCCGGGTCGAATCTGTTCTTCAGCAGCAGATTCAGGTCGTCCAGCGCTTCCTCCGTTTTGTTTAAACGGGCATTACATTCAGCCCTTAGAAGGTATATCTCATCGGTGGCCAGACCGGTAAAATAGCTGTAGCCCGCATAAGAACCTTTGAACACGAGGTACCTGAAATTGTCCATATCAAAATACTTCCTGAAGTAAACAGGATAACGCAGATCACCAGGTTCATACAGCGCCATCAAAGCGGGATCAAATACCACCCCGTCCTGGTTGATCTGAACATACAGCGCCTCGCTGTAGCTGCCACCTGCAGTGGTGTAATAAAGCACTTCCGGATTATTTACACCGTAATCAAATTCAAACGTATAATCGTACGCTTTATCGGGATTGGCTGCATCCAGTGTATTAAAGTCCAGCAGTCCGCCACGGAGTTCCAGGCATTTCGATGCGTACTCAGCAGCTTTTTCGTACGCTTCCATCTGAAGGTAAATTTTTGCCAGTATGGCGAAGGCTGCAGCTTTTCCAGGCCGGAGGTAGTTGCTCCGGTTGTTTAAAATTGGGAGCAGTGCGGCCGCTTCTTCCGCATCCTTCAATATTTGCTGATATGTTGCATGCACGGAAGCACGTTGTATGTTCAGTGTTACATCTGGTTCAAGGCGCAGGGGTAGGCCATAACGATTGTCTTCATGCTTCAAATACGGGAACGCGTATTGTTGCGCCAGGTGATAATACCGTAATGCCCTGATGAAATGCGCCTGTCCTTTAGCCAGTTCCCAGGCTGCGCGTTCGTTGTTACCGGGTTGAATTTTATTCAGTCCATCTATTGCGAGATTAGCCTGAAAGATCAGCGTGTAGGACGCGTTCCAGTCCGATATGGATTCGTACCGGAGCATATCGATCTCTTTGGCCCAGGTGTAGATATGCCTTAGATGAGCGCTGGTGCCAGTGGCTATTTCGGCCCATTTTTTATCCGTCATCATGTATTCATCGCTCCCATTGGCAGCCAGGGTATGCGCGGAACCGCCCCCCATCAAAGTGAGGAAGTTGAAATCGACGATGGCCTGAAAATCGGCAATACGGTGGGGCACCTCAAGCGTTTTGGAATACTTTACATCAAGAAATTCCTTGCCGCAACCCGTAAGCAGGAGCAGCAATAAAACAGAGATATAGCAGATAGCGTGTTTCATGAGTTCTAACAATTTAAAAGTGAATCAGAGTGCAAGCTGCACTCCTCCACTGAACATTTTCGGTTGGGGATACCTGGCATTTGGCGTATTGGGGTCCACGTTATTTTTGTCGGCCTTCCATAAAAATCCGAGGTTCCGGGCATAAAGGAATATCCTGGCCGATTTAAAAAATGTTGGTGAAGAACGCCTGGAAGCGAGCGCATAACCCAGGTTGATATCCTGGATGGCAATATGGTCACCGCGTGAATACAATACTTCCGATCCGCTGTATATATCCGCTTCAAACAAGTTGTAACCATTCAGCCCTCCTCCTGCCGGAACATAGGTAAACTTTTCATCACCCGGTTGTTTCCATTTTTCCAGCAGGTCGGCATGATAAGACAAATCATTGTTGTATTCCTGCCCCGGGAACACGGAACTGCGGCTATAGACATAGCCTGCTTTCCAGGCCAGCAGTACACTCAATTGCAGTCGTTTCCATTCAAAATTGTTCAGAATGGAGCCAAATACAGGCGGGGTGGTAACACCTACATACACGAGGTCTTCCTTCTTCAGATCGGCCAGATAAGCGGCATAATCAGTAGTAACCTGACCATCTTTTTTGATGATCACGGACCCGTTCGCGGGGTCAAGCCCGTGCCATGGAAAAGCGTAAACCCCGGAGACTGCGCTCCCTACTTCCAATGGCAAACTAAAACCGGCGAGCCTTACATAATTGAGCCCCGTAAGCGTGGAACCATTGTAATACGCCTTCACTTTATCTTTCGCCAGGTTGAACCACCAGGTGGTTTGCCAGTTGAAAGTCCCGGTTGTATTTTTCGTGGTCACCTGAAGGTCTATCCCCCTGGTGCGCAGTGATGCATAATTGTAACGGTACGCATTGAGGAACACGTTCGTGCTGTTGATGCCGGTGGATGGAGAGATGAACGCGTCTCCGATAAGGTCGTTGGCATCTTTCTGAAACAGGTCGAGCGTGCCGCTTATCCGTTTATTGAAGAACGACCAATCGAAGCCCAGATTCAATGTGGCCACACGCTCCCATTTAAGCGACGGATTTCCCGGAGATATAATGCTGGCAGACTGTGCGAGATTCGGATCGGCCCATAAAGAAGTGTTGTACCTGATCACAGGATAAACGGACACTTCCTTGTTCACATTTCCGCTGCTTCCATAAGTGGTGCGCAGCCTGAGATGGTCCACCCAGGTTGCTTTAAAAAACTTTTCCGAAGCAATATCCCAGCTCGCCCCTGCTGACCACAATAGTGTTCCTTTCTGGTTGGCCTTCACACCGAACAGGTTCGAGCCATCCCACCTGAAACTTCCGCTCAGTATATATTTAGACCGGAAAGTATGCGAACCGTTTGCGAAGTAGGAAAGGTACCTGTCCATAAAGTAGTAGGGCATCTCATTGGAACCGGGGATGTTCGACGGGCTTCCCGAGAACGTGGGATAAGGCAAATTAAAATTCATTGCTGATGTACCGATTCCGAGATTTTCATCGTAGTTGTACAATATAGTTCCGGGGAAATTCTGGTCCGTCATTTGCCTGAGTTCCGCGCCGCCCAAAATCATCATGCTGTGGTCCCCCATTGTTTTAGAACCGTTGAGGAGCGCCCGTGCGGAATGTTGCACCTGCTCGGTAGGGCTTCCCAACCTGAGTATCCCCCCATAAGGGATGGGCTTTGAACCATCGGGCTGCGTAAAATTGTTCACGAGGTTCCTTACATAGTAAGTTTCCGGAGAATAATAATACCTGGATGAAGATTTAGACTCCATATACTGGTAGGTCGCATCCAGGCTTATGCCCTTTACGAACTGGTAGCGGATATTGGTTGAGAGATTCAGAAAAGAACTGGAAGCGGTATTGTCTGCAAGTTTCACTTCTTCCAGGGGAACATAAGTCCAGGGGAGGTAGCCTTTGCTTTCCGCCTCTTCGCGCGCCGCGGTGCGCAGGTACATTTCTACAGGGAGCGGATTTCCATTCGCATCGGCGAGGCTGTAATAAGGGCGGATGCCGGCGCTTCCGCGCCCCATATCGGTGATGTTGATGGCGTTGTTGCTTGACATACCCTTTGTGTAATTCATGCGGGCGGTGATTTCCAGGGTTTTTACCGGCCGGAAGGTATTGTCCATATTGAGGGTGAGGCGGCGGCTGTCGTTTCCGATCATGCCGGATCGGTTCCTGTCGTAACCAACGGAGAAGAAGTACCTGTTTACATCGCTGCCTCCGTTGATGCCAACGGAATATTGTTGCTGGATGGCGTTTTGGTACAGGTATTTGAGTGCATCGTTCCGGATATCGGTATTTTCCATCCGTGTTTTTTCTGCCTGGAAAGCTTCTTCGCTGATCAGGTTATCGCGTTGTTTGATGAGCAGTTCCGCATATTGAGAGAAGGCGGCTTTCATAAACATTTCGTTCACCGTCCAATCACCACGGAGGAACCTTTCTTTTTCGATCTGCATCACCATTGCTGATGGCATGAACTGCCTGTCATAGAAAAGATCGGGTTTTGAAGTAATGGAAGTATTGGCTGAAACCGATATCTCCGTTTTCCGGTTGTATTGTCCCTGCCGAGTGGTGATCACGATCACACCGTTTCCGGCCCTGGCACCCCATATAGAGGCGGCGGCGGCATCGCGGAGGATGGTTACGTTTTCCACATCATTCGGGTTGATGTCCCTGATATCGCCATCGAAGGGGAAGTTATTGAGGATTATCAAAGGAGAAGACTCAGACAGGATGGTGGCGCGTCCCCTGCTTTCCAACTGAAATTCACCGACATCTTCACCAATGGCTCCTGTCCTGTTGAACAACAATCCATTGGTAATTCCTTCCAGCCTGGTCAGAATATCCGGTCCGGTACTCCGGTTCAGCATTTCACGGCTCACGAAAGTGAATGCGCCTGTGGCCCGTTCCTTCGGCAACTGCTGGTAACCGGTGGATACCACTTCCACTTCTTCCATTTTATTTTGCAAAGGCAGCAGCACCACTGCCCAGTTTCCTTCCACATTATTCACGGGCAACTCGCGCCGCTGAAAACCAACAAAAGAGACCACTACTATATCGCCTTCTTTCGCTTCTATAGAAAACCAGCCATCGGCACCTGTAACCACACCTTTTGATTTCCCCTTCACCTGAACAGACGCGCCCACAAGCGGGGTTCCGGTAGTATCAAGCACCTGTCCGCGCACCTGGATGTACCGTACTGCCTGAACACTATCTATTTCCGGGTTAGCTGAGGTTGGTTTACGGGAAAGAATAATACTCGCGGTACCAGCGTCCAGTTCAAAAGTAACACCCTGCCCATCGAGCACTTTCTCCAGCAGGGACGACAAGGTAACATCGCGCACGTTGAGCGTAACCCTTTTGTTTTTGGGCAGGAAATCCTGTTTCCCGAACACCACGTATCCGGTTTGTTGCTCGATGGCGCGGAACACTTCACGGAAAGTGAGGCCACGGCCTGAAAGTGTTACATGCTGGGCATTGCCCCCGGCGTGGCAGGTCAGGAATCCCGCCAACAGGAAAAATGAAAGCATTTTCATCATTAACAGCAGTTTTGTAACCGATGGACGAGCAGGTGTTGCGCCTGAGCGCCTGTAGCTCCCCCATCCGGATGCCTGCCACGGGTTTCTTTGGCCATCAGCCACAGAAGCCCCGGTACGCAAAGCGTTTTTTTTCATAATTTGTGCTTGGTTTTGGTTGAATAAAAATGACGACAAACTCATTCGAATCGACCTGAACAATGACCAGAGTGGTTCCAAGCACTCAGGCCATCGGTTTCCCGGTTTTTATGCCGGAAAATCATCCCCGCTTCACGGCCAAGTGAAGCGGGTTTTTTTTCAGGGTCTACCCGACAATTTCATATAATGGCTGCCCACTCATCCACCTGCGGTGGACGAGAAAGCGTTTGATATACAATATGGCAAATGAAAATTATTGCGTGATCACCAACCGGTTGCCTGCTTCCAGACGGAATTTCACTTCAGACTTCTCAAGAATGGAAAGCACTTGCTGCAAACTGTTGCGTGTACTTATTTTTCCGAAAAAAGTAGCGGCCGGCACCTCATTCTCATACACCACTTCAATATCGTACCACCGTTCCAACTGCGTCATCACTTCTTTAAGATCGGCACCATCGAAGTTAAACAAACCATTCTTCCAGGCCATCACCTGCTCAATATCCACCGCCTGCGAGACAAATATGTTTTCGGCTATGCGTGCCTGTTCACCCGGACGCATCCTTGTTTCTTCTTTTCCCCGCCGTACCAATACCGATCCTTCAATCAGGGTGGTGCGGATGGACGACTCGTTGGTGTAAGCCTTCACATTAAAACTGGTTCCCAGCACTTCCACCTCGGCTTTTCCGCTCAGGCTTACCCGGAAGGGCATAGCCGCGTTTTTAGCCACCTCAAAATACCCCTCTCCTTTCAGTTCCACCAGCCTCTCCCCGCCCTTAAACATGGAAGGGTATCTGATTTCACTTGCCGCATTCAGCCACACCATTGTTCCGTCCGGCAAAACCACACTGAATTTTCTACCTCTTGGTGTGCTCATGGTATTGTACACTACTTCATTGCCGTCACCTTCATACCTGAGCACCCCATTCACCACTTTCGCGGTCACACCTCCCTGCAAAGCGACTACCATATTGCTATTACTATCCAGCGACACCTTTGAACCATCTGCGAGTGTAAGCACTGCTCCTTCGTGTCCAGGTGGCACATCAATGACTTCCTTGCGTACTATTGCGCCTTTGTTATTTTCTTTCTGATACAAAGCAAAGTAAGTCGCTCCGGCCATTATCACCACCAGCGCAGCGGCCACCCACCAACGGCTCCGTAAAAACATAGGGCGTACCGGGGCTAAACGCGGCTCCTCCACTCCGATCCTCGCAGCCACCTTGCTCCAGGCCTGCGTTTTATCCAGCGCGTGCCTTTCAGTAAGATCGGCCATCAACAAAGCATCGTTGCCAGCTCGTTCCAGCAACTCCCGGAAATGAGGTGACGCATCCGCCCATTGCTCCAGCAACGCATGCTCTTCATCCGACAGCGTACTTTGTGCTATTTTCTTACGAAGCAATTCCAGGATAACGTCGTTCATTGTTGTTTCACGCATGATGTATCCTTAATACGCACGCATCATCTGCTTGTGACAAAATCCGATAAAAAAAATAACTGGGTGGTAATTAATACTATGGGAAGATCGGCTCTTTTTAACACGGCCTGGTTCAGCATCTTCAGCGCCCGTTCTTTTTGTTTGCGTATGGCGGGTTCAGGTATTTCCAGCCTGGCGCTGATCTCTTTATAACTTGCGCCTTCCAGGAAGATGAGTTCAATCACACGGCGGTATTTATCGGGGAGTGCTTCTATTTCACTTAACACGAGCCGGAGCAGTTCCTCTTTCAATACCGCGGCTTCCAGGAAAGTATCTTCCTTTTCAGCGAAATAGATAAACTCCTCCTGCCGTGCGGAGCGATGGGCAGCCCTTCTCAGGAAATCAAGGCAGGCGTTTTTAACCACCGTATAAAGGAAGGACCGGAGGTTTCCCTGCTCCTTCAGCGTGTCCCTTTTCTCCCACAAACGCACGAAAGCATCCTGCACCAGGTCTTCGGCATCGGTCATTTCCCCTACAATGGTTTGTGCAAAAAAGGCAAGACCGGTATAGTGTAAATGGAAGAATGTCTGGAATGCGGCATGATCCCCTTCGGCTATACGTTTCAGGAGCGCAGTTTCTTGGTATGGTTGATTGGGGAACAAAATCTGTAACTGGATAGAAAGTGCAAACTAGGGAAAAATACAATACTTAGATTCCATATCCGCCAAAGGCAGGTAAAATGGCCTGATACCTAAAATAAAAAGCCCGCAAATCGTTGAGTTTGCGGGCTGCTAAGCGGAGACGGCGAGATTCGAACTCGCGATACGGTTTCCCGTATACACACTTTCCAGGCGTGCTCCTTCAACCACTCGGACACGTCTCCGTATTTTTCAGGACGGCAAAGATAGCAAAGTATCCGATATGAACAAGTTTTCCTCTAAACCCCTTTATTACAGGTATTTACCATACAAGTGCCGTTCGTTTTCGTGGAATCCATATTTTTGAACCCATAAAAATCCTCTTCATGACTACCTACGCAGAAATCTTCGAAAACAACCGCCAATGGGTGGCTTCCAAAACAGGCAGGAATCCTGATTTTTTTAAGAAGATCGCACAATCCCAGGAGCCGGAATACCTGTACATCGGCTGCAGCGATAGTCGTGTAACAGCGGAAGACATGATGGGCCTGGAGCCGGGAGAAGTGTTCGTACACCGCAATATCGCCAACCTGGTGAATGCCGGCGACCTCAACGTGCTCACCGTCATCGAATATGCCGTGAAATACCTGGGGGTGAAGAACATTATTGTTTGCGGGCACTACAACTGCGGTGGCGTGAAAGCCGCCATGCAGGCACAGGACCTGGGCATCCTCAATCCCTGGCTGCGCAATATCCGTGACGTGTACCGCCTGCACAAGGAAGAACTGAACGCCATTACAGATGAACGCCAGCGCTACAACCGCCTCGTGGAACTGAATGTGCAGGAACAATGCATCAACGTTACCAAACTCGCGACCGTACAACAGGGCTTCCTGAAAAATGGTTATCCTGTAGTGCACGGCTGGGTGTTCGATCTAGAATCCGGGTTATTGAAGGACCTTGAACTCGACTTCCCCAAAATACTGCACAACATCCAGGAAATCTACGACCTGACGGGAAAATAAAAGCGCGTGCTCCGGCAGTTTTTTATGCCGTATATTTATTGTTCAACCTGCCGCTCTTGCCAATACCAAACGCCATCCGATGAAACACGTATCCATACTCGTTCCAAGAGGCACGAGCAGCCTTACCAATATCGAAGGTTCCTACCAATTGCTCTCGGAAGTGAACAGTATGATGCTGGAAATGGGCAGGGACCCGATCTTCGACATCAAACTGGTGGGGCTTACCCGCGCCGCCAAACAAAGGAACGGACTCTTTACCGTGAGCCCGGATTTCCTGATCGGAGAAGTACTGAAAACAGACCTCATCATTATACCGGCACTCTTCGGTCAGATGCCCGAAGCCTTCGCTATGAACAAGGAATTCCTCCCCTGGATCACGCAACAATACCAGGATGGCGCCGAAGTGGCCAGCTTCTGCATCGGCTCTTTCTTTCTCGCCCAAACCGGTTTACTCAACGGGCGAAAATGCGCCACGCACTGGCGGTTCGCCAATGAATTCAGAAATATGTTCCCGGACGCACACCTGGTAGACGACCGCATCCTCACCGAAGACAAAGGCATCTATACCAGCGGAGGCGCTTATTCTTACCTCAATCTTTTGGTCTACCTCGTGGAGAAATACGCAGGGCGGGAGATAGCCGTAATCACCGCAAAGTCTTTCATGATCGATATCGACCGGCACAGCCAGTCCCCCTTCATCATTTTCAACGGCCAGAAGGAACATGACGACACCGAGATCAGAAAGGCACAGGAATTCATTGAAAAGAACTTCACCGAAAAAATTTCCGTGGACCAACTGGCTGATATGCTGGCATTGGGCAGAAGAAGCCTTGAACGGCGCTTCAAAAAAGCCACCAGCAACACGGTAATTGAATACATCCAGCGGGTAAAAATGGAAGCCGCCAAGAAAAGTTTTGAAACCAGCCGGAAGAACATCAACGAAGTGATGTACGATGTGGGCTATTCCGATATGAAAGCATTCCGGACGATCTTCCGGAAAACCACCGGATTATCGCCTGTCGCTTATAAAAACAAATACAACAAAGACGCGATTGTGCTGGCTTAATAAAGTTCGCGCAAGTAGCCCCCGTATCAAAGAAGCACAGCAAATATCAGCCATCAGGCTGTTGATGTCATTACTTCCGCTGAATGCAATAGGAGGTTATATGCTGCACCTGACCTTCTGTATTAAACGCATAGATATCACAGGCGTAAACAAATGAAACACGTTTGTTGTTGCGCAAGAACTCCGCCGTTCCGTTAATCACCACATTGTTTTCGTCTGCGATCACGTGGAAGGTTTTAAAATCAGTGGTTACAGCTTTAAAATAAGCGCTCACCTTTTCGCAGTTTTCAATGATGGCCTGTTTGCCTTCAAAAGTATTTTCTTCCACCACTACCCATACGGCATCATCAGCGATAAAATCATAGGTCTTTTCAAATTCTCCGGTGGAAAACGCTTTTGCTATCACTTCTTTCGTCATGCTATTATTTTAGGATGCTGGTTCACAAAAAAACTATCCGTTAAGTATCTCATAGATCTGCTGCATTTGCCTGGTATGTCTTCGCGCATGACAGATCACAAAACATGCCCATTCCCAACGGGTGAAAACACCGAGTTCCGGGAAAGGGAAGGCTGTGCAGGAATGCGAGAAATCCAACGTAGCGATCGCATGCCGGATGGCTTTCCGTGTTTGAAGGAAGCTGCTCACCTGTATCAAAAGATTTTTTTCGTTTTCTGATGGCAGGATCATTTCCGGTGAAGACATCTTCATGTCAAAATTCAGGAATATGCTTTTGATGGTGGCCACCTTCTCGTCTGGCTTACGCATGGTTTCAACCGTTGGGCCGTGGAGCAATTCTGGCACGCCACTTTCAGACAGGAGGATGTGTTCAGCCACCTGTCCTGCCGTCCAGCCACCGGAGGCGGGAACAGCATTCAGTTGTCTGGCAGAAAACTGCGTGAGTGTTTCCGCGAATTCAATTGTGCTGCGGTCAAGTTCCGCAAGGAGGTCACGTACCATAACAGTAAGATTTGTATGAGCAAACCTACTCCTATGCTGCATGCAACAGGCGGTGCGGTTCCGACCAATTTCAGGGGAAATGCGACACCCTTCAGGCCCGGCACGCTTCGGCGCAGGCACGACAAGTTTCCGCGCATATCCTGCAGTGGTCATGGTGTTGCGCATGCTTTTCACATTCTTCCGCGCAGGCGGTACAAATTTCAGCACACAGCATCATTACCGGCTTTCCAAAAGAAGAACCACGGGAAAGAAACGCCGCGCAGGTTGTGCAGACAGATGCGCAATCCAGGCATTTTTCCACACAGGCCACATGACCTGCATCGGCCAAACGGATACATTCAGCAGCACACCAGTTGCAGGTCTGCATGCAGGAGAGGCAGGCCAGTATTGCTTTGTCCATTGATTCGTTTTTCATTGCTGTTCATTTTTGTGAGGAATCGGCTTACCGGATCTGTAATGAAAAAACCAGGCCTTGCCAACAGCTTTCACGTTATCTTTGGATTGATCGCATGCACCTTCAATATGAACAAGTCAACCACCTGCACATTCCTTTTCTTTCTGTTATTTGCCGTTTATTCCCATGCAACACCTTTCCCGCTGGTCAACGGAAAAAGGACCGCAACGATATACTATGACCCCAAGGGTTCCTCGCTAGATTCCATCACTGCACATCTTTTTGCCGCAGATGT